>CAYPYK010000008.1:5962-30263 GCA_964414665.1 uncultured Intrasporangiaceae bacterium | reverse complement strand
GGATCTTCGACGAGGTCGAGATGGTCTCTCCCCGGGTGTGCCCCGAGGAGCTGCTCACGACGGTCCACGAGCCGGCCTATGTCGCCGCGGTCCAGGAGGCCTCGCTCGACCCGGCCAACGCCGACCAGAGCCGGGGTCTCGGCACCGAGGACGACCCCGCGTTCCTCGGGATGCACGAGGCCAGTGCCCGCGTCGTGGCCGGGACCGTGGCGATGTGCCGGCAGGTCTGGTCCGGCGAGATCGAGCACGGCGTCAACTACTGCGGTGGGCTGCACCACGCCGCCCGGGGGCATGCCTCCGGGTTCTGCATCTACAACGACATCGCCGTCGGAATCCGCTGGCTGCTCGACCACGGGGCCAAGCGGGTGGCGTACGTCGACATCGACGTCCACCATGGCGACGGCGTCCAGGACATCTTCTGGGACGACCCGAGGGTGATGACGATCTCCGTCCACGAGACGGGCCGGGCGCTGTTCCCGGGCACCGGCTGGCCGCACGAGATCGGCGGTCCCCACGCACAGGGGTCGGCCGCCAACGTCGCCCTCCCGCCCGGCACGGGGGATGCCGCGTGGCTGCGCGCGATCGAGTCCGTCGTGCCGCACCTGCTCCACGCGTTCAAGCCCGACATCATCGTCAGCCAGCACGGCTGCGACAGCCACGCCCAGGACCCGCTGGCCCACCTCGCCCTCTCGGTCGACGCCCAGCGCCGAGCGCACGAGACGGTGCACTCCCTGGCCCACGAGGTATGTGGCGGCAAGTGGGTGGCGCTCGGCGGTGGCGGCTACGAGATCGTCGACGTCGTGCCGGTGTCCTGGGCGCACCTGGTGGCCATCGCGGCCCATGTCCCGATCGACCCGCGCACCCCGACGCCACAGGAGTGGCGCGCCCACGTCGAGGAGACCTTCGGCCGTCCCGGTCCGGCCCGGATGGGTGAGCTCGACCCCGCCCAGCTGCCCATCTGGGTGCAGCCGTGGAGCTTGGGCTACAACCCCGACAACCCGGTCGACAGGGCCATCATGGCGACCCGCGAGGCGACCTTCGTCCTCCATGGCCTCGACCCCTGGTTCGACTGAGACAGCGGCCCCGATCGGTCGGCCCCGAACACCGAGCGCCGTGCTCCTGCGAGGGCGAATCCGTCCGTTTGCGGCGTGTCGACTGGACAATTCGAACGAGTTTCATCCATAGCCTTCCCCAGCCGTCACATCTGCCCCTATGGTTGCGCTTGCACGGCCGTAGTTGACCGCCGGAGGGGAAGCCGGCGATGCGGACGTGCAGAAGATCGAGGTCAAGATGTCCCAGGAGCGCCAGCTCGCCGAGGTGCGGTTTCTCACCGTGGCCGAGGTTGCCTCGATCATGCGCGTGTCCAAGATGACCGTCTACCGAATGGTCCACGCCGGTGACCTGCCGGCCATCCGTGTCGGCCGGTCGTTCCGAGTCCCGGAGGACGAGGTGCACAAGTACCTACGCACCTCGTACGTCGACACCGCGTGAGCGAACGCAGCACGACACCTTCAGGGGCGGGTCCGTCTTCGGACCCGCCCCTGAAGGTGTCGCCGGGCGGTTTGGGGGCCGGCCCGACCCACCGGTAGGGTGTGCAGTTGGCACCGAAGCGAAGGACTCCACATGGGCTCAGTGATCAAGAAGCGCCGCAAGCGGATGGCGAAGAAGAAGCACCGCAAGCTGCTGCGCAAGACGCGTCACCAGCGTCGCAACAAGAAGTGACGTCCCGCCGCCGGCCACCGGCTCGGCGGTCGCTGTGTCACGCAGGCGCCAGGCCCCCGCACCGTATCCGCGGTGGGGGCCTTCGTCGTCCCGGGGTGCCCGCGGGAGGGACTTCTCCGTTTGGGTGGGTACGACGTGGCGACCTCTGGGTAGGGTCAGTAGTGGGTCGACCGAAAGGGTGGTGACGTGGCAGGCGTCGTGCTCGTGACAGGGGTGTCGCGCTACCTCGGTGGGCTCCTCGCGCGCCGCCTGTCGGCGCGGCCCGACATCGGCCGGGTGGTCGGCGTCGACGTCATTCCCCCGTCCCACGACATCGGTGCCGCTGACTTCGTGCGCGCCGACATCCGCAACCCGATGATCGGCAAGATCATCGACGAGGCGGGCGTCGACACCGTCGTCCACATGAACGTCATCGCCACCCCCACCTTCGCCGGCGGACGCACGCCCCAGAAGGAGATCAACGTCATCGGGACGATGCAGCTGCTCGCGGCCTGCCAGAAGGCCGACAGCGTGCGCCGGCTCATCGTGAAGTCCTCTGCTGCGGTCTACGGATCCTCCCCGCGCGACCCGGCGATGTTCACCGAGGACATGACGGCCCGGCGGCTGCCGAGCAGCGGGTTCGGAAAGGACTCCATCGAGGTCGAGGGCTACGTGCGCGGCTACGCCCGGCGGCGGCCCGACACCGAGATCCTCACCCTCCGCTTCGCCAACATCATCGGCCCGCACATCCGCACGTCGATGACCGACTACTTCAGCCTCCCGGTCATCCCCGTGCCGTTCGGCTTCGACGCTCGGATGCAGTTCTTCCACGAGGACGACGCCACCGAGGCCCTGCTGCGTGCGGTGACCGGTGGCCTGACCGGGGTGGTCAACCTCGCGGGAGACGGGGTCATCACCGTGATGCAGGCGGCCGCCCTCCTGCGCCGTCCGCTCGTGCCCGTCCCGATGTCGGCATCCGGCATCGTGGGCAGACTCACCCGCCGGCTCGGCCTCGCCGACTTCTCGCCCGACCAGGTCTCGTTCCTCGCCTTCGGCCGAGGCCTCGACACGACCGCCATGCGCGAGCGGTTCGGGTTCGAGCCGCGCTACTCCACCCGCCAGGCGTTCGAGGACTTCGGCACGTCGGTCCGGCCGGCGGTGCCCGCGGCGAGCATGCTCACCGGTGCCACGGTGAGCGCCGTACGCGGGGTGGGTCTGCTCGCCGGCCTCCCGGGGAGGACGACATGACCGAGCCGACCGCTGGCAAGAGCCCTCGGGCTGCCGCCTCCGCGCGCACGGCCAGGGGCGCCGTCGAAGCCGGCGCTGCCCGCGCCTCGGGTGAGCGGGCTCGACGCCGCGCCACGCCGCTGCTGTCGACCGACCCGGCCGACCCGACCGGCCCGACCGACCCGACCGGCTCGGCCGACCCGACCGGATCGGTCGACCCGGTCGCCGGCTCGCCCGACGCTCCGGCGGCGGGCGCCCGGACCGCCGCCAGCTACCCCCGTCCGGCGCACCGGCCGCGACCCGTCGTCACCTCGGGGACCCAGCGGAAGGCCGCCGCCCAGGCCGGAGAGCGCCGCCGGCCCCGCCGTGCCCCGAGCGCCGAGACCCCACCGACGACCCAGGCGGCCACCGCTGGCGCTGGCAGCCCGGCGGACCCGAAGGACCGCGCGAGGGGCCGGTCGGAGGTGGCGCAGGCGGCCTCGACGCTCGCGGCGGACACGGCCGCGGCGATGGACGGCTCCCGACCCGTTCGCCGGACCTCGTCGGTCGCCGCGCGCGCGAAGCGCGAGGCCGACGACCGGGCCCGGTCGCACCTGCGCCTGGCCCCCGACCCCGCCGCGCGGGTAGGCGAGCGTGCCGAGGCACGGGCAATGCGCAGCGGTCAGGACGCGCCGCCGGACCCCACGGTCGTCGCGGAGGCAGACTCGCTACCCACGCCCGGCCTGGAGGAGCTCGTGGGTGCCGCCGTCGCGGCGATGCGACTGGCGGCCGAAGGAGCGGGCATCGCTCCCGGCGACATCGAGCGCCGGATCGCCGAGGTGCTGGCCTACCTGCGCCGGCGGCTCGACGGCGCCTACGAGGTCGACGAGTTCGGCTACGACGCCGACTTCACCGAGAACATCCTCTACCCCCTGCTGCGCCCGCTCTACCGGCGGTGGTTCCGTGTCGAGACCCGCGGCATCGCGAACATCCCGGCCCAGGGCGGGGCGCTCGTCGTCGTCAACCACTCCGGCACCATCGCCATCGACTCGCTCATGGTCCAGCTCGCGATCCATGACGAGCACCCCCAGCACCGGGCGATGCGGGCGCTGGGAGCCGACCTCGTCTTCCAGGCCCCGCTCCTCGGGCTCGTCTCGCGGCGGGGCGGCGCGACGCTGGCGACCAACGACGACGCCGACCGCCTGCTCGCCAAGGGCGAGCTCGTCGGGGTGTTCCCCGAGGGGTTCAAGGGCGTCGGCAAGCCGTTCAAGGAGCGCTACAAGCTGCAGCGATTCGGGCGCGGCGGGTTCGTCTCGGCCGCACTGAAGGCCGGGGTGCCCATCATCCCCGTCTCCGTCGTGGGGGCGGAGGAGATCGCGCCGATGCTCGGCAACATGAAGACCGTCGCCCGGGTCCTCGGGCTGCCCTACATGCCGGTCACCCCGACCTTCCCGTGGCTCGGCCCGCTCGGTCTGCTGCCGCTGCCGAGCAAGTGGATCATCGAGTTCGGGGCGCCGATCCACACCGAGAAGTTCGGGTCGGCGGCCGCGGAGGACCCCATGCTCGTCTTCGACCTCACCGACCAGGTCCGCGAGACCATCCAGCAGAACCTCTACGCGCTCCTCATGCAGCGGCGCTCGGTCTTCTTCTAGGACATCAGGTGCGTATGCCGTCCGCCCCGTCCGCGCCCTCGGGAAAGACCCCCGATTCCGCGCGCCCGCCCGAGCCCCGGGTCACGCTCATCGGCAGGCCGGGGTGCCACCTGTGCGACGACGCGCGCGCCGTCATCGAGCGGGTGGCCGCCGATCTCGGCGTCGGATGGACCGAGGTCTCGGTGCTCGACGACCCCGGTCTCCTCGAGGCGTACGCCGAGGAGATCCCGGTGACTCTCGTCGACGGGCACCGGCACGACTACTTCCGGGTCGACGAGACCCGGCTGAGGGCGGCGTTGGCCCGCCCGTCTTTGTGAGGTGGGTCACCTCGCGGGGGCGGTCCGCGGCCCTCGCCTGCGCCGCTCGGCCCGGCGCGGTCCCCCGGTCGTCTCATCCGGCCCCTTGTGACTTTGTGCATGGCTTCACAACTGCGTAACCTGTCGTCGTTGCGCGTTCTACGAGCGTTCCCGGGCCCGCCGCGCACGGACCACCCGGCAGGGATGCCGGGCGCCTCGACTGCCGAGAGGAGCAGGTGACGGCCGTGTCCGCCTCCGCCGTTGCCCCACGGGGTATCCCGGACGCCTCGGTGGCTCGTCTTCCCGGCTACCTGCGGGCGCTCACCTCCCTCGCCGAGCAGGGCATCACCTCCGTCAGCTCCGACGAGCTCGCCGGAACCGCCGGGGTGAGCCCGGCCAAGCTGCGCAAGGACCTGTCGCACCTCGGCTCCTACGGCACGCGCGGCGTCGGCTACGAGGTCGACCGGCTCGCCTACCAGATCTCCCTGGCCCTCGGCCTCACCAACGACTGGCCGGTGGCGATCGTCGGGATGGGCAACCTCGGCCGCGCGCTCGCGGCCTACAGCGGGTTCGCGACCCGGGGCTTCCGCATCGTCGCGCTCCTCGACCGCGACCCGGCGGTCGTCGGCAAGCGCGTCGCCGGACGCGATGTCCGCCGGATGAGCGACCTCGGATCCATCGTGCGCGACGAGGGGCTGGCCATCGGCGTCATCGCCACACCGGCCGACTCCGCGCAGGACGTGTGCGACGTGCTCGTCGGGGCGGGGGTCCGCTCCATCCTCAACTTCGCCCCGGGCGTGCTGTCGGTGCCCGAGGGTGTCGTCGTCCGCAAGGTCGACCTGTCGACCGAGCTGCAGATCCTGGCGTTCCACGAGCAGCGCAAGGCCAGTCCAACTCCGGCGAAGGTGGGTGCTCCATGAGCCTCCTGGTCCTCGGCGTGTCGCATCATGACGCGTCCATCCCCATGCTCGAGGCGGTCGCTCTCGACAGTGTGGGACAGACCGCGCTCGAGACGCACCTGCTGGAGGCCGAGAACGTCACCGAGGCGGTCGTCGTCTCGACGTGCAACCGCACCGAGGTGTATGCCGAGGCGCTCACCTTCCACGGTGCCGTCGCCGACATCACCGAGGCCCTCGCGCTGAGCTCCGGTCTCCCGCGCGCCGAGCTGCAGCCGCATCTCTACCTGCACTACGAGGAGCAGGCCATCGCGCACGCCTTCACGGTCGCCGCGGGGCTGGACTCGATGGCCGTCGGGGAGACCCAGATCCTCGGCCAGCTGCGCTCGGCCCTGGCTCGGGCGCAGCGCCACCAGCATGTCGGGCCGGCGCTCAACATGCTGTTCCAGTGGGCTCTGCGGGTCGGCAAGCGAGTCCACACCGAGACCCAGATCGACGCCGTGAGCGGCTCACTCGTCGTCGCCGGGCTCTCCCACGCGGCCGGCGTGCTCGGTCCGCTGACCGGCTGCACCGTCGCCGTCGTCGGTGCGGGTGGCATGGGTGCTCTGGCGGCCACGACCGCCGCCGACGGCTTCCCGCTGTCGGTCACCGTCCTCAACCGCAGCTCCGAACGCGGCGAGCGCCTGGCGGAGCGCATCGGCGGCCAGGCCCGACAGATGCCGGACCTCGTCGAGGTCCTCGGCAGCGCCGACATCGTGCTGACGGCCACCGGCGCGGCCGCCACCGTGGTCAACGCCACCGACGCCGCGACCGCCGCGGCGGCCCGGGGCGGCCGCCACCAGGTCTACATCGACCTCGCCCTGCCCCACGACGTGGAGCCCGAGGTGGCCGACCTCCCCGGCGTGACCCGGCTCGGCCTGGCCGAGCTCGGCGAGATCCTCGCGGGCACCGCCGACGCCCCCCAGGTTCACGAGGCCACCGACCTCGTCACGGCCGAGGTGGCCGCGTACCTTCTCGCCCGCGCGGCCGAGACGGTCGTCCCGACGGTCACCGCCCTTCGGGCTCGCGCCGCCGAGCTGCTCGAGACCGAGCTCGCGCGGCTGGAGCACCGCACCCCCAACCTCACCGAGACCGAGCGCGCCGAGGTGCGCCTGGCGGCCCACCGGATCATCGAGAAGCTCCTCCACACCCCGACGATCCGGGTCAAGGAGCTCGCCCGGAGCGGCCAGGGCGGCAGCTACGCCCGCGCCTTGTCGGAGCTGTTCGACCTCGTGCCCGCCGACCTGCGCATCGCGTCGACACCGCCCAAGCATCCGGGGGAGGACGCGTGAGGCTTCGGCTGGGCACCCGACGCTCCACGCTGGCCACGACGCAGTCCGGGTGGGTCGCCGACCGTCTCCGCGACCTCGGCCACGAGGTCGAGCTCGTCGAGGTGCTCACCCCCGGGGATACCGACCCCCGTACCCCGCTCAGCGAGATGGGCGGCACCGGGGTGTTCGTCTCGGCCCTGCGCCAGGCCCTGGCCGACGGCGAGGTCGACGTGGCGGTCCACTCGCTCAAGGACCTCCCGACCGCGCCCGAGGCCGGGCTCGTCCTCGCAGCGATCCCCCTGCGCGAGGACCCACGCGACGCGCTCGTCGCCAGGGACGGGCTCACTCTCGGCGGGCTCCCCGCCGGGGCCGTGGTCGGCACCGGCTCCCCGCGGCGGGCCGCCCAGCTCGCCGCCCTCGGCCTCGGGCTGACCCTGCGCGACATCCGCGGCAACGTCGACACCCGCATCGGCAAGGTCGCCTCCGGGGAGTGCGACGCCGTCGTCCTGGCGAGCGCGGGGCTCGGCCGACTCGGTCGCCGCGGTGAGGCGAGCGAGCTCCTCGACCCGATCCAGGTCCTCCCCGCGCCCGGCCAGGGCGCGCTCGCCGTCGAGGTGCGGGCCGGCGACGCCGACGCCGTCGCCGCGGTGTCCGCCATCGACGACGCCGACACCCGGGCCTGCGTCACCGCCGAGCGGGCCCTGCTCGCCACCCTCGGGGCCGGCTGCACCGCCCCGGTCGGAGCGCTCGCCGAGGTCGTCGAGGGCGGCGACGGCATCGAGCTGTCGCTGCGCGCCTTCGTCGGGTCCCTCGACGGCGCTGTCGAGCTGCGCCGATCCCTCGTCGGCGCGCCCGCCGACGCCGCCCAGCTCGGCGCCCGCCTCGCCGGTGTCCTCCTCGACGACGGCGCCGCCGAGCTGACCGGCGCCACGGCGTACCCGGCCCTCGGGTCCCGACCGACATCCGACCCGGGTGGCGTCGACCCGGCCACCGTCCCTGCCGACCTGACCGACCTACTCGCCACGGAGCGTGACCAGTGAGCCCGACGAGGCGCTCGAGCACAGCCACACCGACCTCGCCGTCCTCGACGCAGGCCACCCCCGCCCGGGTCGCGTTCGTCGGCGCCGGCCCAGGTGACGCCGGCCTGCTCACCCTGCGCGCGGTCGAGTACCTCGCCGGTGCCGACGCCGTCGTCATGGACGTGCTGGCCCGAGAGGAGGTCGTCGACCGCTGCTGCCGTGCCGACGTCGACGTCGTCGACGCCGGGTTCGGGGAGGCCGGCCAGCCGCTCACCCAGGCGTCCCGCGCGAAGATCATCGTCAAGGCCGCCAAGGCCCACCCGCGCGGCCTCGTGGTCCGGCTCATGGACGGCGACCCGTCGACCTTCAACGGCCTCGCCGAGGAGGCGAGCGCGTGCGCCAACGCCGGGATCCCCTTCGAGGTCGTCCCCGGCGTCAGCTCGGTGTCGGCGGTGCCCGCGTATGCCGGTGTCCCGCTCACCGTCGGTCGCTCCAGCGCCGTCCACGTCATCGGCGCCGGGACCCGGGCCGCCGGGCTGGCGGCACCGGTCGACCCGAACGTGACCGTCGTGGTCCTCGGCGGCCCCGAGGCCCTGCGGGACGCCCTCTCGGGGATGCTCGAGGGCGGCCACAGCCCGCACACCCCCGTCGTCATCGCCCTGCGCGGCACGACCGTGAGCCAGTCGAGCTGGGTGAGCACCCTGGGTGAGGCGCCCATGACGATCGAGGGATCGGCAGCCCCGTCCATGGCGATCGTCGGCGACACCGTGCTGATGCGCGAGGCCCTGTCCTGGTACGAGACCAAGCCGCTGTTCGGCTGGAACGTCCTCGTGCCGCGGACCAAGGAGCAGTCCGGCTCCATGACGGCCCGACTGTCCCTCTATGGTGCCGAGTCGACGGTCGTCCCGACGATCTCGGTCGAGCCGCCCCGCACGCCGCAGCAGATGGACCGCGCGGTCAAGGGCATGGTGACCGGGCGCTACGAGTGGGTCGGCTTCACCTCGGTCAACGCCGTCAAGGCAGTCCGAGAGAAGTTCGAGGAGGTCGGCCTCGACGCCCGGTCCTTCGCCGGGCTCAAGGTCGCGGCCGTCGGTGGGGTCACCGCCCAGGCGCTGCGCGACTGGGGGATCAGCCCCGACCTCACCCCGTCGGGCGAGCAGTCGGCCCGCGGCCTCCTCGAGGTCTGGCCGCCCTTCGACGACGTGCTCGACCCGATCAACCGGGTCTTCCTGCCCCGCGCCGACATCGCCACCGACACGCTGGTCGCGGGTCTGCAGTCGATGGGCTGGGAGGTGGACGACGTCACGGCATACCGCACCGTCCGCGCCGCCCCGCCCGCCCCGAGCATCCGCGAGGCGATCAAGGCCGGTTCGTTCGACGCGGTCGTCTTCACGTCGAGCTCCACGGTGCGCAACCTCGTCGGCATCGCCGGCAAGCCGCATCCGTCGACGGTCGTCGCGTGCATCGGCCCGGCGACGGCCAAGACCGCCGAGGAGCACGGGCTGCGGGTCGACGTGCTCGCGCCGGAGCCGTCGGCGGACGCGCTCGTCGACGCCCTCGCCGACCACGGCCGCTCGCTCGCCATGACGGCGGCCCAGGCCGGGGACACCGTCGTCCGGCCCAGCCAGCGCAAGGCGGCCACGCGGCGCCGGGCCCGCTGATGGCCGGCCCGAGCGACGCCGGGCGGCTCGCGGTCTCACCGGGGTTCCCGGTCTCACCGGGGTTCCCGGTCTCCCGGCCGCGCCGGCTGCGCCAGAGCCCGGCCGTGCGCCGCCTCGTCGCCGAGACCCGGCTGCACCCGGCCGACCTCGTCCTACCGGTGTTCGTCCGTGAGGGGATCGCCCAGCCGGTGCCGATCGCGGCCATGCCGGGTGTCGTCCAGCACACCGTGGCCACCCTCGTCGAGGAGGCGCGGCGCTGCGTCGAGGCGGGCCTTGGCGGGATCATGATCTTCGGCGTCCCTCAGACCAAGGACGCCACCGGCTGCGGCGCCGATGATCCCGACGGCATCCTCAACCTCGCCCTCGCGGCGGTCCGGGCCGCCGTCGGCGACCACCTCGTCGTCATGGCCGACCTGTGCCTCGACGAGTTCACCGACCACGGCCACTGCGGGGTCCTCAAGGACGACGGACGGGGGCGCGATGGCGTGGTCGACAACGACGCCACCCTCGAGCGGTATGCCGCGATGGGCCTCGCCCAGGCCCGCGCGGGGGCGCACGTCCTCGGGCTGTCCGGCATGATGGACGGCCAGGTCGGCTACGTCCGAGCGGCGCTCGACGCGGCCGGGTTCACCGACACGATCCTGCTCGCGTATGCCGCGAAGTACACCTCGGGGCTCTACGGCCCGTTCCGGGAGGCGGTGCAGTCCTCGCTCGTCGGGGACCGGGCGACCTACCAGCAGGACCCCGCCAACGCCACCGAGTCGCTGCGCGAGCTCGGGCTCGACCTCGCCGAGGGCGCCGACATCGTGATGGTGAAACCCGCCATGCCGCACCTCGACATCGTCGCGGCCGCGGCAGCGATGTCGCCGGTGCCGGTCGCGGCATACCAGATCTCCGGGGAGTACTCCCAGATCGAGGCGGCCGCCGCCAACGGCTGGATCGACCGCGACCGGGTGATGATGGAGTCCCTGCTGCACATCCGCCGGGCCGGGGCACGGATCGTTCTCACGTACTACGCCCTCGAGGCCGCCGCCCGCCTCTGACTTCCGCCGGATGGGCCGCCCACCCGCCAGATCGGCCAGCCCCAGCCGCCCCCGTACCGCCCCCTCACCCCGGTCCCCTCACCTCTGCTAGCAGAGGTGAGGGGACGAAGCAGAGGTCCCAACCTGTGCTTGGTCGCACAACTTCTGCTGACAGAGGCTAGGAGGGGGGCGGGGGAACGGGCGGGGCGGGCGGCGTGCCGGGCCGCCGTAGACCCGGAGGTGTCAGGCCTGCTTGAGCAGCTCGACCTCGATGGTGAGGGTGACCTTGTCGGAGACCAGGACGCCGCCACTCTCGAGCGCGACGTTCCACTCCAGGCCCCAGTCCTTCCGGTTGACCGTGGCGGAGGCCTCGAACCCGGCCCTGGTGTTGCCCCACGGGTCGGTGGCCGTGCCGCCGAACTCGACCTCGAAGCCGACCGGCTTCGTGACGCCCTTGATGGTCAGGTCGCCGGTGAGGGTCTCGCCGTCGAACGCGGTCGAGCGGAAGGTCATCTGCGGGTGGTTCTCGACGTCGAAGAAGTCGGCGCTGCGCAGGTGGGCGTCGCGGTCGGCGCTGCGGGTGTCGATCGACGTCATCTGGACGACGACCTCGACCTCGGAGGCGGCCAGGTCGTCCGCCACCGTGACGGTGCCGGTGAAGTCGGCGAACTGTCCACGCACCTTGGTGACCATGAGGTGACGGGCGACGAACCCGATCTCGGTGTGGCTGGGGTCGATGGTCCAGGTGCCGCGGGTCAGGTTCTCGAGGCGGGTCCCGGCCTCGGGTGCGGTGGTCATGGTGTTGCTCCTTCGGGGGGTATGCCGCGCGGTGGGGGCCGCGATCTGGGTTGGTTGTTGAGGCTTCAACAACTAACCCATGCCGTCCCGGATGTATTCCTCGGGCCACCTGTGGCGTTCCTGAGAGGTGCCACGGGTGGCGCCGCCCAGTGCGCCGCGGGGCCGCCCGCCCGTCCGGCGGTCGGCCGACTCCCGCCCCGGCTGTGCCGTCGGGTACTTCGCCCACCCCGCCCACCCCGCCAGATACCCCCTTGGACCTGCGACCTCACCTGCGGAACCCCAGCGACGTCGTGCTCGGGTCGTAGAAGATGTGACGAGGAACGCGGTCTGGAACGCGCAGCCCGCGGCTCAACCACCACCTCGGCATGGGACAATCGACACATGAGTTCGGACGGTGCGGAGCCCCGCTGGCTCACCCCGGAAGAGCAGCGGTCATGGCGCGCCTATCTACGCGGGGTCAGGGAGCTCGACGTGGCCCTTGACCGTGACCTGCAGGCCCACGACATCAGCCTCTCCGAGTACGAGCTGCTGTCGATGCTCTCCGAGCAACCCAGTGGCCGGATGCGGATGTCGGCTCTTGCCGAGCTCATCGTCCAGTCCCGCAGCAGGGTCACGCACACGGCCAACCGGCTCGAGCGGCGCGGCTGGGTATGCCGCGAGCCCGCCGCCGACGACGGCCGTGGGATCTTCCTCGTGCTGACCCAGCACGGCTGGGACGAGATCGACGCGACGGCCAAGATCCACGTCGAGAGTGTGCGGCGCAACCTGCTCGACGTCGTCAGCCACACCGAGTTCACCTGCCTCGGCGACGTCATGGAGCGCGTGCGCGAGGCCGTCACCGCCGGGGGCTCTGCACCGGTGGCCCAGCACTCCTGACCCGCTGAAACAATAGGGGCATGACGGCATACCCCGCTGGCGCCCCCACCTCCGACGCCCTGCTGGCCCGCGCCCGCGTCGTCATCCCCGGTGGGGTCAACTCCCCGGTCCGCGCCTTCCGCGCGGTGGGGGGCACGCCGCGGTTCATGGCGAGCGGGGAGGGGGCCTGGCTGACCGATGTCGACGGCCGCCGGTATGTCGACCTGATCTGCAGCTGGGGGCCGATGATCCTCGGCCACCGCCACCCCGACGTCGTCGCCGCGGTGGCCGAGGCGACGGCGAAGGGCTACTCCTTCGGGACGCCCAGCGAGAACGAGGTCCTGCTCGCCGAGGAGATCGTCACCCGCGTAGAGCCGGTCGAGCAGGTCCGGCTGGTCTCGAGCGGCACCGAGGCGACGATGAGCGCCATCCGGCTGGCCCGCGGCTTCACCGGGCGCAACCTCGTCGTCAAGTTCGCCGGGTGCTACCACGGCCATGTCGACAGCCTCCTCGCGTCGGCCGGCTCGGGCGTGGCGACCCTGGCTCTGCCCGACTCGGCCGGCGTGCCCGCGGCGATGGCCGCCGAGACCATCGTCGTGCCCTACAACGACCTCGACGCCGTCGAGGCGGCGTTCGTCGGGAGCGGGGGCGACATCGCCGCCGTCATCACCGAGGCCGCGGCGGGCAACATGGGCGTCGTGCCACCCGCCCCGGGCTTCACCGAGGGGCTGCGGCGGATCACCCGCGAACACGGGGCCCTGCTGGTCTCCGACGAGGTGATGACCGGGTTCCGGTGCAGCGCGGCCGGCTGGTACGGCGTGGAGGCCCCCTCCGCCGGCGACCCCGACCTGTTCACCTTCGGGAAGGTCATGGGCGGGGGGTTCCCGGCGGCGGCGTTCGGCGGGCGGGCCGAGATCATGCGGCTGCTCGCCCCCGAGGGGCCGGTCTACCAGGCCGGGACCCTGTCGGGTAACCCGGTCGCGACGGCCGCCGGGCTGGCCACCCTGCACGGGTGCGACGCGGAGCTCTACGCCCGGCTCGGCGAGGCGGCCCACGCGATCGCCGATGCCGCCGCCGCCGAGCTGGCCCGGGCCGGCGTGCCCCACCGGGTGCAGTGGGCGGGATCGATGTTCTCCGTGTTCTTCCGGGACGGCGAGGTGACGAACTACGACGACGCCCGCGACCAGGACACCGCGGCATACGGCCGGTTCTTCCACTCGATGCTGGGCCAGGGGGTCTACCTCCCGCCGAGCTCGTTCGAGGCCTGGTTCGTCAGCGGGGCGCACGACGACGAGGCCGTCGGACACGTCCTCGCGGCCCTTCCGGCTGCCGCCGAGGCCGCCGCATCCGCCGGCTGAGGCGGACCAGCGGTCTCGCCCCCGACCCGGGGGGCGACCCATCACGGGTTGGTTTGCCACAATGCGACTCATGACGACGCCGCAGACGCCCGCGACCGACGGATCGCGCACCGTCATCCACCTGCTGCGGCACGGGGAGGTCCACAACCCCGACCGCATCCTCTACGCCCGGCTGCCGAGCTACCGGCTCTCGTACCTGGGCCAGAAGATGGCCCAGGTCGTCGCCGACCACCTCGCCGACCACGACATCACCCATGTGCTGGCCAGCCCCCTTCAGCGCGCCCAGGAGACCGCTGCGCCCATCGCGGCCAGCCACGGCCTCGAGGTCCGCACCGACGACCGGCTCATCGAGGCCTCGAGCGAGTTCGAGGGGCTCGCGGTGGCCGGCGGCAAGGGGCTGCTCCGCCACCCTGCGATGTTCCGCAAGATGCTCAACCCGGCCCTGCCCAGCTGGGGCGAGCCCTACGTCTCGCTCGCCGCCCGGATGAGCGCGGTCGTGTCCGACGCGCGGGCCCTCGCCGCGGGCCACGAGGTCGTCCTCGTCTCCCACCAGGCCCCGATCTGGGTCTACCGGCTGGCGGTCGAGGGCCGCCGGCTCATGCACCACCCTGGCCGGCGCACGTGCGCCCTGGCCTCGCTGACCTCGCTCACCTATGTGGGCGACGAGCTGCTCTCGCTCTCCTACAGCGAGCCGGCCGCCGCCCTGGCGGCGCTGGCAGCGCCCGGAGCCGGCGCGTGACCGATCGCCCCCGTCGGTATGCCGTCCTGCTCGCCGCCGCGTCGCTCACCGTGTCGCTGGCCGGGCTGAGCGGCTGCTCGCAGGACCCCAACTCGGTCGCGGCCCAGGCCAGGGCCGGCGACCAGAAGGGCTATGTCTCGGGCGACGGAACCGTCGAGAAGATCGCCGCCGCCGACCGGGGCGCCCCGGTCGACCTGCACGGCGCGACCCTCGACGGCGCCGCCTGGTCCTCGGTGGACCAGCGGGGGAAGGTCGTCGTCGTCAACGTCTGGGGGTCGTGGTGCGGGCCGTGCGTCGCCGAGGCCGGGGACCTCCAGAAGGCCTGGGACGACCTCCAGGCGGCGCACAAGCCCGTCCGGTTCATCGGGATCGACTTTCGCGAGGACGCGGCCAGGGGCGCGGCGTTCGTCTCGGCCCGCAAGGTCACCTACCCCAGCCTCACGGACGAGTCGGGGGTGCTCATCCTCGCCCTGCAGGGCAAGGCCCCGACGATCCCGACCACCCTCGTCCTCGACACCCGAGGGCGGATCGCGGCGCGGGTGAGCGGAGCGGTGACGACCGCCACCTTGACCGGGCTCGTCGACGACACGGCCGCCGGGGCGTGAGCGAGATCGTCACCGGGGTCAGCGACACCATCGCCACGGGGGCCATGCCGCTGGCGGTGGCCGTCGCCGTGCTCGCCGGGCTGGTGTCGTTCGCCAGCCCCTGCGTGCTGCCCCTCGTCCCGGGCTTCCTCGGCTATGTCACCGGCCTCAGCGACTCCGCGCGACGGTCGAGGTCGCGGGTCGTGCTCGGGGCGCTGCTCTTCGTCGCCGGGTTCAGCACGGTGTTCATCCTCGGCTCGATCTTCATCACCTCGGTCGGCGCCGCCCTCGTCGAGCACCGGGCCCTGCTCATGAGGGTCGGCGGCGTGCTCGTCATCGCGCTCGCGCTCGTCTTCCTCGGCGTCGGAGGCTCTCGGACCCAGCGCGAGCTGACGATCTCGTGGCGTCCCCGCGCCGGGCTGGTCGGTGCCCCGCTGCTCGGGGCGGTCTTCGGGCTCGGCTGGGCACCCTGCACCGGGCCGACCCTGGCCGCAGTGCTCACCATCTCGGCGAGCTCGGTCGACCCGAGCGTCGCCCGAGCTGTCGTCCTCGCCGCGGCCTACTGCCTCGGCCTCGGGCTCCCGTTCCTCCTCGTCGCCGCCGGACTCGGCAGCGCCAACCGGGTCTCGGGCTGGCTGCGCACCCACCTGCGCGGCGTCCAGCTCTTCGGTGGGGTCCTGCTCCTCCTGGTCGGGACGCTCCTCGTCACCGGCTGGTGGGAGAGCATCAACCGGTGGGTGCAGTCCGAGCTCGTCTCCGGCTTCCAGGTGGTGATCTGATGGGCGCCGACACCGACCGGTCGTCGGAGACCGGCGGCCCGTCCGAGCTCAGCACCCAGCCGGCGCCGGTCACGCTGCCGCCGCTCGGCCCCCGCGGATGGCTGCGCTGGACCTGGCGCCAGCTGACGAGCATGCGCACGGCGCTCTTCCTCCTGCTGCTCCTCGCCGTCGCCGCCCTGCCGGGGTCGACCTTCCCGCAGCGCTCGATCAACTCCCAGCGCACGGCCGCCTGGATCGACTCCCACCCGAGCGCGGGACCGGTGCTCGACCGGCTGGGCTTCTTCGACGTGTTCGCCTCACCGTGGTTCGCGGCGATCTACCTGCTGCTGTTCGTCTCTCTCGTCGGCTGCGTGCTGCCCCGCAGCGGCCAGCACTGGAAGGAGATGCGCAGCGCCCCACCACGGGCCCCGAGGCGGCTCGAGCGGCTCGCCGCGCACGACGCAGGGGAGGTCGCCGCCGACGTGGAGGCGACGCTCGAGACCGCCCGGGCCGTCCTGCGCTCGCGGCGCTACACGGTGTTCAGCCACGAGCCCGGCACGCTGAGCGCCGAGAAGGGCTACCTCAAGGAGACCGGCAACCTGGTGTTCCACCTCGCCCTCATCGGCGTCATCGTCGGCGTCGCTGTCGGGCACCTCCTCGGCTGGAAGGGCGACGTCATCGTCCCCTCCGGCCAGACCTTCGCCAACACCCTCTCGCGCTACGACACCTTCAACCCCGGCCCCTGGGTCGACACCTCGGCGCTGCAGCCGTTCACGCTCACCGTCGACAAGATGGACGCCACCTTCGAGCACGACGTCACCGGGCGGGGCCAGTTCGGTATGCCGCGCAGCTTCACGGCATACACGACCTTCACGGCGCACCCGGGGGCGACGCCCGAGAAGAGGACGATCGAGGTCAACCACCCGCTCGAGACCGGCGCTGGGACGGTCTTCCTGCTCGGCAACGGCTACGCGCCCAAGATCACCGTCCGCGACGGCCAGGGGACGGTCCTGTACTCCGACGCCACCCCGTTCCTGCCCCAGGACAACAACTACAAGTCGGTCGGGGCCATCAAGGTGGCGGGCGCCACCCCGAAGCAGCTGGGCTTCGCGGGGCTGTTCCTGCCCACCGGGGTCATCACCGCCTCCGGCCCGACCTCGGCCTTCCCGGACTCGCTGGACCCGGCGCTCGCCCTCACCGTCTACGAGGGCACCCTGTTCCCCGACGCCCGGCCGCAGTCGGTCTACACCCTCGACACCGCGCAGATGACCCAGCTCACCAACGCCGCGGGCACCGACGCCCTGCGGATCTGGATCAAGCCGGGCCAGACGGTCCAGCTGCCGGGTGGGCGCGGCTCGATCACGTTCGACGGGGTGGAGCGGTTCGCCGGGCTGTCGATCCGCAACGACCCGGGCAAGGGACTGACCCTCGTCTCGGCGCTGCTTGCGTTGGCCGGCCTGGTCGGCTCGCTCGTCGTGCGGAGGCGGCGGGTGTTCGTCCGGGTCACCTCGGGGGCCGGCGAAGGTCGTACGGTAGTCACCATCGGGGGACTGGCCAAGGACGACGACCAAGCGATGCCCGACACGGTGACGGCTCTCCTCTCCGACATGAAGGACCGGCTCAGCAGATGACGAACGAGACGCTCGCCCAGTACGCCAACCTCGCCGTGTACTCGGCGATGGCCGTACTGGCGCTCGCGATGATCGCGTATGCCGCCTACCTCGCCTGGCTGGTCCCCGCCCGCGCGGATGCGCGGGCGGATACGCGGGCAGAGGCGCGCGAGCTCGCGCCGGCGGCGGTGAGCGCGCCGCGGTCCGGGACGGGGGCGGCGGCCTCGCCGCTCGAGGGCCCGGCGACGGGTCCGCAGGCCCAGCCGGATACCGGCGGCCCCTCGCAGGTGCGCGCTCGCAAGGCCGCCGGGATCGCCCGGTCACTGGCGATCCTCGGGACGGCCCTGCTGTTCGCGGGTGCCGCCATGCGGGGAGCATCGGTGCACCGGTGGCCGCTCGGGAACATGTACGAGTTCTCCGTGGCCGGCTCGTTCTTCACCATGGCGGTCTTCCTCGGCTGGTCCTCCCGGCGCGACCTGCGCTGGCTGGGGGTCTTCGTCGTGACCCCGGTGTTGCTCACCCTGGGGCTCGGCATCACCGTCTGGTACACCGATGCGGCCGAGCTCATGCCGTCGCTGCGGTCCTACTGGCTGGCCATCCACGTGACCGTGGCAACGATCTCGGTGGCGCTGTTCGCCGTCGGGTTCGCCCTGACCGGGGTCTACCTCGCCCGCGACCGGTTCGAGGGCTCGACCCGGGTGCGGGTTCTCCAGCGACTGCCCGCGGCGGCCGCCCTGGAGCGGATGTCCTACGGCATTCACGTCATCGCGTTTCCGCTGTGGACGTTCACCGTGATCGCCGGGGCCATCTGGGCCCGCCAGGCCTGGGGATCCTACTGGAACTGGGACCCCAAGGAGGTCTGGAGCTTCGTCATCTGGGTCGTCTACGCGGCATACCTGCATGCCCGCGCCACGGCCGGCTGGCGGCGCCAGGCAGCGGCGTGGATCGCGATCGCCGGGTTCGCGTGCATCATCATGAACTACGCCGTCGTCAACATGTACTTCGTCGGCCAGCACAGCTACTCCGGCCTCTGAGCCAGGGGACCGACCTCGATGATCCGCTACTCCATCCTTCGGGTGCTCGTGTTCTTCGGGTGCCTCTCGGTGCTGTGGCTGCTCGGGCTGCGCTCGCCGGACCAGTCCGCCCTGCTGCTCCTCGGGGCGGCGCTGTTGTCGCTGCCCGTCTCGTATGTCGTGCTGCGCCCGTTCCGGGAGGACTACTCCCGGCAGATCGCCGAGCGGCTCGAGGCCCGGCGCGCGGCGACCGAGCGCCGGGTGAGCGACGAGGACGTCGAGGACGCGGCGATCGAGCGCAACCGGGGCGCCGGGGCGGCCGGGTCGACCAGGCCGGGGCCCGCGGTCGAGGCCGACGGGTCGACCGACTCCCGCGACGACTTCCGCTGACGGTTCCGCTCGCCATGGGGCTCCGGCCCCGGGGCCGCCCCTCGCCCTAACCTCTGCTAGCAGAGGTTGTGTGACCAAGCAGACGGTACAACCTCCGCTTGGTCACCTAACTTCTGCTAGCAGAGGTTAGGTGGACGCGAGGGAGGGCGGGGTCGGGGCGGGGTCGGGGCTGGGCGCCCCGGCACGGTGCGTGGCGACCTCGGTCAGCGCAGCGTGACGCCGACGAGGACGCCGAGAGCGACGAGGACGGCGTAGCCCACCTCGAGCAGCCCCGTGCCCGCGAGCACCGGGATGAGCATCTTGCCGCTCGTTCCGCGACGGACCACCGCGACGAGGCGCCACGCCACCGGGAGCGAGACCAGGGCTAGCAGCGCCCACGGCTGCCAGAACGCCATGCCGAGGACGGCGAGATAGGCGAGGAGGAGTAGTGCGGCATACAGCCGGCGGGTGCCGGCGTCGCCGAGCCGCACGGCCAGGGTCCGCTTGCCCGTCTGCTCGTCGGTGGGGATGTCGCGCAGGTTGTTGGCGACGAGGATCGCCGAGGCCAGCACTCCGACCCCGACCGCACCGACGACCCCGAACCAGCTGGTCCGGGCGACCTGGGTGTACTCGGTCCCGAGGGTGGCCAGCAGGCCGAAGAAGAGGAAGACGTAGACCTCGCCCAGGCCCCGGTAGCCGTAGGGGTTGTCGCCGCCGGTGTAGCGCCAGGCCGCGAGCACGGCAAGTGCCCCGAGCGGCAGCAGCCACCAGGTCTGCGCGAGCGTGATGAGGACGAGCCCGACCACCCCGGCCGCCCCGAACGACCCGAAGGCCGCCATCTTGACCGATCGCGGCTCCGCCAGCTCCTGGCCGACGAGCCGTACCGGGCCCACCCGGGTGGTGTCGGTGCCGCGCACCCCGTCGGAGTAGTCGTTGGCGTAGTTGACCCCTACCTGCAGGGCGAGGGCGACGAGGAGGGCCAGGACGGCATACCCGAGCCGGCCCCGACCGGCCTCGTGGGCGGCGGCGGTGCCGAGGACGACGGGTGCGACGGCGGCCGGCAGGGTCCGGGGCCGGGCACCGGCGATCCACTGGTTAGCGGTGGCCATGGCGCAGGAGGGGCCCTTCTACAGTCCCTTGAGGAAGTCGGGGTCGTCGTCGGGGCCCTTGGGCCGGGGCGGCGCCTGCCGTGGTGCCCGTTGACGCGGACCCCACAACGTGCCGCTGCCGGCCGGGCCGGTCCGCTCCGGGCGCCCGGCGACCAGCCAGGCGATCGGACCGACGAACGGGAACAACAAGATGATGAAGACCCACACGATCTTCGGCAGGTTGCGCACGAGGATCTCGTCGGTCTGGAGGCAGTCGATGAGGGCATAGAGCACGAGCGCCAGCTCGACGACGAATGGGAGGGCCCGGGTCACGGTGTCATTGTTCCATCTGGGATCGCTCCGAGCCGAACATCTCGACAATTGCCGTCCGGTCGGGCTTGCCGGGCCCTCGGGTGGGGACGGCGTCGGCGACGAGAAGCCGTCGGGGCAGGGCGTGGTCCGGGAGTATGCCGCGCAGCCCGGCCCGCAGGTCGCGCACCGTCGGCGTACGGCCGGTGTCCGGGTCCAGCACCACCAACGCGCCGACCGCCTCGCCCCACACCGGGTCGGGGACCCCCACGACGACGGCCTCGCGGACGGCGGCGACGTGCTCGGCGACGGCGTCCTCGACGAGCCGAGGGGCGACCTTGACCCCACCGGTGTTGATGACGTCGTCGACCCGGCCGTCGACGTGCAGCCGCCCGTCGGAACCCCAGTGACCGATGTCGTCGGTGCGGAACCAGCCGTCCCCGAACGCGGAGCCGGTCAGCTCGGGCTGCCCGAGGTAGCCCGTCGCGAGCGTGGCGCCACCGAGCCGGATCCTGGCGTCGCGGTCGATCTCGACGGCTGAGCCGTCGAGGGGCGCCCCGTCGTACACGCACCCGCCGGCCGTCTCGCTCATGCCGTAGGTCGGGATGACCCGCACGCCGCTGGCCTGCGCGTGAGCGCGAACCCGGGGCGGGACGGCCGACCCGCCGACGAGGACGGCATCGAGCTCCTGGAGGGTCTCGGCGCACCACGGGTCGTCGCAGAGTCGCACGAGCTGGGTCGGGACGAGGCTGACGTAGCGCCGGACGCCGGGATCCATCCGCCGCACGGCCGCGGAGAAGGTCCGGGCGTCGAAGCCGCCGGCCGGGTCGAGGACCACCGGCTCGGTCCCGGCGAGCACCGAGCGGAGCAGCACCTGGAGCCCGGCGATGTGCTGTGCCGGCAGCGCGAGGAGCCACTGACCCGGGCCGCCCAGACGGTCGTGGGTCGCAGCCCCGCTGGCGCGCAGCGCGTCGGCGGTGAGCAGGGCCCGCTTGGGGGTCCCGGTCGAGCCGGAGGTCCCGACGACGACGGCGAGCCCGGACGGCAGGCCCGACGGGTCGTGACCGGGGACCGGCGGGGCCGGCGCGGACGCGGCATACGGCATGACCGGGGCGCCCCCGGCCAGCGCGGTCCGCAGCCGAGGGAGGAGACCAAGGGTGCCCTCACCTGCGGGAACGGGGAGCGCCTCGATGATCACAACGCCCACTCTAGGTCGCGCGAGAGGTCCGTCGTGCGTCACGATGGGGTCCCGGCACTAGGAGGTACGGCACATGGATGCTGAGTTCACGGCATACCTCGACCGGGTGCGCGCGCACCGGGCCGAGCTCGGAGAGTCGATGGCGGCCCTGGACGCCGCGCTGCTGGCCCCGGTGGGGCTCGGCGGCCAGCGGTGGCGCGACCGGGTCGAGGCGGCGGCGGCGGAGGTCAGGCACGACTTCATCGACCACGTGTCGCTCACCGAGGCGGAGGGCGGCCTGTACGCCGACATCACGGAGCGGGCACCGCGCCTGGCGAACAAGGTGAAGCAGCTCCTCGTCGAACACGACACTCTCGCGGCACTCTCCGACGAGGTCCTGGGCAAGGTCCAGGCCGCCGACCCCGAGGCCGACGTGACCCAGCTCCGCGAGGACGTCACCGAGCTGATGGGCCGGATCGCCCGGCATCGCCAGCGCGGGTCCGACCTCGTCTACGAGGCGTATGTCGTCGACCTCGGCGGACTCGGCTGAGCCTCAGGTCACCAGGAGGGCCGTGACGGCCACCACGACGGTGGACGCCACCTCGCCCAGCCCGACCGCCGTGGGCGTGAGGGTGAACGCGGGCATGACGGCTGCCCGGATCGCGAGCACGGCGAAGAGCACCCCGACGAGCAGCGCCCGCCCGGTCGGACCCAACCCCCACCGTCACATCTTTTCCGCCCCATCGGGGAAACGTGAGGTTCGCCGGGCTTGACTACCCCGGCGAACCTCCAGTTTCCCGTGTGAAGTTCCCCTCGGCCGGCGGCGCGGCCCCTCGGTCGCGCCTATGCCGCGTCGGGGCTGGCGGGCTGGCGGGGCCGGCGGGGCGACTCGCCGGTCGGTGGGGTTCCTGCCACGGGAACCTCGCCCCCTCGCGCGCCGGTCTCCTCCTACGATGGCGGCCGTGGCGGATCGAGACATCGAGAGCGTGGCCATCGTCGGGGCGGGGGCGATGGGGGGCCTGTACGCGTGGCACTTCGCTCGGGCCGGGTTCCCCGTGACCCTGGTGGCCCGGGGGGAGCGGGCGCGCCGGCTTGCCGCCCAGGGCGTGCTCGTCAACGGCGAGCCGATCGTGGCGTCGGTGTTCGATGCGGAGGCGGACCGCGGCGGGGCCGCAGAGCCGGTCGACCTCGTCCTCGTGGCCGTCAAACACCACGAGCTTGCCCCGGCGCTCGACGACGTTGCGCCGTTGGTCGGGCCGCAGACCCTGTTCCTCTCGGTGCTCAACGGGCTCGACAGCGAGCAGGTCATCGCCGCCCGGTTCGGCGCCGAGCACGTCCTGCTCTGCGTCGCCCTCGCCATGGACGCGATGCGCGTCGGCCACGAGGTGAGCTTCCGGCAGGCCGGGCGGCTGGAGTTCGGTGATGAGGACAACACGGTCATGAGCGACCGCGTGCTGTCCGTGCAGCGGGCCCTGGACCGTGCGGGTCTGGTCTGGGAGACGCCGGCGGACATGCGCCGGGCGATGTGGTGGAAGTTCATGGTCAACGTCGGCATCAACCAGGCCTCGGCGGTGATGCTGGCGCCGTACGGGGCCTTCCAGCCGGACGGCGACGCCCGCAGCCTCATGATGGCCCTGGTCGACGAGGTCGTCGCCGTCTCCCACGCCGAGGGGGTCGGCCTCGACGACGACGACGTCCAGCGATGGTATGCCGTCCTGGCCGGCCAGCCCGCTGCCGCCAAGACCTCGATGCACCAGGACGTCGAGGCGGGGCGGCGGACCGAGGTGGACATCTTCGCGGGACGGGTCGTGGCGCTGGGGGAGCAGCACGCGATCCCCACGCCCTACAACCGGGCAATGCTCTGGATCCTGAGGGGAGCGCTCGGCGCCTGAGCAGGCCCTGGCTCGGTGCTCGTGAGAACGACCGGAAACCCGGTCGCCCGGACGAGCACCCACGTGGTGCCCCACGAGATGAACGTCGTAGGTTGCCGGGGTGACCGGTGACTGGCCCGACCTCGACGCGCTGCTCGGGGGGCTCGTCGTCGTGTCGATCCCCCTGCGGGTGCCGTTCCGTGGGGTCACCCACCGCGAGGCGGCCCTCGTGCGCGGCCCGGTGGGCTGGGGGGAGTTCGCGCCGTTCCTCGAGTACGCGCCCCCGGAGGCCTCCCGCTGGCTCGCCGCCGCCGTCGAGGCCGCCTGGGTCGGCTGGCCCGAGCCGGTCCGCGACGAGGTGGCGGTCAACCTCACCGTCCCAGGCGTCACGGCAGGTGAGGTGGCCGGGGTGATCGCCCGTTTCGACGGCTGCACGACGGCCAAGGTCAAGGTGGCCGAGCGCGGCCAGTCACTCGCCGACGACCTGGACCGGGTGGCCGCCGTCCGGGACGTCATGGGGCGGGGAGCCCGGATCAGGGTGGACGCCAACGGAGCCTGGTCGGTCGCGGAGGCGACGGACGCGCTCACCCGGCTCGCGGCATACGGCCTGGAGTACGCCGAGCAGCCTTGCGCCACCGTTGACGAGCTGCGCGAGCTGCGAACAGCATTGGCGCGCAACGGTGTCGACATGCTCATTGCCGCCGACGAGTCGATCCGCAAGGCTGAGGACCCGGTGCGGGTGGCGCGCGAGGGGGCCGCGGACCTCGTCGTCGTCAAGGTCGCCCCGCTCGGCGGGGTCCACGGTGCCCTCGCCCTCGTCGGGGCCTGCGGGCTGCCCGCCGTCGTGTCCTCGGCCCTCGACACGAGCGTCGGGATGGCTGCCGGGGTGGCGCTCGCCGCCGCGTTGCCGGACCTGCCCTTCGCCTGCGGGCTCGGCACGGTGCGGCTGCTGGACGGCGATGTCGCGGACCCCTCGCTCGTGCCCGTCGGCGGGGCGCTCCGGCCGGGC
>CAYPYK010000008.1:0-5952 GCA_964414665.1 uncultured Intrasporangiaceae bacterium | reverse complement strand
ACGACGACAATACACCGATGCGCCGCAGCGAAACGGGCGGCCGTGCGGCCGGACGGCGGGCTGCTGGAGCGGTATGCCGCCGGCCGCGACCGCGCCGCCTGGTGGCGGGACCGGGTGCGGGCCTGCCATCGCCTCCTGGCCGATCGGTGATGGCGGACTTGCGCCAGATGATTGCCTCACCCTCACCGGGGCGAGTAGGAACGGTGGATGGCGCCCGCGTCATCGCACGACCATCAGCGCCGGTTCAAGGGCGCCCTCGACTGGTAACGGTGCGTCCTGGCTGAGTACTCACCATCTGGCTGAGAACCTTCTCAGCCAGATGGTGAGTACTCAGCCACGTCCCCGATGGCGACCGAGCCGTCCACAGGTCGGCGGGTGAGGACCGCGTCGTCCACAGACCGGGCCGGCGGGGGCGCGCCGACCTCACGGGCCCTGGTGGACTGGGCCGATGGGGGACACGAGCGACATCCAGGCCCGGGCGGCGCTGTGGCGCGAGGCGGCGGAGCAGACCCGGCGACGAGCCCGGCGGGTGCTCACCACGGGCGCCCTGCGATGGGACGCGCCGGCGGCGGGCCTCTTCCGGGCGCGGGTGCGCGAGCGGGCGGCCGCGCTGCGCCGACTCGCCGACCTCGAGGACGACGTCGGCGCAGCGCTCGACGGCGTCGCCCGCTCGCTCGCCCACCCCCACCGGTCCCTGGAGACCGCCTTCGGACAACCCGCCGGGCGGCCCGAGACCCCCCCGACGGGGACGCGGCCATGAGCGGGTCGGGCAGGCCCGGGACGGACCGGCTCGTCGTGCGCGGAGGCGTCGGCGGGACGAGCGTCGCCCTCGACGACCTCACCGCCGCCGCGAGCGCGCTCCTGCTCGAGGCCGGCGACGCGGCCGCCCAGGCCGGCCGCCTCGGCGCAGCCTTCCCCGGCCCGCTCGTGGTCGCCGAGGCGGTCGCCGGCGTCGTACGCGGCTCCCTCACCGACGGCCTGCGGCCGCCTGACCCGCGCGATGTGGCGTCCGTGCTCGTCGCACTGGCCCATGCCGAGGCCGTGGCCGCCGAGGCGATGGGGCCGTCCGGGGAGAGCGGCCAGGCGGCGCTGCTGGCCGGCCTGGCCGTGGCCGTGCGCGGTGCGGCCGCGGCATACCTCGCTGGTGAGGCGGCCGCCGAAGCCCTGGTAGGCGTCGCCGAGGACTCCGTGATGGGTCTGGCGGGGGCCGCCCTGCCGACCCTCGCGCCCGGACTCGCTGTGGGCGCGTTCGTCGCGGTCGTGGACCCGGCCGTCCGCGACGACCTCGAACGGGTCCTGTTCGACCACCCCTGGCTGACCGACGTCGTCGCCGGTGGGGCCGACGGGCTCGTCGACGGGCTCGCTGCCCACGACCCTCGGCTGCTGTGGCTGTTCGCCTGGGCGTGCGCCAGGGAGGGGGTGGCGTTCCCGCCGCGGGACGACGCCGGTGCGGTGGCGGTGCTGCGCGCCGTCGGGTCGCTCGGCGGGCTCCTCGACGAGCCCGTGCCGGACCCGGTCGTCCGCAGAGTCGCGACCGCCCCCGACGCCGTCGTCCCGACCAGCCTGACCGGGGTCGTCGCCGGGCAGCAGAGCCTCGACCAGCACGGCCCGCAGGGGCGGGTCCGGGTCATCGAGGTGCCCCAGCCCGACGGTACGTCGGCCTGGGTGGTCGAGATCCCGGGCACGCAGGAGTGGCGCCCGCGGGCCGGGCCCGACCCGTTCGACGTCACGACCGACGTGGCGGCGATGGCAGGTGACGCGACGGTGGCGGCCCGTGGGGTCACCGCCGCTCTCGACGACGCCATGGCTGCCACCGGACGCACCGCATCGGGTGACCCGGTCCTCCTCACAGGGCACAGCCAGGGCGGCATCCTCGCCGCGGCCCTCGCCAGCGACCCGGCCTTCCGGGCCGGGCACCGGGTGACGCAGGTCGTGACCGCCGGGTCGCCGGTGGCCAGGTTCCCCGTGCCCGACGACGTCAGCGTGCTGTCCCTCGAGAACGCCCAGGACCCGGTTCCCCACCTGGACGGCTCGGCCAACCCCGACCGGGCGACATGGACGACGGTGACTCGCGACCTCGCCGGCGACCGCGACGTCGACGGGAGCCCCTTCGCGGGGCACGACTACGCGGAGTACGCCGAGACCGCCCGTGCCCTCGACTCGGTGCCGCCCGGGGAGAACGCCTCGGTCGACCACTGGCGGGCGGGCGCCACCGCGTTCCTCTCCGGCGACGCCCATGGCCGGGTCGTCGTGCGTGACTACCGCGTCGAACGACTGCCTGAGCGATGATGGCAGAATCCACGCTCGTGAACCCGTCCACCGCCCATGCGACGGTGCTCGTCGACGAGCTGGTGCGGTGCGGGGTCCGCGAGGTCGTCCTCTGCCCGGGCTCCCGCTCCGCCCCGCTGGCGTATGCCGTGCAGCAGGCGGAGCGCGCCGGCCGCCTGCGGCTGCACGTGCGGATCGACGAGCGGAGCGGGGGGTTCCTCGCCCTCGGGCTCGCGAGGGCGAGCGGCCGGCCCACCGTCGTCGTGACGACGTCGGGCACCGCGGTCGCCAACCTCCACCCGGCCGTCCTCGAGGCCCACCACGGCGAGGTCCCGCTCGTGGTGGTCACCGCCGACCGGCCCGCCGAGCTGCGTGGCACCGGGGCCAACCAGACGACGGCCCAGCCCGGGATCTTCGGCCCGGCCACCCGCTTCGACGCGGACGTCCCCGCCGCCGAGTCGCGTCCGGGCCAGAACGCTGGGTGGCGCAGCACCGTCGCCCGCGCCACCGCGACCGCGCAGGGGCTCACCGGCGACCGTCCCGGGCCGGTCCACGTCAACCTCGCCCTCCGCGACCCGCTCGTGCCCGACGACGGTGGCGACTGGCCCGAGCCGCTGGCCGGCCGGGTCGGCGGGATGCCGTGGGTCGCGGTCGCGCCGGGGCCGGCGGCGTACGACCTCGGTGCCTCGCCCATCGAGGACATCGAGCGGACCGTGGTCGTCCTCGGCGATACCGGCTCCGGGGCCGGCGCGCTCATGGCGGCGCAGTGGGCCACCGGGCGGGGCTACCCCCTGGTCGCCGAGCCGTTCGGGTCCCTCAACGCCCGGGCCGTCGCGCTCCCGCACGGCCCGCTGGTCCTCACCGCTGCCGGGTGGCTCGACGCCCACGCCCCCGAGCGGGTGGTCGTCGTCGGGCGACCCACCCTGGCCCGCGCCGTCGGGGACCTGCTCCGTCGTCCGGGGGTCCGGGTCGAGGCCGTGTCCACCGGGCGACCGTGGCCGGACCCCTCACACGTCGTCGCCCGGGTCCACCCGTGGTCCGCGATGGCGGCGGATCTCGCGGGCTCGCAGGGGCCGACCCCGGCTCGCTCGGCCTGGGCCGCCGGGTGGGACGGCGCGGGCGCCGACGTCGCGCAGGCCGTCGCGGCCCACGGCCCTCCCTGGCCGAGCGGTCTCGCGGTGGCCGGCGTCGTCGTCGAGGCGCTGCCCGACGACGCGCTGCTCGTCCTCGGCTCGTCCAACCCGGTGCGTGACCTCGACCTCGCGCTCGGCGGGCGACCGGCCGGCCCCCACGCCGGGATCGAGGTCGTCGCCAACCGCGGCCTCGCCGGCATCGACGGCATCGTCTCGACGGCGGTCGGCGCGGCGCTGGCCCGGCCGGAGCGGCCGGCATACGCCCTGCTCGGCGACCTGACGTTCCTCCACGACGCCAACGGGCTCACCATCGGCCCGGGGGAGCCGCGGCCCGACCTCACGGTCGTCGTCGTCAACGACGACGGTGGCGGGATCTTCGCCACCCTCGAGCACGGCGTGGCCGAGCTGGCGGACCGGTTCGAGCGGGTCTTCGGCACCCCGACGGGCACCGACCTCGCCGCGCTGTGCGGGGCCCACGGGGTCGAGCACGCTCTGGCCGCGTCCCCCGCCGAGCTCGGCGCCGCGGTCTCCGCTCATCCCGAGGGGTTGCGCGTGGTCGAGGTCCGGGTCGACCGGGCCACCCACCGGGTCGCCCATGCCGGCCTCCTCGCCCTGGCCGCGAACACCCTAGGCGCCGGGTCGTCCTAACGGCCAGGTTTCCCGGTCCGTCCGGATGAGCCGGCGCACCCCCCCTAGGCTCGAGATCATGAGTCGTCGGCTGCCCCGGGCCGCGCTCATCGGGCTGACCGGCCTCGCGTTGGCTGCGGTCCCGATGGCCGCCGCGGCCTCGCCCGACGTCCCCGCTGCGACCACCGCGACGGCCCCCGCCCCGGTCGGTATGCCGCCCGCTGCCGACCCGGTGACCCTCCCGTCCGCCACCCAGGGCGTCGCCGCGGGACTCGCCGCGGAACCGGCCGCGGCCGGGGCCCTGCCGAACTCGGTCGCCGGCCTCCTCGACACCGGCCGCCGCCGGGGCGTCACCACGATGTACGACTCCGAGTGGGGCGCGAGCTCCCCGTCGATCGGCTTCACCGGGAACATCGCCGGCTGCGTCCCGGGCACGACCTCCGCCGCCTTCCGCGCCGCCGTCATCAGGCGGGTCAACGCCTACCGGCGGCTCTCGGGCGCCCCCGCCGACGTCACGGAGAGCTCGACGTTCTCCACCCGAGCCCAGGCCGCCGCGCTGATGATGGCGGCCAACGACAGCCTCAGCCACAGCCCGCCCTCGACGTGGAGGTGCTACACGAGCACCGGGCACGACGCCGCCGGCTCGTCCGACCTCTTCCTCGGCCGCGGCGACATCACGACCGTCGACGGCTACATGTACGACCCCTTCTCGAACAACACCGAGGCGGGCCACCGGTGGTGGATCCTTCGCCCGAGCGGCACCCAGATGGGCGTCGGCTCGACCAACGGGTCGAGCTGGGACGACCGGGCCAACGCCCTCTACGTCAACGACGGCAGGTGGACCGACCGGTCGGTCCGCTCACCCGACGGCATGCTGACCTGGCCGGCGCCCGGCTTCATCCCCTACCAGCTGGTCCCGATGCGCTGGACGTTCCTCGTCCCCGGCGGCGACTACTCGGCGGCCAAGGTCACGATGACGATCAACGGCAGGGCCGAGCCCGTGACCGTGGACGTGCGCGGCGGGGGCTTCGGCCAGGTCGTCTTCCACCGCAGCTCCCAGGACGTCAACGCCTGGACCCAGATGGCGGCCCCGAGCACCGACCTCACCGTCAAGGTCTGGGTCAGCGGGGTCAAGGTCTCCGGTGTGACCAGGACCTACTCCTACGAGAGCGTGGTCTACGACCCGGCCGACAGCCAGAACGTGTACCGCGGTGACGTGGCCGGCCTGGCCACGGTGCCGGTCCAGGTGGCCGGGCGTGGCGGGGTCGCGGCCGGCGCCACCGCGGCATACCTCAACGTCACGGTGACGCACCCGGGGGCCTCGGGCTACCTCACGGTGTTCCCCTGCACGTCGAGCATGCCGAAGGCCTCGACCCTCAACTTCACCGCCGGGCGCACCATCGCGAACGCGGCTCTCACGGCGCTCGACGCCTCGGGACGGGTCTGCGTCTACACGACGGCGACCGCCGACCTCGTCATCGACGTCGGCGGCCAGGCGGGCGCCGCCGTGTCCGACCGGTACCTGCCGCGCTCGGCACCGCTGCGGGTCCTCGACACCAGGCTCGCCGGCAACGGCGGCAGGCTCGGGGCCGCCACGGTCCGCACCGTCGCCCTGACCGGACCGGCCGGGCACAACGCCGTGCCGGCGTCCGCCACCGGTGCCGTCGTCAACGTCACGACCGTGGGCTCGGCCACGAACGGGGGCTACATCACCGCCTACCCCTGCGACGCCGCCCGCCCGGTGGCGAGCACCCTCAACACCCGCACGCGCGGGGCGATCTCCAACGTCGCGACGGTCAAGCTGTCGGCCGCGGGCACGATCTGCCTCTACAGCAGTGCCCCCACCCAGGTCGTGCTGGACGTGGAGGGCGCGGTCATGCCCTCGTCGGCGGGCGGCTCGCTCGTCACGGCGATGACCCCCACG
>CAYPYK010000007.1:0-30406 GCA_964414665.1 uncultured Intrasporangiaceae bacterium | reverse complement strand
ACGCCGGCCGCGGTTACGGCGACCTCAAGAAGGAGGTGGCCGACGTCGTCGTCGACGCCGTCACGCCGTTCCGGCAGCGGATGACCGAGCTGCTCGGCGACCCGGCCGAGCTCGACCGGATCCTCGCCGACGGCGCCGACCGGGCCCGCGAGGTGGCCAGAGCCACGGTGACCAGGGTGTATGACGCCGTGGGCCTGCTGGCGGCGGTGAAGTAGGGTCGAGCGACATGGGCACCTTCGGCGTCGCCATCACGGTTCCCGAGCCCTACGGGTCCGCCCTCCGGGGACACCGGGCCGAGTTCGGCGACCCGATGGCCGATGCCATCCCGCCCCATGTGACGCTCCTTCCGCCCACCGAGATCGCCGATCCGGGCGTGGTCGCCTTCACCGACCATCTGGGGGCCGTCGCCGCGGCGGGGGCGTCGTTCGAGATGCGCCTCGCCGGAACCGGGACGTTCCGCCCGGTCAGCCCCGTCGTGTTCGTCCAGGTCTCGCGGGGGATCGCGGAGTGCGAGCGCCTCGAGGCCGCGATCCGCTCGGGCCCGGTGCAGCGCGACCTCGAGTTCAGCTACCACCCCCACGTGACCGTCGCCCACCACCTCGACGATGGCGCTCTCGACGCGGCCTACGGGGCCCTGTCCGGCTTCGAGTGCACGTTCGCCGTCTCGGCGCTCGACCTCTACGAGCACGGGCCTGACCAGGTATGGCGGGTCGCACGCCGGTTCCCGCTGGCCGGCGGCTCAGCTGCGGTGCCGGGCTCGCCGGGCGCGCACGCGGAGCAGGGCGGCGACGAGGACGGCGCCGCCGCCGAGGACGGCGAGGAGGACGGCATACGGAGTGCTGCCGTCAGGCAGCGAGACGCTGACGAGCGGGCCGCGGCCGGCCGCGGCGCCGGCCGCGACGGGAGCCGGGCGGAGCCCGGCGGCGGGTGAGGCGCTCGCTGTCGGGGTCGCCGCCGGGGCGACGGGCACCTCGCCCGGCTCGACGAGCCGGCCGACCGGGGTCACCTCGGTGCCGTGGGCGAACGCCCAGTCCAGCAGTTTGGGCGGGTCGGTCCACCCATAGTCGATGCTGTGCATCTCGGTGACGATGTAGGTGTGGCCGCCGCGGGTGGCGGCGGCGATGTTGGTGCGCTGCGCGGCCTCAGTGAAGCCGTTCTTGACCCCGATGGTGCCGGGGTACGTCCTGAGCAGCTGGTTGTGGTTCTGCACCTGGTAGGACCGCGGGCCGCTCGGTGTCGGGCTCGGCCGGCCCGGCGTTGCCTTCGGGCGCTTGGTGGGGAACCGTGCGGTCCGGGTCGTCGAGTAGGCCCGGAAGTCCGGGTTCTCGAGGGCGGCGCGGCCGAGCAGGGCCAGGTCGTAGGCGCTCGAGGTCTGGCCGGGGGCGTCCAGGCCAGCGGGATCGCCGATGAGGGTGTCGTGGGCGCCGAGGGTCGCGGCCAGGGCGTTCATCTGGGCGAGGGTCGTGGCGTGGCCGCCGTTCATGTCGGCGAGGGCGTATGCCGCGTCGTTGGCCGAGGCCATCAGCATGGCGAGGAAGAGCTGGTGGGCGGTGTAGGTCATCCCCGGCACGAGGCCGACCCGGGTGCCGTCGGCGCCGGCCTCGGCCCGGGTCGTCGTGTGGGTGGCCTTGGGGTCGATCCTCGGCAGCAGGGTCAAGGCGGTGAGCACCTTGGCGGTGCTCGCCGGCAGCAGCAGGGCGTGCGGGGCCTTCGCCGCCAGCACCGCACCGGTGTCGGCATCGGCGATGAGCCAGGACGCGTCCCGGACGCGCGGCGGTGCCGGCACGCCCGCGGGCCGGTCGACGATGACCCTCATCGGCGCCAGGGCCGGACCGCCGACCGAGAGTGCGGGGTCGACGATGTCGGTGGGGCGGGGCAGCGACGGCGACGGCGAGGACGCGGCGGTGGCGGGCCCGGCGGCCAGGAACAGGGCCACCAGCGCGAGGACGGCCGCGGCGGCGAGCGAGGCGCGGGGGCGCGGTCCCGGCATACCGGTCCTCCTCGGTGCTCGTCAGTGCCGCACGCCACCGTACGTCATCGCCGAGCCCTGCTCGAGGACCGACATCGGCTGGTCAGCCGATGTCGCGCCGGGTGAAGGCGACGGCGCCCACGACCCCACCGGCGACGGCGAGCAGCGTCATGACCACGGCGGACCCGGTCGCCAAGGAGCCCCCGGGCAGCTGCGAGAGGTGGGCGTAGGGAGAGAGGTCCATGAGCCACGTCGGCAGGCGCATGATCGGCCCGAGCTCGCCGAGGAGGAACGTCACGGCCAGAACGCCCCAGCCGAACGGCGCCCACCGGTTGCGCAGGCCGAAGAGCAGCGCCGCCGAGCCGACGACGAGCCAGACGGCCGGCAGCGTCGACAGTGCCGCGAGGGTGAGCTCGCCGGGCGCCGGGGCGTTGGCGGTGGCCGCATGTCCGACGGCGCCGGCGGCGGCGCCGATGAGCGTCATGATCCAGGCCGGCAGGAGGAGCGCGGCGACCAGGTGGGAGGCGAACCACCTCACCCGGCGCACCGGGCCCGCGAGCAGCACCTCGGCATGGGTGAGCCGTTCCTCGGCGGCCCCGCGCAGGACGGCGGAGATCCCGGCGGCCGTCGCGGCGGCGGCCGCGAAGCGCAGCTCGAAGGCGAAGAACATGTCGTCCAACGTGCTGGCGCCGCCGCCGAGCTTCGTGAGCATGTCGGCCATGGCGGGGTTGCTCATCAGCTGGTCGACCGAGCTGACCAGGTTGCCGAGCACCCCGGCCATCACCGCCGAGATGATGCTCCAGCCGATGACGCTCGGCCGGTTGAGCCGCCATGACAGCCCGGCCGACGACGCCAGGGTCCGGGCGCCGCGCGCCGCTCCCGGGCGGCTGGCGAACAGGCCCGCGCCGAGGTCGCGCCGCTCGAGCAGGGCGAAGGCGAGTCCCACGAGAGCGGCCGCCAGGGCGATCGCCGCCAGCAGGAGCCACAGGCGGTTGTGGCCGTAGGCCGAGACCTTGACCGACCAGCCCAGCGGCGAGGCCCAGCTGAGGGACCGGCCCGCGCTGCTGGTCGCGGAGTCGCCGACCGCGCGAAGGAGGTAGGCGACGAGCAGCACGCCGAAGGAGATCCCGGCGCAGCCGCGGGCGGTCGTCGTCAGTTGCGCCCCCACGGCTGTCACGCCGACCATGAACAGTCCGGCCACGATCCAGGCCACGCCCAGGGCGACCGACCCCACCGGGTCCATCCCGATGGCGGCCAGGCCGGCCATCGACAGGAGCGAGATCCCCACAACGGTCAGCGTCGAGAGGATCACCGCGGCGGTCAGCGGGGCCCAGCGCCCGACGCTCCCCGAGCCGAGCAGCTCGAAGCGGCCCTCCTCCTCCTCGCTGCGGGTGTGCCGGCGGACGATGACGTAGGCGAGGATCGCCAGGGACACCGCCCCGAGCAGGACCGTCTTGATGACCGCGAGGGCGTCGGGCGTCATCGAGGCGACCGGCCCGTAGAGCGCGGTGATCGCCGGGTTGGAGAACAGCTCGGCGACGCCCTGCTGCACCGAGTCGGCGGTCGGGTACAGCGCGAGGGTGGCCTGCGCCGAGCCCACCGAGAGCACGGTGAGGCCGAGTGCGCTCGCCGGGATGAGGATGCGGTCGCGGCGCCACGCGAGCCGGAGCAAAGTGATGGTCCCCGCCAGCTCGCCGCGTGGGGCGGCGACGGCCCGGGGGGCGGTCGTCGTCGCCACGTCACACCTCGCTCGGGACGGGCGCGGGCGCCACGCCGTCGTGGTAGCGCTCGAGGAAGAGCTCCTCGAGGGTGGGGGGCTGGACGGTGAGGGCGGTGATGCCGGTGGCGTCCAGCCGCGAGATCGTCGCGCCCACCTGGGCGGTGTCGACGGCACAGCGCACCTCGTTGCCCGTGACGCCGGCGTTGTGGACGCCCGGCCAGGAGGCGAGGTCGGCGACCATCGGGGGAGCCGACACCGTGGCGTGCACCGTCGTCCGGGTGAGGTGGCGCAGGTCGGCCAGCGAGCCGCTGTCGACGATCTTGCCGCTGCGCACGATGCTCACCCGGTCGCAGGCCTTCTCGACCTCACTCAACATGTGGCTCGAGAGCAGGACGGTCCGGCCCTGGTCGCGGATCCGGGTGATCTCGGTCTGGAACACATGCTCCATGAGGGGGTCGAGGCCGGCCGTCGGCTCGTCGAGGAGGAGGAGCGGGGCGTCGCAGGCCAGTGCCGCGACGAGGGCGACCTTCTGGCGGTTGCCCTTGGAGTAGGAGCGGCCCTTCTTCGTCGGGTCGAGCTCGAAGGCGTCGAGCATGTCCCGGCGGCGGCCCTCGTCGATGCCGCCACGCAGCCGGGCGAGCAGGTCGATGACCTCGCCACCGGTGAGGTTGGGCCACAGGACGACGTCGCCCGGCACGTAGGCCACCTGGCGGTGCAAGGAGGTGGCATCGGTCCACGGGTTGCCGCCCAGCAGGGTGGCGGAGCCGCCGTCGGCGCGCAACAGCCCCAGCAGGATGCGGATCGTCGTGGACTTGCCGGCCCCGTTGGGGCCGAGGAAGCCGTGGATCTCGCCCTCGTGGACGACGAGGTCGAGCCCGTCGAGGGCGAGCGTCGGGCCGAAGGTCTTGCGCAGTCCGGAGGTGACGACGACATCAGTCATGACGCCGATCCTACACAATGTTCAGAAACTCCAGAATGTTATAAAGTTCCGCTATGTCTGATCCTGAGCATCCCGACGTCGCCCAGTTCATCGAGCGACTGGGCGGGGCTCTGGCCGCCGCCGGGATGGCGCTGCAGCCGTCGCGGGCGTTCGCCGCCCTGCTGGCCGCGGAGGGCGGGCGGCTCACCGCGGCCGAGCTGGCGGGGGCCCTTCAGATCAGCCCATCGGCCGTCTCCGGCGCGGTGTCCTACCTGGCGCAGGTCGGCCTCATGCGGCGCGAGCGGGAGCGCGGGTCCCGCCGGGACGTCTACGTCGTCGCCGACGACGCCTGGCACGATGCCGTGCTGCGCAAGGACCAGACCTACGGCGCCATCATGGCCGCACTCGCCGACGGCATCCGCGCCTCGCAGGACCGGCCCGACGCCCAGGCGCGGATGGGGCTCAGCCTGGAGTTCCTCGAGTTCGTCAGCGCCGAGATGGACGGCGTCATCGCCCGCTGGGAGGAGCGCCGGCGGGCTGCCGGCGCGAGCGGGGTTCCCCGCGCCGTCGTCGGCTGACCAGGTGTCGTCGCCCTGTCGGGGCGCGCGCGTCACCGGAGGTAGGGTGGCTAGTCGACATGACTGACGACGCCCTCCTCGCCGATCTGCGGGCGCACGTCTCCTCGCTCTCCACCGAGCTCGTCGGCCTGCGCCACGACCTGCACGCGCACCCGGAGCTCTCCCGCGAGGAGACCCGCACCACCGCGGTCGTCGCCGCGCGCCTCGAGGCGGCCGGCATCGCCGTGCGCCGGCTCCCCGGGACCGGGCTGATCGCCGACCTCGGCGCCGAGCAGGCGGCATACCGCGTCGCCCTGAGAGCCGACCTCGACGCGCTGCCGGTCCGGGAGCGGACCGGGCTGCCGTACGCCTCGGAGACCGACGGCGTGTGCCACGCCTGCGGGCACGACCTGCACACCGCCGGCCTCGTCGGCGCGCTGCTCGCCCTGCAGGCGGCCGAGACCGGCCTGCGCGAGCGCGGGATCGGTGTGCGGGCGATATTCCAGGCCGCCGAGGAGCTCATCCCGGGCGGGGCGCACGACGCCATCGCACACGGTGCGATGGACGACGTCGACGTTGCGTTCGCCGTCCACGCGGACCCCAGCATCGACGTCGGCCATGTCGGTCTGCGCGAGGGGCCGCTGACGGCCGCGAGCGACCACCTGAGGGTGTTCCTCCATGGCAAGGGCGGGCACACCTCCCGTCCGCAGCTGACCCAGGACCTCACCTACGCCCTGGCCAAGGTCGTCACCGACGTCCCCGCCGTCCTCTCGCGACGGCTCGACCCGCGGGCCGGTGCCTCGCTCGTCTGGGGCACGATCCACGCCGGCAAGGCCGCCAACGTCATCCCGTCGAGCGGGGAGTGCAGCGGCACCCTGCGGATGCTCGACGCGAACGCCTGGCTCACCATCGGTCCGCTGCTGGAGGAGATCGTCCACGACGTCGTCGCGCCGTATGCCGTGCAGGCCCGGCTCGAGCGGGTCAAGGGCGTGCCGCCGGTCGTCAACCAGGTCGACGCGGTCGAGGCCCTGCGGCAGGCCACGCTGGGCGTCGGGCTCATGCCGGTCGGGACCGCGCAGTCGCTCGGTGGTGAGGACTTCTCCTGGTACCTCGCCCACGCGCCGGGAGCCATGGCCCGGCTGGGCACCCGCACCCCGGGGGGACCCACCTTCGACCTGCACCAGGGCGACCTGGTCGTCGACGAGCGGGCCGTCGTCGCCGCGGCCCACGTGCTCAGCGCCGTCGTCGTCGCCGACCGGGTGAAGTTCGACGCCGGGGGGCCCTCGGCCGGGCCGGACCGGTCGGAGGAGCGATGAGCGGCGGGAGCGGAGCCGGGGTCGACTGGGAGGCACTGCACGCGGTGGCCGTCGAGATGCTGGGCCACGCCCATGCCCCCTACTCCCACTTCCCGGTGGGCGTCGCCGGCCTCGTCGACGACGGGCGCGTCGTCGCCGGGTGCAACGTCGAGAACGCGGCCTACGGGGTCGGGCTGTGCGCCGAGTGCGGCATGGTGAGCCAGCTGCACGCGACCGGCGGCGGTCGGCTCGTCGCCGTCTGGTGCGTCGGCCACGACGAGGCCCCGCTCATGCCCTGCGGGCGGTGCCGCCAGCTCCTCTGGGAGAACGGCGGGGCCGACTGCCTGCTCATGACGCCGGAGGGCGTCCTGCCGATGAGCGAGGTGCTCCCGCAGGCGTTCGGTCCCGACAACCTCCTCTAGGTGGCCCGCCCTGGCCGGGTCCGGCGGCCGGGGGCGCTGGCGTACCGCCATCTGTGATGATGGCCTGCGTGAGTGAAGCCTTCGATGCCGTCGACGTCATCATCGCCAAGCGGGACAAGGGGGAGCTGAGCGACGCCCAGATCGACTGGGTCATCGACGCCTACACCCGCGAGGTGGTCGCGGACGAGCAGATGAGCGCGCTCGTCATGGCGGTGCTGCTCAACGGGATGACCCGCAGCGAGATCTCCCGGTGGACCGCTGCGATGATCGCCAGCGGCGAGCGGATGGACTTCTCCCGGCTCGGCCGCCCGACCGCGGACAAGCACTCCACCGGCGGCGTCGGCGACAAGATCACCCTCCCCCTCGCGCCACTCGTCTCGGTCTTCGGCGTCGCCGTTCCCCAGCTGTCCGGGCGCGGCCTGGGGCACACCGGCGGCACCCTCGACAAGCTCGAGTCGATCCCCCGCTGGCGGGCGAACCTGACCAACGACGAGATGATGGCCCAGCTCGACGAGGTGGGCGCGGTGATCTGCGCCGCCGGGTCGGGCCTGGCCCCCGCCGACAGGCGGCTCTACGCCCTGCGCGACGTCACGGGCACCGTCGAGGCCATCCCGCTCATCGCCAGCTCGATCATGAGCAAGAAGATCGCCGAGGGCACTGGCGCGCTCGTCCTCGACGTCAAGGTCGGCTCGGGGGCGTTCATGAAGACCGAGGCCCGCGCCCGCGAGCTCGCCGAGACGATGGTCGCCCTCGGCACCGACGCGGGCGTGCGCACCGTCGCCCTGCTCACCGCGATGGACACCCCGCTGGGCCTCACGGCCGGGAACGCGCTCGAGGTCCGCGAGTCCGTCGAGGTGCTGGCCGGCGGCGGCCCGCCCGACGTCGTCGAGCTCACGGTGACGCTGGCCCAGGAGATGCTCGCCGCCGCCGGACGCGGCGGCGAGGACGTCGCTGCCGCGCTCGCCGACGGCCGGGCCATGGACGCCTGGCGGGCGATGATCAGCGCCCAGGGTGGCGACCCGGACGCCCCGCTGCCCGTGGCACGGCATACCCACGAGGTCCTCGCGCCCGCCGACGGGGTGCTCACCGGCCTCGACGCGTATGCCGTCGGGGTCGCCGCCTGGCGGCTCGGCGCCGGGCGGGCCCGCAAGGAGGACCCGGTGCAGGCCGGCGCGGGGGTCGAGCTGCACGCCAAGCCGGGTGCCGTCGTGCGCGGCGGCGGGCGGCTCATGACGCTGCACACCGACACCCCGGACCGGTTCGGGCGCGCCCTGGCTGCGCTCGAGGACGCGGTCACCATCGTCCCCGCCGGGACCCCCCGGGGGCTGGCTGCGACGGCAACGCTCATCGTCGACAGGATCGCCTGACATGACCGAACCCACCCACGACGTCATCGCCCGCGCCCCCAAGGCGCTGCTGCACGACCACCTCGACGGCGGGCTGCGGCCCCAGACGATCGTCGAGATCGCCGACGAGATCGGGTATGCCGCGCTGCCGACCACCGACGCCACGGCCCTGGGAACCTGGTTCCGCGATGCGGCCGACTCGGGTTCCCTGGAGCGATACCTCGAGACGTTCGCGCACACCGTCGCCGTCATGCAGACCCCCGAGCAGCTGCACCGGGTCGCCAAGGAGTGCGCCCTCGACCTCGCCGCCGACGGCGTCGTCTACGCCGAGTCGCGGTACGCCCCCGAGCTGCACATCGAGGGCGGGCTGGCGTTGGAGGAGGTCGTCGAGGCCGTGACGGCCGGGTTCCGCGACGGTGAGAAGGAGGCGGCCGCCGCGGGTACTCCGATCCGGATCACCGCGCTGCTCACGGCCATGCGGCACGCGGCGATGAGCACCGAGATCGCCCGGCTCGCGGTGCGCTACCGCGATGGCGGGGTCAGCGGGTTCGACATCGCCGGCGCCGAGGCCGGGTTCCCGCCGACCCGGCACCTCGACGCGTTCGAGTACCTGCGGCGCGAGAACGCCCACTTCACCATCCACGCCGGCGAGGCGTTCGGGCTGCCGAGCATCTGGGAGGCCATCCAGTGGTGCGGCGCCGACCGGCTCGGCCACGGGGTGCGCATCGTCGACGACGTCAGCATCGACGGGCGCCCGGCGACCGAGGACATCGCCGCCGCGCTCGCCGCGGACCCCGCGTCGGTCCACCTCGGGCCGCTCGCGGCATACGTCCGCGACCGCCGGATCCCGCTCGAGATGTGCCCGAGCAGCAACGTCCAGACCGGGGCGGCGCCGTCGATCGCCCTGCATCCCATCACCGTGCTCATGCGGCTGCGCTTCCGGGTCACCGTCAACACCGACAACCGGTTGATGAGCGGCACGTCGATGAGCCGGGAGATGGAGCTCCTCGTCGACGAGGCCGGCTGGACCCTCGAGGACCTGCGCTGGGTGACGATCAACGCCATGAAGTCGGCGTTCATCCCGTTCGACGAGCGGCTGGCCATCATCACCGACGTCGTCAAGCCGGGGTATGCCGCACTGGGCTCACCGGCCTGATCCCCACGGGTCCGGGGGCAGGATGGCACGGCGGCGCTGCTCCTCGCGCCACAGGCGGTCCAGGTCGCGGCGGCGGCGGTCGGCGATGACCGCCGCGAGGACGTACTCGGGGTGGAAGCCCGGCGGGGGCGGCGGGGAGACGTGGGGGAGCGTGGCCACCAGCAGCTCGTGGCCGAGCTGGTGGCGCGACTGCGGGGTGAGCGACGGAGCTCGGCCGAGGAACTGGCGGATCGCGATCGCCAGCCCGGGGGGCAGGGTCGCGAGGTCGGCCGAGGCCGCCCAGCGTTGCAGGGGTGGCGGCATCATCGGCGGCGGGAGCAGACGCATCTGGGCGCGCTGGTTGACGACGTAGGTCCCGGCCGCCATGTCGCCGAGCCGCTTGGCCCGCGGGTGGATGAGGGCCGAGATCAGGGCCGGCGCCCCGGAGAGCAGGTAGATCTCGACCCACCCGACGAGCGCCCGGGTGATGGCGTGCCGCGCGGTGATGGGGCCGCCGTCGTCGCGGACGACGCGCAGCCCGAGGGCGAGCTTGCCCAGGGTGCGGCCCCGGGTGAGCGTCTCGACGGTCGCCGGCACCCCGACGGTGATGCCGACGACGACGAGGATGACCAGGGCCGTCCCCACTGCTTCAGAGGCCCGGCCCGCCAGGAGCTGCAGCCCGATGGTCGCGACGAGGAGCAGCAGGGCCGCGACGAGCAGGTCGAGGATGCCGGACCCGGCCCGGGCGATCACCGTGGCGACGGGCAGCTCGACTGCGACGCCCTCCCCGGTGACGACGTCGTCGGACGCGTAGCCGCGGTAGCCGGCGTCGGCCGCGTAGCCCGCGTGACCCGCCGTGTCCCTCACCACCGAAGCATAGGGTGAGCGCGTGGATCTCGATGCCTATGTGGCGGTGCACTACCCCCAGTGGGCCCGCCTGGAGCAGCTCGTGGGCCGCGGTCGGCTCACCGGCGCCGAGGCCGACGAGCTCCTCGACCTCTACCAGCGGGCCTCGACGCACCTCTCGGTCGTCCGGTCGGCGAGCCCCGACCCGTCGGTCGTCAGCTACCTGTCCACGCTGCTGGCCCGCGCCAGGCTGACCTCGGCGGGGCGGCATACCTCGACGTGGTCCGAGCTCGGGAGGTTCTTCACCCGCACCTTCCCGGGCGCGCTGTACCGGCTGCGCTGGTGGTGGGGCCCGACGGCCCTGCTCAACGTCCTCGCCGCCGCCCTCGTCGCTGCGTGGACGCTGGCCCACCCGGAGGTCTACACCTCGGTCCTGACTCCCGAGGAGATCAACGCCTACGTCGGCACCGACTTCGAGCACTACTACTCCGAGTTCGCCCACCACGAGTTCGCGACCGAAGTGTGGGTCAACAACGCCTGGGTGTCCGCCCAGGTCATCGTCCTCGGGGTGCTGGGCCTGCCCGTGCTCTACATCCTGTTCCAGAACATCGCCAACCTCGGCGTGGCTGCCGCGCTGATGATCTCGCACGGCCGCACCGGGCTGTTCTTCGGGCTCATCCTGCCGCACGGGCTGCTCGAGCTCACGGCCGTCTTCGTCGCCGGGGGGGTCGGGCTGCGGCTGTTCTGGTCGTGGGTCGAGCCCGGACCGCGCACCCGCCTGCAGTCCTTCGCCGCCGAGGGGCGCTCCGCCGTAGGGGTCGCCCTCGGGCTCGTCGCGGTCCTGCTCGTGAGCGGCGTCATCGAGGGGTTCGTCACGCCCTCGGACCTGCCGACCGAGGTCCGCGTCGGGATCGGGGTCGTCGTCGAGTCGGCGTTCCTGGCGTACGTGTTCGTGCTGGGCCGCCGGGCGTATGCCGCGGGCTCGACCGGCGACGTCGACGTCCGCGACATCGGCGACACCGTCCCCGTCGCCGGCTGACCCACCCGCCGCCCCCCGCCCCGGTTGCGACCCTCCCCCCCACCTAACCTCTGCTAGCAGAGGTTAGGTGACCAAGCAGAGGTTGCAACCTCTGCTTCGTCCCCTAACTTCTGCTAGCAGAGGTTAGGGAGACCGGGGGGTGGGGCCGCGGGGGCAGGCGGGGCGAGCTCGGGGGCGGCGCTGCTCAGAGGAGGCCCTGGCGCTTCAGCCCGAGGTAGTGGTCGGCCAACCGGACCGGCAGCTCGTCGGCGTCGGCGTCGAGCACCGTCACCCCGAGCCGCCCGAGGGCCTCCGCCGTCCGCTCGCGCAGGCGGGTGGTCCGCTCGGCGGCGGCGGCGCCGTACACCTGCTCGATGCTGGACCGGGAGGTGCGCATGGCACTCACCGCCGGGTCAGCCACGGAGGCGACGACCACCCGGTGGTGTGCGGTGAGGGCGGGCAGGACGGGCAGCAGGCCCTCCTCGACGGCCGAGGACTCCAGCGGGGTGAGCAGGACGACGAGGGCGCGGTGGGTGCCGAGCCGGGCGACCTCGGCCGCGAGGACGCTCCAGTCGGCCTCGACCAGCCGGGCGTCCACCGGGGCGAGCGTGCTGACGGCCGAGTGGAGCAGCTGCACCCGGTCGGTGCCGCCGACCCGGGCGCGGACCACCCGGTCACCGGCGATGATCTGCACCCGGTCGCGCGCATGCCCGGCGAGCGCGGTGAGCAGCAGGGCCGCGTCCATGGCCGCGTCGAGCCGGGGCCAGCCGCCGACCCGGCCCGCACTCGTGCGGGAGGTGTCGAGGACGATGATGATCCGGCGGTACTGCTCCGGCTGCCACGTGCGCACGACGAGATTGCGGCGCCGCGCAGTGGCCCGCCAGTCGATGCTGCGGACGTCGTCGCCGTCGACGTAGTCGCGCAGGCTGTCGAACTCGGTGCCCTGGCCGCGGGTCCTCACGGCGGCCCGGCCGTCGAGCTGACGCAGGACGGCGAGGCGGCTCGGCAGATGCTTGCGCGCAGGGAACGGGTGCAGGGCGCGGACCGCCCCCGGGAGGCTGACCGACCGCTGCCGGGCGGCGAGGCCCAGCGGTCCGGTGAGCCGCACCGTCACCCGGTCGGCGTCCCGGTCGCCCCGGCGCGTCGGCACGAGCGTCGTGCTGACCCGGGTGCGTTCACCGCCGGCCAGGACCAGCCGGTGGCGGTCACGGACCGCTCCGGCCGACGGAGGCCAGCCGTCGCGGATCGCCCCACGAACCCTGCGGGACAACGGGTTCGTCACCAACAGAGTGGACCGAGTGCTCTCACCGAGCCGTACCTGGGTGGGTGCGCTCCGGGTGATCCCCAGCCTCTTCGGCGACGGGGCGAGCAGAACGTCGAGCCCGATGACGACGACCATGAGCAGCCACCACAGCCGCACCGTGTCACCGGTCGGCCACACGGCGACCGGCACCAGCCCGATCAGGGCCAGAACCACGGCGCGCAAGGTCAGGGCCATCAGCGGGGCACCGGCACCGACCCGAGCGCGCTGTCGAGCACGGTGGCGACGCTGATGCCCTCGAGCTCGGCCTCCGGCCGAAGCGACAGCCGGTGGGCGAGCGTCGCATGGGCCAGGGCCTTGACGTCGTCGGGTGTGACATAGCCCCGCCCACCCAGCCAGGCCCAGGCCCGGCTGGTCGCCATCAGCGCCGTGGCGCCGCGGGGCGAGACCCCCAGCGACAGCGAGGGCGAGGTGCGGGTCGCCCGCGCGATGTCGACGATGTATGCCGCGACCTCGTCCGATACCTGGACCTGGGCGACGGCGGCGGCACCGGCCGCGAGGTCGGCCGCACCCGCCACGGGCTCGATGCCCGCGGTCGAGAGGTCGCGCGGGTCGAACCCGTCCGCGTGCCGGCGCAGCACGTTGACCTCGTCGTCGCGGGGCGGGACGGGAAGGACCACCTTGAGCAGGAAGCGGTCGAGCTGTGCCTCGGGCAGCGGGTAGGTGCCCTCGTACTCCACGGGGTTCTGGGTGGCGGCGACCATGAACGGCACGGGCAGCGGGTTGGGCACGCCGTCGACGCTGACCTGGCGCTCCTCCATCGCCTCGAGCAGCGCGGACTGGGTCTTCGGGGGCGTCCGGTTGATCTCGTCGGCGAGGAGGAGGTTGGTGAAGACGGGGCCGCGCCGGAAGGTGAAGTCGCTGGTGCGGGCGTCGAAGACGAGCGAGCCGGTGAGGTCGCCCGGCATGAGGTCCGGGGTGAACTGCACCCGCTTGGTCTCGACCGACAGGGCGGCCGCGAGGGTGCGCACGAGCAGGGTCTTGGCGACGCCGGGCACGCCCTCGAGGAGGATGTGGCCCCGGGCGATGAGGGCGACCAGGAGGCCGGCGACGGCGGCGTCCTGGCCGACGACCGCCTTGGCCACCTCGGCGCGCACCGCGAGCAGGGCCTGCCGAGCGTCCGGCGCCGGGATCGCGGGACCCTGCGGGGGAGCCGGCGGCGGCGCGGTGCCCTGCGGGGGAGCCGGCGGCGGCGCGGTGCCCTGCGGCGGCGCCGCCACCGGGATGGCGCCCTGCGCAGCCCCGGCCGGCGGGGGCTGGGAGGCCGGCGGCGGGGCGGTCGGGTACTCGGTCATGTCGGGCGGGCCCCTTCCTCCAGGTCGGCGAGCTGCTGCGCGAGCCGCAGCAGCTCGAGGTCGTCCTCCGGCTCCGGCCCGAACAGGGCGTCGCCGACGTCGTGCAGGCGTCGCCCGGTCGCGGCGGCCACGACGGCGGCCACCTGCGCCGCCGGAGCCGCGGGCGCAACCGCGAGCCGTCGCGCCAGGCGGCGCAGGGTGGCGTCGCGCAGGACCGATGCGGCCCGGGCCCTGTCGCGCGCCTTGCGATAGAGCCGTCCACGGCTCTCGGTCGTCTCGACGGCCCGGACGACCACCGGCAGCTGCTCGGGGACGAGCCGGCCGAGGCGGCGCCCCCGGACCAGCGCGAGGACGAGCACGGCGGTCATGACAAGGACCGTGGCCGGTCCGATCCAGACGGGCCACACGCTGCCGGTGCGCCCGTCGGTCCCGATCGCCAGGTCGGCCGGGCCCGGCTGGTACCACACGAGCGTGGGGGAGTCGCCGAGCGCGCGAAGAGCGATGCCCGCGTGGCTGACGTCGGTGATGCGACCGTTCACCAGTCCCGACCCGAAGCCGAGGGCGAGCACCGGGGGGTGGTCCGCGGTCCGGTCCACCTCGGCCATGCCGGCGCCGTGCGCGAACCCGCTGGCCGCTGGCGTCGCCGGGTCCGATGTGGGGTCCTCGAGCGGGAAGCAGAGGCGCACCGAGCCCTCGCCGCGGGTGGAGTCCTCGACGAAGCGCATCTCCGCCCCACCCACCTGGTCCGAGGCCCGAGCCACGCTGCTGTCGCAGCGGGCGGTGAGCTGGTCGGAGCCGGCCGGGGTGGTGACGATCGGCAGACCCATCGCCTCGAGCTGCCGGTCGTCGGGTGAGAGCAGGACGAGGCGGTCGACACCGACCGCGTCGGCCACGAGCCGGGCCGCCGCCCCGGGGCCGAGATACGACGGGTCGCCGACGACGACCGTCGTCCCGGACCCCAGGTCCTCAGCGACGACGTCGGTGAGGCTGCGGTCGACCCGGACGTCGACCCCGTGGTCGCGCAGCACGGCGACGAGCGCCGCCGCACCGAAGCGGCCGGTGTCGTCGGGGTCGAGGTAGCCCGAGGCGCGCTGGCCGGCCACGGAGACGGCGACGAGGACGGCCAGCAGGGCTCCGACCAGCAGTGCCATGAGCACCCGCCGCCCGACCGGGCGCCGCCGCCCCGGGGCCATGGCGGCCGGCCCTGCCTGCCCGACGCTTCCCGGCGCGGCCGGTACGACACCGCCCGGTGCGGCCGGTACGACACCGCCCGGCACGGCCGGCATCGTCGCCGCGCTCACGGCATACCAACCGTGGACATGCCCTCTTCGGACAGCTCGGGCAGGACCGGGCGCATCCGGGCGACCCGATCCTCGAGGGCCGCGACATCGCGTGCCTCGGGCTCACCGGCGGCGAGGTGCCCGTACCGGACCTTGTCGAACGCGACCGCGGCGGCCCGTAGCGCGCCGCTCTCGGGTGGGAACACGGGTGCCAGCTCGAGGGCGACCTCGTCGGCCGTCCGGCCCGGCAGGTCGTCGAGGATCGTCCGCTCGACGCTGGCTGCCGCGATGGCGCGGTAGGAGTCGAGCAGCGTCGCGTCCCAGTCCTCGCGGGCGAGGGCCTCCTGCGCCCGCCGGCGGTATGCCGCGGCCGTCATCCCGGGCTCCTCGAGCACGGCGTCGGCGCGGTCCGGCCGGGTGTGGGCCTCGCGGCGCATCACCCGGGCGAGGACGACGCCGACGAGGACGAGCAGCAGGGCCAGGACCACCCACACGGCCACGCTCGGCAGGGCCGGCCCCGTGCCGGAGCCGCCGTTGAACAGTGAGGCCAGCCAGTCCGTGATCCGTTCCAACAGGCTCGGCTGAGTGTGGTAGCGACCCTTGGACAGCTCGGAGAGCAGCCACTCGCGGGCCTGTGCCGAGCCGGGGTCGAGGGGTGGGGAGTCGGCGCCGGTGAGCAGCGCAGGCACGGCGGTCGCGGCGGTCGCGAGGCTCATCGGGCCCCAGCGCGCGCCCAGGGAACCCGGCCGGACGACTGCGCGGCCTGGATGAGCGCGACGTCGAGCGCCTCGCGGCGGATCCGCTGGTCGATGTAGAGGAGGGCGTCGACGCCCGCCGTGAAGGGCGTCGTGATGGCGCCGGTGATGACCCCGGAGAGGCCGGCGATGACGGTCTGCCAGACGAGGATGGCGCTCTGGTTGCCCGTCCCGATGACCGCGAGGGCGCTGAGCATCGAGATGGGGAAGGTGAGCACGTTGCTGGCGAACCCCACGATGATCGCTGTCAGCAGCCGTATCCCGAGGACCCGCCAGAAGGGAGTGCCCGAGGTGAGCGCCCAGGAGCGGCGGATGCCCGCCATCACGCCGAGCCGCTCGAGGACGATGGCCGCGGTCGCGAACCCGAACCGGGTCCACAGGAACAGCAGGGCGGCGATCGCGGCGAGGATCGTGAGGATGAGCAGGATGACGCCGGCAGCGGTGGTCGCCGACGAGCTGCCGTTGTTGAGGACGAGCAGGACGATCGGCCCGGCGACGAGGACGCCTGCGGCGAGCAGCTCGACGAGACCGGTCAGAAGTGCGGCGGCCACGACGCGGAGCAGGCGGCCCCGGCTGCCCTCCCACGTCTCGCTCGCGGAGACCTTGCGGCCCATGACGGCCTGACCGACGACGTAGGCGAGGAACCCGGTGAGGATGACCGACGCCAACGCCGCCGTGAGCGTGGGCAGGTAGGTCGCCAAGGGGGCGAGGCTGGCCAGGTCGCCGCCGGAGTCGCCGATCTTCGCCAGCCAGACCCCCAGCAGCGTCGCGGGCACGGTGAGAGCGAGGGTCGTGACGAACGCCAGCCCGACCGTGGCGGCCACGTTGCCCCGGATCGCCTTCATCGTCGCGCCGTAGAGGTCGCCGAGACCGAGGGGGCGCAGCGCGATGATGCCCGGACGCAGCTCGACCTGCGGGATGTAGCCCGGGGGTGGGGACGCCGGTCCGCCCGGGTTCTGGGGGTATGCCGGTCCGGGGCCGGCCGCGGCAGCCGGCCCACCCGGTGGCGGCAGGACGGGCTGGCCGCCACCAGGTGTGGATGTGGGGGGAGCGCCGGACCCGGCCGCGGGACCGTGCCACGAGCGGGGAGGCTGTGGACGGGCGGACCCGGGCGCGACCCACTCGTGCTCGCTCATGACGCCCGATCGTCCGCACTGCTCACGCGTTGCACCCTAACCGACGGCCACCACGCCCGTCCTCGGAACCCGGTCGACCTCGGTCGGCCGGGCTCGCTCGACAGCTCGGCTCAGCGGCCCTTGGGGTGCCAGACGGTCTTGGTCTCGACGAACGCCGAGAGCCGACCGAGCCCCGGGACGGGGGTCCAGTCCGGCTCGACGGCCGCCGACCCGCTCCCGGCGGGGCGAAGCACCCGCTTGACGGTGTCGGCGGCGGCCTCCTCCAGCGCGCCCCAGTCGACGCCGTCGGCGTCCGCCGCGCCGCTGAGGTCGATCGCGTTGACGTCGCGGTGCGAGGCCAGCCACGGGGCCATCTCGGCGGTCCGGCCGGTGAGGAGGTTGACGACCCCGCCCGGCACGTCGGAGGTGGCGAGGCACTCGGCGAGGGTCACGGCCGGCAGCGGGCGGTCCTGCGAGGTCAGCACGACGGCGGTGTTGCCGGTGACGACCACCGGCGCGATGACGGCGACGAGCCCGAGCAGCGAGGACGCCTGCGGTGCGAGCACGGCGACGACCCCGGTCGGCTCCGGGACCGAGATGTCGAAGTAGGGCCCGGCGACCGGGTTGACCCCGCCGAGGACCTGGGGGTACTTGTCGGCCCACCCGGCATACCAGACCCACCGGTCGATGCTCGCCGAGACCAGGGCCTCGGCGCGGGCCGCCGTGACGCCCTCGGCGTCGCGGACCTCCGTGACGAGCTGGGACCGGCGCGACTCCATCACCTCGGCGACGCGGTAGAGCACCTGGCCCCGGTTGTATGCCGTGGCACCGGCCCAGCCGGGCTGGGCCTTGCGGGCAGCGGCGACGGCGTCGCGGGCGTCCTTGCGGGATCCCAACGCCGCGTTGGCGAGGAAGCGGGGAGCCGCGGCGCGGGCCCGCCCCGACGGCGCGGCATACACCTCGTAGGACCGGCCGCTCTCGCTGCGGGGGAACGCACCCCCGACGTACAGCTTGTAGGTCTTGCGCACGTCCACCCGGGACCCGGTGCGCGGACCCGTCGTCGGGCTCACTGGTCCTCCCCCGTCCGGACGTAGGCCTCGATGCCGTGCCGTCCGCCCTCCCGGCCGTAGCCGGACTCCTTGTAGCCGCCGAACGGGCTGCTCGGGTCGAACCGGTTGAACGTGTTGGCCCAGACGACCCCGGCCCGGAGCTGGTCGGCCATCCACAGGATGCGCGAGCCCTTCTCGGTCCAGATCCCGGCCGAGAGGCCGTAGGGGGTGTTGTTGGCCTTGGCGACGGCCTCCTGCGGGGTGCGGAAGGTCAGCACCGACAGGACCGGGCCGAAGATCTCGTCCTGGGCGATCCGGTGCGACTGGCTGACCCCGGTGAACACGGTCGGCCGGAACCAGAAGCCGTTGCCGGGCAGGTCGCACCCGGTGTCCCAGCGGGTCGCGCCCTGCTCCTCGCCGGTGGCGGTGAGCTCGGTGATGCGGTCGAGCTGGCGGCGGGAGTTGATGGCGCCGACGTCGGTGTTCTTGTCGAGCGGGTCGCCGACCCGGAGGGTGGCGAGGCGCCGCTTGAGCCGATGCTCGACCTCGTCGGCGACGTTCTCCTGGACGAGCAGGCGCGACCCGGCGCAGCACACGTGGCCCTGGTTGAAGAAGATCCCGTTGACGACGCCCTCGACGGCCTGGTCGATGGGGGCGTCGTCGAAGACGATGTTCGCGGCCTTGCCGCCGAGCTCGAGGGTGGCCCGCGTGCGGGTGCCGGCGATGGACCGGGCGATCATCTTGCCGACCGCCGTCGAGCCGGTGAAGGCGAGCTTGTCGATGCCCCGATGCTCGACGATGGCCTGCCCGGTCGCGCCGGCGCCGGTGACGATGTTGACGACGCCCGCGGGCAGGTCGGCCTGCTGACACACCTCGGCGAACAACAGGGCCGTGAGCGGGGTCGTCTCGGCCGGCTTGAGGACGACGGTGTTGCCGGCGGCCAGGGCCGGGGCGATCTTCCACGCGAGCATGAGCATCGGGAAGTTCCACGGGATGACCTGGCCCACGACCCCGAGGGGCTTGGGAGGCCCGCCGGCGGCGGACGACGGCACCGCGTACTCCAGCTTGTCGGCCCACCCGGCGTGGTAGAAGAAGTGCGCCGCCGCGAGCGGGATGTCGACGTCGCGGCTCTCCTTGATCGGCTTGCCGTTGTCGAGGCTCTCCAGGACGGCGAACTCGCGGGCCCGTTCCTGCAGGATCCGGGCGATCCGGAACAGGTACTTGCCTCGGTCGGCCCCGGACATCCTCGACCACACCCGCGTGTATGCCGCCCGCGCGGCGGTGACCGCGGCGTCGACGTCGGCCGCGGTCGCCTCGCAGACCTCGGCGAGCGACTCCTCGGTGGCCGGGTTGACGGTCTTGAAGGCCCGGCCGTGCCCCTCGACGAACCGGCCGCCGATGAACAGCCCGTAGGAGCCGGCGATGTCGACGACGGCCCGCGACTCGGGGGCCGGTGCGTACTCGAACCTGGTCATGTCTGCGCTCTCGTCGCCTCGGTGGGGAGTCTCAGTCGATGGTCACGTAGTCGGGGCCGGAGTAGGCGCCGGTGGAGAGCTTCTGGCGCTGCATGATCAGGTCGCCGAGCAGCCCGGACGCGCCGAACCTGAACCAGGCGGGGTCCAGCCAGTCCTCGCCCGCGGTCTCGTTGACGACGACGAGGTACCTCATGGCGTCCTTGGTCGTGCGGATGCCGCCCGCGGCCTTGACACCGACCTGCTCCCCGGTGGCCTCGCGCCAGTCGCGGACGGCCTCCAGCATCACGAGAGCGACCGGGAGGGTGGCGGCGGGGGCGATCTTGCCCGTGCTCGTCTTGATGAAGTCGGCCCCCGCGAGCGTCGACAGCCACGACGCGCGGCGGACGTTGTCGTATGTCACGAGCTCGCAGGTCTCCATGATGACCTTGATGTGGGCGTCGGGGCCGTCGTCGCGGTGGCAGATCCGTCTGACCGCGGCGATGGAGTCGAAGACCTCGAGGTAGCGCCCCGACAGGAACGCCCCGCGGTCGATGACCATGTCGATCTCGTCGGCACCGGCCCTGACGGCGTCGCGGGCGTCGGCGAGCCGGACCGGCATACTCGCCCGGCCGCTGGGGAACGCCGTGGCGACGGCGGCCACGTGGATCCCGCTGTCTCCCAGCGCCTCCTTGGCGACGGCCGCCATGTCGCCGTAGACGCACACGGCGGCCGGCCGGGGAGTGCTCGGGTCGCTCGGGTCGGGGACGAGGGCCTTGGCGCACAGCCCGCGCACCTTGCCGCGGGTGTCCGCGCCCTCGAGCGTCGTCAGGTCGATCATCGAGATGGCCGTGTCGACCGCCCACGCCTTGCTCGCCGTCTTGATCGAGCGGGTCGACAGTGCGGCGGCCCGGGCGTCGGCGCCCACCTGGTCGACCCCGGCGAGACCGTGCAGCCAGGTCGTCAGGGCGGCGTTGGTGAGGCGGGAGACACCCAGCAGGTCGCGGGCCCGAGCGGTGGCGTCGCCCCTGCCGTCGGCCCGGTCCTCGGCCCTTGCGGCTGTCGCGGTGCTCACCGAGCGAGTGTATCCACGACCGGTGCGGCCTCCGACCGTGGGAGCGGGAGGCCCCGCGTCTCAGCGCGTGCCCTGCTCGAGCAGCTCGAGCACGTGCCGGTACTGCTCGCCGGTCGCCCGGGTCATGCCGAGCTCGCAGGTCCGGTTGCACGAGGCGTGGGCGTCGAAGTGACCCGCACGGACCTCGGCCGCCTCAGGGGCGGTGGCGGCGGCCGTCAGCTCCGGATGGAGCAGACCACGGTCGCCGGCGAAGGCGCAGCATCCGGTCGCCCCCGGGACAGTCACCGAGTCGGCGACGGCCGAGGCGACGGCATACAGGGCGTCGTTCATGCCCATCCGCGTCGACGAGCACGTGGGATGCAGGACGAGGCTGCCGATCCGGCGGGCGGGTGGGAGGTGCGGCAGGACGTACTCGGCGACGAAGGGGACGGCGTCGACGACCCGCAGGCCGGCTTGCGGGCTGCCGGGCCGGGCGGTGGCGTCCTCGATGACGTGCCGGACCCCCTCTGTGCACGACGAGGCGTCGCACACGACCGGGAGCTCACCCTGGCGGGTGGCGCGCCACAGCGAGCGCAACAGGCGTGCCTCCATCTCCTCGGCGCCCCCGGTCATCCCCTTGGAGCGCCACGGCGTGCCGCAGCACAGCGTCGCGGTGTCGTCGGGGTGGACGAGCCGCACGCCGGCGCGCTCACACAGGCTGACGAACGCCGGCCGGACGCCGGCCCCGCCCTCGCTCGGCCCGAACATGGCGTTGACGCAGGCCGTGAAGTACACCACCTCGAGGGGCTCGGTCGTGGAGCGGGCGCCGCGCGGCACCCGATCGGCCGGGGGGCCGGGAGCATCGCGGCGCGGGCCCCCGCCGGGCAGGTCGGCCGACCACAGCGGGAGGGTGTCCGGGTCGATGAGCCTGCGGGCCAACCGGTTCGGACCGAGAACCACCTGGTCGGGCAGGGCCTTGGTCGCCGTGAGGGCGAGCGACGCGACCCGGGTGACGCCGCCCCAGTGCCGCGCGGCGAACGCCCACCCCTTGGCCACGGGCCGGCCCTCGTTGCGCTCGGTGCGCAGCCGCTTCATGAGGTCTCCGGTGTTGATCGAGACCGGGCAGGCGACCTGGCACATGCCGTCGACGGCGCACGTCTGCACGGCGTCGTAGGTGTACTCGGCCTCCAGCTCGCGCAGCAGGGCGAGGTCCCCGGCCGCGCGAGCGCGCTGCATCTCGCGGCGCAGCACGATCCGCTGGCGGGGCGTCGTGGTGAGGTCGCGGCTCGGGCAGACGGGCTCGCAGTACCCGCACTCCACGCATCGGTCCACCTCCTCCTCGACGCTGGCGGTCCCCTTGAAGTCGCGGGTGTGCGCGTCGGGGTCGTCGCTGACGATGACACCGGGGTTGAGCACGCCCCGCGGGTCGCACAGCCGCTTGATCTCGCGCATCACGTCGTACAGCTCGTCGCCGTACTGGCGCCGGACGTAGCCGGCCATCATCCGGCCGGTGCCGTGCTCGGCCTTGAGCGAGCCGTCGACGCCGAGGACGAGGTCGACCATGTCCTCGGTGAAGGCCTGCAGGCGGTCGGTGGACCCGGCGCCCAGGAGCTCGGTGAGCATGAAGTGGATGTTGCCGTCCTTGGCGTGGCCGAAGATGACGCTGTCCTGGTAGCCGTGCAGGTCGAACAGCGTCGTCAGCCGCTCGCAGGTGTGCAGGAGCGCCGGTACCGGCACGACGATGTCCTCCAGGAGGGCCGTGGTTCCCCTCGGCCGCGCCCCGGCCACCGTCGCGTACAGGCCCTTGCGGGTGTGCCACAGCCGATCGCGGGCCCGGGTGTCGGCGGTCAGCTCGGCCGGGGTGCTCACGGGCAGCCGCGACAGGGTGGGCGTGGCAGCCGCACTGAGCTCGCGCACCGCCTCGGGGGAGTCGGCCTGGTACTCGACGAGCAGGGCCGCGTGCCGGTCGACGGCGATGCGGCGCAGGAGGCCGTCGGCGGCGGGGTCGGTCTGCCCCACCCGCAGGGATGCCGCATCCATGAGCTCGATCGTCGCCGGACCGGTCTGAAGGATCGAGGGGAGCGAGCCGGTCGCCGCGGCGAGGTCGTCGAACACCAGCAGCCCGGTCATGGCGTGCCGCAGCAGGGGAACGGTGCGCATGACGACCGAGGCGATGAACCCCAAGGTGCCCTCGCTACCGACGACGAGGTGCCCGAGGATGTCGACGGGGCGGGTGTGGTCGAGGAAGGAGTTCAGGCCGTAGCCCATCGTGTTCTTCATCGAGAACTGCTGCTCGATCGTGGCGACCGACGCGGAGCTGCCCCGGACCCGGTCGCACAGCCGGGCCAGGCCCTCATACAGCCCGGGCTCCAGGGCGCGCAGGCGCTCGTCCGCGTCCGCGGCCCCGGTGTCGACCACGGTCCCACTCGGAAGGACGAGGACGAGCGAGTCCAGCGTGTTGTAGCTGTTGGCGGCGGTGCCACAGGCCATGCCGCTCGAGTTGTTGGCGACGACTCCGCCGAGGGTGCAGGCGATCTCGCTGGCCGGATCCGGGCCCAGCTTGCGGCCGTAGGGTGCCAACCGGATGTTGACCTGGCGGACCGTGGCACCCGGCCCGACGCGGACCCGGGCTCCGCCGTCGAGGACCTCGAGGTCGCGGAAGTGACGGCGGGTGTCGACGAGGACCCCCTCGGTCCCGGCCTGGCCGCTCAGGCTGGTCCCGCCGGAGCGGAACGTGAGCGGCACCCCGCGCGCCGCCGAGGCCGCGAACAGCCGGCCGACCTCGACGGCGTCGACGGGCACGGCGACGGCCTGGGGCGTCAGGGCGAAGTGGGACGCGTCGTGCGCCATCTTCAGCCGGTCGGTGGCCCGGCTGCGCAGCCGGGCAGGGTCGCCGAGGGCCGCCGAGAAGGCCGCGAGGACCTCGGGCGCCGCAGTGGGGATCATCACCGGGTCACGTCACTTCACGACCATCCAGCCGAGCACCGGGGTGGACTGCAGGTACACGAGGACGCACATGCCGAGCAGGAGGCTGAGGCTCCACCAGATGACCTTGCGGAACAGGGCACTCTCCTTGCCCTCCATGCCGACGACGGCGGCGGCGATGGCGAGGTTCTGCGGCGAGATCATCTTGCCGAGCACCCCACCGGAGGTGTTGGCGGCGGCCAGCAGGTAGGGGCTGATCCCCGTCTTGTGGGCCGCGGTGGTCTGGAGCAGCCCGAACAGGGAGTTCGACGACGTGTCGGACCCGGTGACGGCGACCCCGATCCACCCGACGACCGGCGAGAGGAAGGCGAAGAATGCCCCGGTCGACGCGAGCGCGAGGCCCAGGGTGACGGTCTGGCCGGAGAAGTTCATGACGTACGCCAGGGCGAGGACCGCGACGACGGTGAGGATCGTGAACCGGAACTGGACCACGACCTTGACGAGGGAGCGGGCGGCCTCGACGGGGGACACGAGGTAGATCAGCGCCGTGAGGACCCCTGCGACGAGCAGGACCGACCCGGCCGCGGAGAACAGGTTGAAGTTGAACGTCGCGGCCGAGAGCGGCGTGCCGGCGCTGTTGCCGACGCTGAGGCCCGGCCAGGCGAACTTCCAGCCCGAGTGCGTGTCGAGCAGAGACTTCAGGGGACCGAACGAGACGGCCGTGAACAGCGCCACGACGATGAGGTACGGCGCGAAGGCCAGCAGGCCGTCCTTGGCGCGGATCCGGGAGGTGAGGTCGCCGGCCGGGGGGACCGCGCCGGTCCCGCCGGCCACCGCTGCCGGGGCGGGGGCGGGGGCGGACGATCCGCGGGCCGCCATCGCGCCCACCGGCTCGTGGACGACCGGCTCCCCGGCGAGGACGTGGGCGGGCTGCCACACCCGGAGCAGCAGGACGACGGCCAGGGCGCCGATGGTGGCGGCGAGGATGTCGGCGACCTGGTAGCTGAAGAAGTTCGAGCTGAGGTACTGCGCGCCACCGAAGGCGGCCCCACCGACGACGGCGGGCAGCCACGCCTCCCGGACCCCGCGGCGGCCGTCGACCATGAGGACGAGCATGAGGGGGACGAAGACGGCGAGGATCGGCGTCTGGCGGCCCACCATGGAGCCGAGGGTATCCGGGTCGAGCCCGGTGATCCTGGCCAGCGTCGTGATGGGCACGGCGATGGCGCCGAAGGCGACCGGAGCGGTGTTGGCGACGAGGGCGACCGAGGCGGCCCTGACCGGGCGGATCCCGACGGCCATGAGCATGACCGCGGTGACCGCCACCGGCGTCCCGAACCCGGCGAGCGCCTCGAGGAGCGCGCCGAAGCAGAACGCGATGAGGACGGCTTGGACGCGCTGGTCGGGGGAGAGCGACCCGAACGCCCGGCGGAGCACGACGTCGTACCCCGTCAGCTCGGTGAGCCGGAAGATCCAGATCGCGGTGAGGACGATCCAGACGATCGGGAACAGTCCGAACGCGGCGCCTTCGCCCGCGGAGAGCAGGGCCTGGCCGGCGGGCATCCGGAAGGCGAGCACCGCCACGGCGAGCGCGACGACGAGAGAGGTGAGCCCAGCCTGCCAGGCCTTCCAGCGCAGTGCTCCGAGCAGGAGGAACAGGGTCAGCAGCGGGAGTGCCGCGACCAGGGCGGACAGGGCCAGTGACCCTGCGACGGGGCTATCGACCGGCTGGAACATGGCACTCCTTTGTGCGGGCGCGGGTGGTTCGCGATGGACTAGAATGTAAGACAAGTACACTTGGCTGTCAATAGGCATGTCTGGTCAACTGCCCGACTGCCCGACTGACGGACCGACGACTGTGCCGCGAGGTCGGTAGAGTTGGGGCGCCCGGGCGCTCGGGCGACGCCGCGGCATACCCCGCCCGGCCCATGGACGAAGGGGGCACCCGCCGATGAACAAGCTGCAGACGATCTCACTGGTCGAGGCGCTGTCGGCGACGTTGCGCACCCGCGTCCTCGACGGTGTCATCGACCCGGGGGTGGGGCTCACCGAGAACGAGGTCGCCGCGGAGTACGACGTCTCCCGCCCGACGGCGAAGACCGCCATCGCCCTGCTCGTCCAGGAGGGCCTGCTGCGGCGCGAGCCGCACAAGTCCGCCCGGGTGCCGGTGCTCTCGCGCGCCGACGTGGAGGACCTGTTCCTGGTCCGGATCCCCCTCGAGCTGGGCGTGGTCGGGATCATCGCCGAGCGGCGTGAGGTGCCGGGCGGGGCGGGACGGGCCGTGTCCGATCTCGCCGGTGTCGACGCAGACGCCTCGGAGAGCGTGTTCGTCGCGGCCGACCTCGGCTTCCACCGGGCCCTCGTCGACGCGGTCGGGAGCCCGCGGCTGACCCGGCTGTATGCCGCGCTGAGCGGCGAGATCCACCTGTCGATGATCCAGTCCCGGCACGCACTCGGCCGCGACCGCATCGTCGCGGAACACCGAGCGGTCCTCGGCGCCCTGACGGCCGGGGATGCCGCGCAGGCCGAGCGTCTCATGCGGGAGCACCTCGAGGGCGCGTGCACGGCCCTGGCCACCCGCCTCGACGAGCTGGTCGGCTCCGGCGCCTGACGCACCCGGCACGGGCGCGCCCGAGCCGGCGCAGGCGCCGGGACCTACGGGGCGCAGGCGTCCCGGAAGGCGTCGGTGAGCGCAGCGAGGCGGAATGCCGCGCGCTCGCGGGCCGCGCGCACCCCCGACCGCTCCTCGGCCGGTACCGGCTCGATGACCTCGAGGTAGACCTTGAGCTTGGGCTCGGTGCCGCTGGGCCGGACGATGACCCGGGAGTCGTCCGCGAGGTGGTAGCGCAGGCCGTCGGTGGGCGGGAGACCGACGTCACCGCGGAGCAGGTCCTCGACCCGGGCCACCTCGACGTCCGCAGCCGAGGTCAGCGGCTCGGCCCGCAGCCGGCCCATGATCCGGCCGATGACCGACAGGTCCGCGACGCGCACCGAGAACGCTCCCGTCAGATGCACCCCGTGGGTGGCGGCCAGCTCGTCGAGGATCTGCGGCACTGTCCGGCCCGCCGCCTTGAGCGTGCCGGCCAGCTCGGCCGCGAGCAGTGCCGCCGAGATCCCGTCCTTGTCGAGGACGTGCTCGGGTGCGGCGCAGTAGCCGAGCGCCTCCTCGTAGCCGTAGCGGATCCCCGGCGCCCGGGAGATCCACTTGAACCCGGTGAGGGTGTCCTCGTGCCGGACCCCGGCGGCGCGGCATACGGCCGCGAGCATCCGCGAGGAGACGATCGAGCTGGCGAAACACTGCCCCGGCCCCACCAGGCCGCGCTGCAGGAGGTGCCAGCCGAGGAGCGTCCCGAGCTCATCGCCGGTGAGCATCCGCCAGCCCCCCGGGCCGTGGACGCCGACCGCGCACCGGTCGGCGTCGGGGTCGTTGGCGACGACAAGGTCGGGGCCGGTCTGCTCGGCGAGCTCGAGGGCGGCGTCCATCGCGCCGGGCTCCTCGGGGTTGGGGAAGGTCACCGTGGGAAAGGTGGGGTCCGGCTCGGCCTGGCTCGCGACCGGGATGGGCCGCGGGAGGCCCGCTCGCTCGAACGCCCGGGCCACCGTCGCCGACCCGACCCCGTGGAGCGCGGTGTGCACGACCGTGACGTCGCGAGGGGAGCCCGGGTCGACGACCGCGGCCATCGCGTCGAGGTAGGCCTCGTGGACGTCATCGCCGAGGGTCTCCCAGCCGTCGTCGGGCATCGGCACGGCGGACACCGAGGTGACCTTCGCGAACTCGGCGGCGATGCCGGTGTCCGTCGGCGTGACGATCTGCCGACCGTCGCCGAGGTAGACCTTGTAGCCGTTGTCCTGCGGCGGGTTGTGGCTGGCCGTCACCATCACGCCGGCGTCCGCGCCGAGGAACCGCACGGCATACGCCAGAACGGGCGTGGGCAGCGGGTGGGGGAGGACCGAGGCCCGCCCGCCGGCGCCGACGACGACCGAGGCCGTGTCGTGGGCGAAGACGTCGGAGTTGAACCGTGCGTCGTACCCGACGACGACGAACGGCTCTGGCTCGGTCCGGCGCAGGTATGCCGCGAGGCCGGCGGCGGCGCGGACCACCACCGCGCGGTTCATCCGGTTCGGGCCGGCGCCGAGGGCGCCGCGCAGCCCCGCCGTCCCGAACTCGAGCATCCCCGCGAAGCGGTCGGCGAGGTCCGCCGCGGCCCCGGCGTCGCCGGACTCGACGGTGGCGATGACGTCCTCGAGCTCGCGTCGGGTGACCGGGTCGGGGTCGTCGTCCGCCCAGTCGCGGGCGGCGCCGAGCAGGTCGGCGAGGGCGGTGGGGTCCAGCGGGGCGAAGGCGCTCATCGGGGACCGTCAGACCGCCGCGACGACATCGGCCAGCAGGTGGCCACAGCGCTGCGCGGCGGCCTTCCCCGCGGCGATGACCTCCTCGTGGCTGAGCGGGTCGGGCGAGATGCCCGCAGCGGGGTTGGTGACGAGCGAGATGCCGAGCACCTCGAGCCCGACGTGCCGGGCCGCGATGGCCTCGAGCGTCGTCGACATGCCGACGAGGTCGCCGCCGAGGACCTTGGCCATCTGGACCTCCGCGGGGGTCTCGTACTGCGGGCCGCGGAACTGGACGTAGACGCCCTCGTCGAGTGTGGGGTCGATGAGGCGGGCCGAGCTGCGCAGCCGCGGGCTGTAGAGGTCGGTGAGGTCGACGAAGGTCGGCCCCTCGAGAGGGGAGGCCCCGGTGAGGTTGATGTGGTCGCGGATGAGCACCGGGGTGCCGGGCGTCCACTCGGGTCGCAGGCCGCCGCAGCCGTTGGTGACGACGATGGTCGAGCAGCCGGCCGCGGCGGCCGTGCGCACGCCGTGGACGACGGCCCGCACGCCGCGGCCCTCGTAGAAGTGGGTGCGGGTCCCGTAGACCAGGGCGCGCCGGCCGGTGTCGCCGATCGCCACGGAGCGGATGACCCCGCTGTGCCCCTCGACGGCCGCCGTGGCGAAGCCGGGCACCTCGGTGTTGTCGATGCTGGCCAGCGTCTCGCCGATGAGGTCGCCCGCGGTGCCCCATCCGGAGCCGAGGACGAGCGCCACGTCGTGCCGTGCGGCGCCGGTGCGCTCGCGGAGCACGGTGGCGGCTGCGTCGGCGACGGCGAACGGGTCGGTGCCGGGGTCGGCCAGGTCGGGGACGGCGCGATGGTCGCTCACCCCGGCAGAGTAGCGGCAGGCTCACCCCCCGGCGGGCCTCCGGTGCGGCATACCTGTCGGCGCCGGCGTGGCGCGGGCTCGGCTACTCGGCGACGGCGAGCGCGGCGTCGCCGCGGGGCGCGAGCCGGACCCGGTCGCCGGGACGGTAGTCCGTCACGTCGGTGTTGCCCACCTGGACATGGACGAGCTCGCCCGCGGCGTTGCGGGCGATGACCCGGCCCTGGGCGCCGAGGAAGCTCGAGCTGACGACCTTCGCGTCGCCGTCGGCGGCCTTCTCGATGAGCACCCCCTCGGGCCGGATGAGCACGACGGCCCGCCCGGAGGTCGGGGACCCGGCCAGCAGCGGGACGGCGTCGCCGAGCACGTGGGCCCCGGCAGCGTCGACCGTGCACGCCAGACGGTTGGTGAGCCCGACGAAGTCGGCGACGAACGCCGACACCGGGCTCGAGTACAGCTCGGCGGGCTGGGCGAGCTGCTCGAGCCGCCCGGTGCTCATCACCCCGACCCGGTCGGCGATGGCCAGGGCCTCCTCCTGGTCGTGGGTGACGAACAACGTCGTGGTGCCGACCTCGAGCTGGATGCGACGGATCTCGTCGCGCAGCTGGGAGCGGACCTTGGCGTCGAGGGCCGACAGCGGCTCGTCGAGGAGGAGGACCTGGGGCTCGATGGCCAGTGCCCGGGCCAGGGCGACCCGCTGCTGCTGCCCACCGGACATCTGGTGGGCGAACTTGTCGGCCTGGGCCGACAGCCCCACGAGCTCGAGCATCTCGCCGGCCCGCTGCCGGCGGGTGGCCGTGTCCTGCTTGCGCAGCTCGAGCCCGAACTCGACGTTCTGCCGGGCCGTCATGTGCGGGAAGAGGCTGTAGGCCTGGAACACCATCCCCATGTCCCGCTTGTTCGTCGGCATCCCGGTGACGTCCGCGCCGCCGACCACGATCGTCCCGCTGTCGGGGTCCTCCAGGCCGGCGACGCAGCGGAGCGCCGTCGTCTTCCCGCACCCGGACGGGCCCAGCAGTGCCACGAGCTCGCCGGGTTCGATGTGCAGGGTCAGCCCGTCGAGGGCCGGCACACCCCCGTAGGCCCGGCGCAGGTCGTTGAGCTCGACGGAGGTGGTCATGCGATCTCCTTGTTGGTCCGGAGCACCCGGCGCCACCAGGGCGTCGCACGGCGGGTCCCGCCGATGAACGACATGGCGAACAGGACGACGAAGGCGAAGACGAGGGAGGCCAGGCCGACGGCGACCGAGATCTGTGCGTCGGACTTGGCCAGGAGGTACATCGCCACCTGGAGGTTCTTCTTGGCGAACAGGCTGGCGATGGTGAACTCGCCGAGGACGAGGGCGACGGAGAGGAAGGACGCCGACAGCACCGCCGTGCGCAGGTTGGGCAGGACGATCCGCCACATGACCTTCGCCCAGCTCGCCCCGAGCGAGCGGGCCGCCTCGGAGAGGGTCTTGACGTCGATGGCCCGCAGCCCGGTGTCGAGTGAGCGGTAGGCGTACGGCAGGACGAGGATGACGTAGGCGAGGGCGAGCCAGAGGTTCGACTCGCCGGCGGTTCCGAGCCCCAGCTCCCGCGAGAGGTAGGGGATCCACGAGTAGATCGGCGTCAGGCCGACGACGAGGACGATCGCCGGCACGGTCAGCGGCAGCAGGCAGATGAACTCGACCGTCCGGGACAGGCCCGGCAGCCGGAGCCGGACCCACGACATCGTCGGCACGAGCAGGGCCAGCATG
>CAYPYK010000006.1:20179-36314 GCA_964414665.1 uncultured Intrasporangiaceae bacterium | reverse complement strand
CGGGCAGGACGAGGGCGGGCGTGATCATCGGGGTGAACCCGGCCGCGACGGCCTGGTTCAGGCCCAGGGTCAGCAGGGCGTGCTCGAGCCGGGCGCCGACACCGGTGAGGAAGTAGAACCGCGAGCCGGCGACCTTGGCCCCCCGCTCCATGTCGACGCCGGCGAGACCCTCGAGCAGGTCGAGGTGGTCCTGCGGCTCGAACGCCTCGGCGGCGAAGTCACGGGGGACCCCGACGCTCTCGCGCACCACGAAGTCGTTCTCGCCGCCGGCCGGGACGCCGTCGACGATGACGTTGCCGATGGTCGTCAGCAGCTCGTCGAGCTCGGCCTGGGACCGGGCGGCGGCGACCTCGTTGGCCTTGACCTGCGCTGCCAGCTCCTTGGTGCGCACGAGCAGGGCCTGCTTCTGCTCGCCCTGGGCCCGGGCGACCTCGCGGCCCATCGACTTCTGCTCGGCCCGCAGGGTCTCGTACGCCGTGAGGGCGGAGCGTCGACGCTCGTCGGCCGCGAGGACGGCGGCGACGACGCCCTCGTCGTCGCCGCGGGCGCGCTGCGAGGCACGCACCAGGTCGGGGTTCTCACGCAGCAGCCGGATGTCGATCACGAACGCTGAGTTTATCCGCCCGCCACCCCTCCCCCCCCGCCACAACTTTTCCGCCCCATCGGGGAAACCCGAGGTTCGCCGGGGTTGTCAACCCTTGCGAACCTCGGGTTTCCCATGCCAAGCAGGACGCTCGCCCCGGGCCGCCGCTCAGTCGGGGCGGCCGGTGAACAGCAGACCGACGCCGAGACCCATCATCATCAGGCCACCGGTCCCCCCGACCCGCTCCATCCGTCGAGGGCTCGACGCGAACCAGTCCCTGGCCCGTCCCGCGATGAGCGCGATCGTCGAGTCGCTCGAGATGGCGATGACGGTGAACATCGCCCCCAGCACGACGATCTGCATCCAGGCCGGACCCGCCGTCCGGTCGACGAACTGCGGCAGCAGGGCCGCGAAGAAGACGACCGTCTTCGGGTTGGTGACCCCGACGACGTACCCCTTGCGCAGCGCGTGGATCGCGGGAGTCCGCGCGGCCGCGGCGAGCTCGGCGTCGAGCTCGGCGGACAGCGCCCGCCGGTGCCGGAAGGCACCGATCCCCAGCCAGACGAGGTAGATCGCGCCGGCCACCTTGAGGACCAGGTATGCCGTGGCGCTGGCCGCGACCACCGGCCCCAGGCCGGCGGCCACCGCGACCATCTGGGTGAACAGCCCGAACCCGTTGCCGACGACGGTCAGGAGCGCCTCGCGCCGGCCCGCCGAGATGGCGCGGCCGATCATGAACAGCAGGCTCGGCCCAGGGATGAGGGCGAGCACGATCGAGGCTCCGGCGAAGGCGAGCAGGGTCGAGGCGGACGGCACGAGCGTCAGTGTGCACCCGGCGGCGGGTCGCCCGCTCGGGGATTCCGCCTGGCGCCCGCGCCGGCGCGTGGGCCGCGGGGTCGGCCGGGCGCGTCAGCCCCGGGGTATCTCGACACCGACGTCCCACAGGTGGTGACCGAGGTCGTGCAGGCCGTACTGCCCGAGGGTGAGCACGGTGAACCGCGACCCGTTGGACCGCACGCCGGTGCGCTCCCACTGCGAGCCGGACACCGCGGCATACGTCGTGGCGAACCGTCCCGCCGCCGCGGCGAGCTCCTCGGCCACGGCGGCCGGCTCCTGCTCGCCGTAGCGGTCGGCGACCGCTGCCTCGTCCTGGTCCCAGTTCTCGAACGGCGGGTCGTCCTCGGCGAGCATGAGCCGCGCCCGCCCGTCGAAGAGCCGGCACACGTCGCGGACGTGGCAGGCGTACTCGAGCGGCGACCACGTGTGCGCATCCGGCCGCTGCCGCACGTCGGCCCGCTCGAGCACTCCCGCCCACGGCCCGGTGTAGGCGCTGACCCGCCCGGACACGGCGTCGGGACCGATCTCGGCCGCCGCGACGCCGCAGTCGGGGCAGGGACGCTGCAGGGTCCAGGTCCAGTCCTTGGTGTCCGGCTCGATATCGGTCATCGCCGCAGCGTATGCCGTGCCGGGCCCCACCGGGCAGCCACGGGTCCGGGATGGCCGAAGCACTCCGGTCGGTGCGGACAGGGGCCTGTCGTGCGGTAGTTTTCGCCGTGTGTGGGAGACCTGGCTGACCGTTGTCGCGGTCGCCCTAGTCCTCATCGTCGCGGCTGGTGCGGGCGCCCTGCTGTGGCTGCGCGGGCGTCCGGACGGGACCCTGCTGGGCCGACGACGTCCCTCGCGCGACCGGTTCCGCCAGGGCTCGCAGCCGCCACCGCGGCGGGTGACGATCATCCTCAACCCGACCAAGGTCGAGGACCCCGCGACGGTCGGGGCCGCCCTGACCCGCCAGGCCGTCGACCTCGGCTGGGCCCGGCCCGACATCGTCGAGACGACCGTGGAGGACCCCGGCACCGGACAGACCCGGGCCGCCCTGCTCTCGGGGGCCGACCTCGTCTGCGTCATCGGGGGCGACGGCACCGTCCGGGCGGTCGCCGAGGTGCTGGCCGGCACGCGCACCCCTATGGGGCTGCTGGCCCGGGGGACCGGGAACCTGCTGGCCCGCAACCTCCAGCTGCCGCTCGACAACCTCGAGCAGGCCCTGGCCGTCGCCCTGACCGGACTGAACCGGCACATCGACATGGGGTGGGCCATCGTCGACCCGACCCCGGAGCAGCTCGAGGGGGAGCCCGGCGACCCGGCCACGCAGGAGCGGGGCGACGACGCGGCCGATGGGCCGGAACTCGCGCCCGCGGGGCAACCGGGCGACCCGGCCGGGCAGCGGCCGACCGAGGCCGCCACGGAGCGGCCCGGCGAGGAGCCCGGCGAGGAGCCGGGCGAGGCCGGTGCCGAGCAGCCGGACGAGCCGGCCCCGCGGCGGCCCGCCAACGAGCACGCGTTCCTCGTCATGGGCGGGCTCGGCTTCGACGCCGCGGTCATGGAGGGCACCTCCGAGGGGCTCAAGGCCCGGGTCGGCTGGCCGGCATACATCGCGGGCGGGGCGAAGAACCTGCTGCGGGCCAGGTTCAAGACCACGTTGGTGATCGACGGCGGCGAGGAGACGAGCCGACGCGCCCGGACCGTCGTCGTCGGCAACTGCGGCCGGCTCACCGGCGGCATCACCTTGATGCCGGACGCCGAGGTGGACGACGGGATCCTCGACGTCGTCGCGATCACCCCGCGCGGGATCGCAGCCTGGGCGGGGGTCGCCGCGCACGTGCTGACCCAACGGCAGACGGAGCACTCCCAGCTCGACCGCTACCGCTGCCGCCGCGCCCTGGTCACCGTGGAGGAGCCGCAGCGGGTGCAGGTCGACGGCGACGTCCTCGGTGAGGCCCGGCAGGTCCTGTTCTCGATCCAGCCCCGGTCCCTCATCGTGCGGGTCGCGGCCATCCGTGCGCGCGAGCCGGCCGAGCCGTCGGCCTGACCGGCCGTCGGGGAAGCCCGGACCGCCCCGGGCCTGGCGCGCTCGCGGCCACCCTCTCGACGCGGTCAGACCCTCTTCTCGCGCCAGACCCGCTCGAACGGCAGCCGCCAGGTGTATGGGGCGATGAGCTGGTGGATCTGGTTGGGGCCGTACGTGCCCTGTGCGTAGGGGCGGACGATCGGGGGGTTCTCGATGAGCGGCTGCGAGATCTCCCACAGGCGCTCGATGCCCTCCGCTGAGGTGAACAGCGTCCGGTCACCTCGGGCGGCGTCGTAGATGAGCCGCTCGTACGCCTCGAGCACCGCACCCGCCCAGTGCGTCTCCTGCATGGCGAACTGCATCGACAGCTTGTCGAGCTTGAACCCCGGGCCGGGCCGCTTCCCGTAGAACGACAGCGACATCCGCGACTTGTCGGCCAGGTCGAACGTGAGGTGGTCGGGCCCGTGGTCGCCGACGCCCGACCCGGGCGGGAACATCGACTGGGGTGGCTCCTTGAACGCGATCGAGATGACCCGGGCGCCCTCGGCCATCCGCTTCCCGGTGCGCAGGTAGAACGGCACCCCGGCCCAGCGCCAGTTGTCGACGAAGCACTTGAGCGCCACGAACGTCTCGGTCTCGGAGTTGGGCTTGACCCCGGGCTCGTCGAGGTAGCCGGTGTACTGGCCTCGGACGACGTCGGAGGGCTGGATCGCCAGCATCGAGCCGAACACCTTGTTCTTCTCGCGGCTGATGGCCACGGGCTGCAGCGCCGTCGGCGGCTCCATCGCGGTGAACGCAAGGATCTGGAACAGGTGCGTGACGACCATGTCGCGGTAGGCGCCGGTGCTCTCGTAGAAGTCCGCGCGCTGAGTCAGGCCAAGGGTCTCGGGGACGTCGATCTGCACGTGGTCGATGTTGTTGCGGTGCCAGATCGGCTCGAACAGCCCGTTGGCGAACCGGAAGGCGAGGATGTTCTGGGCCGGCTCCTTGCCGAGGAAGTGGTCGATCCGGAAGATCTGCTCCTCGTCGAACACCTCGTGCAGCTGTGCGTTGAGGCCCCGGGCGGAGGCGAGGTCGATGCCGAACGGCTTCTCCATGACGACCCGGCTGCGGGTGACGAGCCCCGCGTCGGCGATCGTGCGGACGGCCGAGAGCGCGGCCTTGGGCGGCACCGAGAGGTAGTGCAGCCGGCGCCGCTCCTCCCCCGGCAGGTGCTCCTCGGCCGCCTTGACCGCGTCGCGCAGCGCGTCCGGACCGGCCGACCCCGGCACGAAGTCGAGCCGGTCCGAGAACTCCCGCCAGTCGGCCTCGGTCAGCTCCCGGTCGCTGTGCTCGCGGATCGCCGCGAGGGCGAGGTCCCGGAACTCGTCGCGGCTGAGGTCGTCGAGCGAGGTGCCGACGATCTCGAAGTCGTCGAGCAGCCGGGAGAGGAACAGGTGGAGCAGACCGGGGATGAGCTTGCGCTTGGCGAGGTCCCCCGTGGCACCGAACAGGACAACCGTCGTGGGCGTGGTCATTGACCAAGGGTGGCCTACGTATGCCGTTCCGTCACCCCTTGCCCCGCGGCGACGTCCGGCGCGGGGGGACGCGGGCGCGTCCGGCGCGGGCGGGGCGGCATCCCTCGCCGGACGGCGACGCACCCGCTGCGGGCGGTGACCTTGCTCACGGGCACGGCCAGATCCGTGCGTGCCCGGAGGGAGGTGAGCCCGTCCTTGCTGGAAGGATGCGGATTCAACGATCTACCGTCACCCCATGTCGCACCAGCCCGCGGCCGGCAGCCACCCCGGCCCGCAGTCCGGCGGACACCTCGGCGAACACCCCGGCGGCACGGGCGGGATGCCCGGCGTCACGATGGACTACGACACGGCTCCCTTCCTCGTCATCTGGGAGACCACCCAGGCCTGCGACCTCGCCTGCCAGCACTGCCGCGCCGAGGCTCAGCCGTTCCGCGACCCGCGTGAGCTGAGCACCGACGAGGCGATGGTGATGCTGCGCCGCATCCGCGAGTTCGGCCGGATCATCTTCGTCTTCAGCGGGGGCGACGCCCTCAAGCGGCCCGACATCGTCGAGCTGGTTCGCTACGGCGCCGACCTCGGCCTACGGATGGCGATCACCCCGGCGACGACCCCGCAGTGCACGAAGGAGACGATGCGCGAGCTCAAGGACGCGGGCCTGGCCCGCCTCGCCGTGAGTCTCGACGGGTCCACCCCCGGCATCCATGACACCTTCCGCCGCGTCGACGGCTCGTTCGACCACGGCCTGCGGATCCTGCGCGAGGCCCGCGAGGTCGGCCTGACCACCCAGGTCAACACCGTCGTCCGCAAGAACAACATCGACGACATGCCCGCCATGGGCGACCTCATGGGCGAGCTCGGGATCGTGTTCTGGGAGGTCTTCTTCATCGTGCCGATGGGTCGGGCCAAGCCGGAGGACGTCGCGAGCGCGGACGAGTTCGAGTCGGTGTTCAACCAGCTCTACGACCTGTCCAGGACGGCGAGCTTCGACATCAAGGCGACGGCCGCCCCACAGTTCTCCCGGGTGGTCCTTCAGCGCAAGAGGGCCGAGGCGTCCGACGACCACGACACGCTCACCTCGGGGGCCCAGCACTCGATGGTCGACGGCATCGGCCGGGCCCGCAACGTCACCGACGGCGACGGGTTCATGTTCATCAGCCACGTCGGCGACATCTTCCCCTCCGGGTTCCTCCCGGTCTGCGCGGGCAACGTCCGCACCGACGACCTGGTGTCCGTCTATCAGAGGTCCGAGCTGTTCAGGACCCTGCGCGACCGCAGCCGGATCAAGGGCAAGTGCGGTGTGTGCAAGTACCGCTCGGTCTGTGGTGGGAGCCGCGCCCGGGCGTATGCCGTGACCGGGGACATCCTCGAGTCCGAGCCGTTCTGCGCCTACGAACCGCCTGCCACCGCCTACACCACCGACGCTGCACCCGCTGGTCGCCGACCCGGGTGGGGAGCCCCGGGTCAGGCGGTGCGCTGAGGCTCGCGCTCGGCTGCCACCGGCACGCCGGGACGCGAGGGCCGGAGGAACATGGTCAGCACGACGGCGACGTAGAGGACCCAGGCGAGACCCTGCAGCGCGGTCGTCTCGGGGGTGAAGCCGAACAGGGCCTTGAGCAGGACGCCCGCCGGGCTCGTCGGGGCGACGGTGCCGCTCACGTCGAAGGCGAGGGTGGCGACGCCGGGCAGTGCTCCGCCCTCCTGGAGGTCGTGGAGGCCGTAGCCGAGGATGCCGGCCGCGACGACGACGAGCGCGATGCCCGTCCAGCGGAAGAACGACCCCAGGTTGATCCGCACCGCGCCCTGGTAGACGAGGTAGCCGAGCACGGTCGCGGCCCCGATGCCCACGGCCCAGCCCAGCAGGGGCGTGGCGTCGCCCGACCCGGCTGCCTCGGCGGTCGCGAAGAAGAACACCGCGGTCTCCAGGCCCTCGCGGCCCACCCCGAGGAAGCCGACCAGCATGATGGCGACCGGGCCCACGCTGACGGCGCGGTCCATGCTGTCGCGCAGCTCGCCCGAGATCGTCCGGGACGCCCGCTTCATCCAGAAGACCATCCACGTGACGAACCCGACGGCCACCACGCTGGCCGCGCCCCCGATGAGCTCCTGGGCGTCGTCGTCGAGCTCGCGGGTTCCCAACGTGAGAACGGCACCGAGGGCCACCGAGAGGGCGACGGCCACGGCCACCCCGGTCCAGAGGTGGCGCAGGGCCCAGGTGCGCCCGGTCCTGACCAGGAAGGCGACGAGGATGACGACCACAAGGGTGGCCTCCAGTCCCTCCCGCAGGCCGATGAGGGCGTTACTGACGAGCATGCGACTCCGTCCAGATCGAGACTTAGGCTTACCTAACTCAGGGGACCCTAGCTGAGCGCACGACCAGGCACAACGCCGTCCCGCGTGACACATCTGACAACGCTGGGGGGTGCGTCCGACAGGGAAGTGACTGAGACTGGGAACACCCCCAGGACAGGCACCTGGGACTCAGCCGACCGAAGAGGCCGCCATGCACGTCACCGTCGCCGGCATCCGGGACCGCAACATCGACCATCTGGTCGCGGCCGCGCGCGCGGCACTGGACGGCCTGGGCCTGGACGGCGACGTCACCATGGTGAGCGACCACGACGAGATCGTCAGTCTCGGGGTCGTCCGGACCCCCGGGCTCGTCGTCGACGGCCGGGTCGTCGTCGAGGGTCGGGTGCCGAACGGGGACGAGGTCCGCGACCTGCTCGCCCAGGCGCGTTGACTCCCGCCCGCTAGCGGACTAGGAACCGGCGCCGAGCCGGGTGCGCGGCACGGCATACACGTCCGCGTGGTTGGGCAGCGCCGCCACCTCGAAGGCGGTGGTATCGCCTGGACCAGGTGGCGGGCCTGCGCCGCTGGCGCCGGTCAGCTCCGCCCACCGTCCTCGCCCGGGGCGACCGCGTCCTCGCCGGGCAACCGACCGCCGGGATAGCTGCGGCGCAGCTCCTCGGCGGTCGGGGTGTGGGGCTGGCGGGCCTGCGCGGGCAGACAGTCGGAGATCGCCGCCATGATCCGGCGGGTGTCCGCGGCCGGCGAGCGGTACTTCAGCTCCACGGGAGGGCCGACCCGCACGGTGACGGTCGGCGGGTGGGCCAGGGAGAGCATGTTGGGCAGGGCGGCCGAGCGGGGCCAGACCCGCTCGCTGCCCCAGATGCCGACGGGCACGACCGGGGCCCGGGTCGCGGCAGCGAGGCGCGCTGCGCCGGTGTGCCCGGTGAGGACCGGGTCGAAGAACCTCTCACCGCGCGGGATCGTCCCTTGGGGGAGGACGAGGACGATCTCGCCACCATCAAGGGCCCGCTCGGCGGCGTCGATGGAGCCGGCAGCGTCTCCGGTGCGGTCCACGCTGATCCCGCCGAGCGCCGTCGCGAAGCCGCCGAAGACCGGGATGTCGAACAGCTCCTTCTTGCCCAGCGCCCGAGCGGTCCGGCCGGAGCGCGCCATCGTGATGACGAGCGCGGGGACGTCGAAGTAGCTGCGGTGGTTGCCCGCGACGATGGCCGGCCCCGACCGCGGGATGTTCTCGACGCCCTGGATGTCGAACCGGGCATACGGGAACAGCTCCGGACGCATGGCCAGGAAGAGCAGCTGCTGCAGCTCCAGCCCGACAACGGGGATCTTCAGCACCCCGGGCGGGACGTCGAGGGAGAGGATGGGCCAGCGGCGGGCGACGGCCAGCAGGGCCAGGCGGGGGTCGGGGTTGACCGCCGTCGGATGGCCGACGGCCCCCAGCAGGGGGACGTCGTAGATGCTGTCGGAGTACGCATAGCTCTCGGCCATCGAGATGCCCCGCTCCCGCGCGAAGGCCCGGACGGCAGCCAGCTTCCCCCGCGACCACACGAACCGCCCGGCGATCGAGCCGTCGAACATGCCGTCGGCCCCCACGGCATACGTCGTGGCGACGACATCGTCGAAGCCGAGCCGCTCGGCGATGGGTCGGACGAGGTGGTCCGGGGTGGTCGTGGCGAGGACGACGAGGCGGCCGGCATCGCGGTGCTGCTCGATGAGGGGGCGGGCGAACGGGTGCACCATCTCGTCGATGACCGCGGCCGCCGCGTCGGCGGCGGCGTCGAACGCATCGGCCGCCCGGCCCTTGGCCACGCGGGTCGCCTGGCGCGCCAGGACCATCGACGGCAGGGTCTCGCCGACGGTGTCGAAGACCTTGAAGAGCAGGTCCTCCCCGGGGAGGGTCCGGGGGATGAGGCCGAGGTCGAGCATGGCGTGCGAGAGCGCCTGGCCGGTCCCGCCGGGAAGGAGGGTTCGGTCGAGGTCGAAGAACGCGGCGCCCCGCATACCGGCAGGCTACTGGGCAGCCGCACCCGGCGGCATACCCTGGCCCCATGCCGGCCCGTCGCTCCCCCGGCCCGCCACCGCAGCGCACCGCGTTCGTCCTCGGCGGCGGCGGCGTGCTCGGCACCACGCAGGTCGGCATGCTCCGCGCCCTCGCCGAGGCCGGCGTCGTCCCCGATCTGGTGCTCGGTACCAGCATCGGTGCGCTCAACGGGGCGTTCGCGGCCGCGGACCCGTCGCCCGAGGGCGCCGACCGGCTCGCGGAGGTCTGGGCCGCCGTGGTCACCCAGGGTCTGTTCCTCCAGAACCCGGTCCGCCAGGCCGCCCGGATCGCCAGATACCGCACCCACCTGCTGTCCAACGCCCCGCTGCGGACCATCATCGCCCGCTACCTTCCGGCGGAGGACTTCGCCGACCTCGAGGTCCCGTTCCAGTGCGTCGCCGCCTGCATCGAGGACGCGAGCGGCCGCTGGTTCGACGCCGGGCCGATCACCGACGCCGTCGTCGCGTCGTGCTCGGTGCCCGGGCTCTTTCCCCCGGTGGCCATCGACGGACGGCACTACCTCGACGGCGGGCTCGTCCACTCGATCCCCGTCGGCCGGGCCCTGGCCCTCGGCGCCACTCGGATCTTCGTCCTCCAGGTCGGCCGGGTCGAGCAGCCGCTCACCCCGCCGCGCTATCCGTGGGAGGTCGGGACGGTGGCCTTCGAGATCGCCCGGCGGCACCGTTTCGTCCACGAGATGGAGTCCGTGCCCGAGGGCGTCGAGACCCATCTGCTGCCCAGCGGTGCCCCCGACAGCCCCAACATCTCGCTCGCCTACGGCCGCACCTCGCGGATGCGCGAGCGGATGGACCAGGCGTATGCCGCAACCTCGGCCTACCTCGACGCGACGCCCGGCTGACCCCGCCTACGCTGCGCTCATGGGTATGCGCGGGATCCCGCCGCCCCCGCTGCCGGTCCGGCGGGTGCTTCACGTGGCCTGGCCCCTGGTCGGGGTGGCCGTCACCGCCCTGGCGACCCCGGTCCTCGTGGTCGGCGCCCTGCACGCCCTGGTCGAGCGCCGGGCCCGGCTGTTCCGGATCACCGCCGTCGTCGTCCTCCTCATGTGGGTCGACATCGGCATGCTCGTCGGCTGCTGGCGGCTCTGGCTCGCCGACCCGGGCAAGGACGGGCCGACCTGGCAGGAGGACCACGAGCGCCTGCTGCTGGCCTCGCTCGACCGGGCCATGGTGCTCGGCCGGCGCTGGGTCGGCTTCGAGGTGCGCCTGGTCGACCGGATGCAGCTGGGCAGCGACGCCAGCCCGCTGATCGCGTTCGCGCGACACGCGGGCCCGGCCGACTCGATCGCCTTGGCCTGGCTGCTCTCGCGAACGGCCGGCCGGCTGCCCCGGGTCGTCCTCGCCGAGGCGCTGCGGTGGGACCCCGCCGTCGACACGATGCTCACCCGGCTGCGCTCGTTCTTCGTGCCGTCCGCCGCGAGCGCGGGCAGCGACCGGCTGGGTGGGGTCGTCGCGCTCGCCGAGTCGCTGGGGGCCAAGGACGTCCTGCTCCTCTTTCCGGAGGGCCAGAACTGGTCCCCGGCCCGACGGCGCAAGGTCATCACCGTGCTCCGCGAGCGCGGGGAGGGGCAGCGGGCCGAACGCGCGGCCCGGCTGAAGCACGTCCTGCCCCCCAAGACGCGCGGCCCCATCGCCTGCCTGACTGCGCGGCCGGACGCCGATGTCATGGTGGTCGCGCACGCCGGCTTCGAGCGGCTCATCGGGCTGCGCGAGATCTACCGCGCCGTGCCGTTCACCGACCGCCCGTTCCTGGTCAAGACCTGGACGTATGCCGCGGACTCCCTCCCCGACGACGCGGCGGCCATCGGCGCCTGGCTGGAGGAGCACTGGGGAGAGGTCGATGCGTGGATCGACGAGATCGCCACCGACCCGCAGACCCGGGACGGGGGGCGGCCGGGCCGGGCCGGGCCGATGGGCTGGACCCGCGGCGCGGACGGACGGTGGACCCGTGACCGGGACAGCGGAACCTCACGTCGGGGCGAGGACGTCCCACCCACATGAGCCGGACCACCCGCATCGCCCTCGGCGTCCTCGTCGGGTTCGTCGTCCTCGCCGGTCTCGTCACCGCCATGGTCCTCACCCACCGCAGCTCGGCCGGGACGCCCGGCGACGGGACGTCGGTCACCTCGATGGACCAGCTCCAGGGCTCTTTCGTCAGCCGGAGCGGGTCGAGCACCACCCCGACGCCCCTCCTGGACGGCAGGCCGGTCCGGCTCGTCATCGCCGGCGACCGGATCGACGCCAGCGCGGGGTGCAACCAGATGGGCGGCTCCCTCGCGGTCGACGGCGGCCACCTCGTGGTCGGCCAGCTCGTCTCGACCGAGATGGCCTGCCTTCCGGACACCGTCATGCAGCAGGAGCGGTGGGTGCTCGACATGCTCGACGCCCGGCCGGCGGCCCACCTCGGCGGCGACCTGCTCACCCTCACCTGGTCCGGCTACAGCCTGGCCCTCGGGCGACTCGGGGCGGGCTCGCCGACGAGCACCGGCCCCACGGCCGCCCCCACCGGCAGCTCACCGGTCCCCGGTCCCTCGAGCCCACCGACCACGACCCCGCCGCCGAGCCTGGCGACCCGGCCCACGGTCGGCCCCGGCGCGGCGGGCACCGAGGTGCCCGGCCCGAGCAGGAACACCTTCCCCGAGACCCCGCAGGCGTCCTCGTCCTGAGCCGGTGCGGCGGAGCGGGGCCGCCGCACCGCCCGGGCCGAGGCGGCGAGTGTCGTCAGTCGGTCCGGCGCAGCTCGGTCAGCCAGCTACGCGCCTGCGCGAAGTCCTCGTCGGTGTTCAGCGGCGCTATCGTCGCGGCCCGCTGATCGGCACGTGGGTAGGAGCCGAGGAACTTCACGTCGGCGCACACCCGACGCAGGCCCATCAGGGCCTCGCCCACCCGCTCATCGAGGACATGGCCCTCGCAGTCGATCGAGAAGCAGTAGCTGCCCATCGACTCCCTGGTCGGACGCGACTCCAGCCGGGTCATGTTGATGCCGCGGGCCGCGAACTGCTCGAGCAGCTCGAGCAGGCCACCGGCGTGGTCCTGCCGCTGGTACAGCACGACCGTCGTCTTGTCGGCCCCGGTGGGCCGGGGCAGGGTGCCGGGGCGGGCGACGAGGACGAACCGGGTCACCGCCCCCTTCATGTCCCCGATGTCGTCGGCGAGGATCTCGAGCCCGTGGTTGGTCGCCGCCACCGGGGCACACACGGCCGCGTCGTAGGTCACCGGGTCGCTGCCGGCCAGGCCTGCCGCCCCCGAGGCGGTGGACAGGGTCGGCACATAGGTCGCCTCGGGCAGGTTCGCCCCCATCCAGCCGCGGACCTGGGCCCAGCCGTGGGAGTGGGTGCCGACAGCGCGGACCCGCTCCAGCGACATACCCGGTCGGGCCGCGAGCACGAACGTGATCGGGACGAGCACCTCGGCCGCCAGCACGAGCGGGTCGCCGGTCGCCAGAGCGTCGAGGGTCGCGCTGACCCCGCCCTCGACCGAGTTCTCGATGGGGACCATGGCGGCGTCGATCTCGCCGGCACGCAGGGCTGCCAGGGCCGCGTCGACCGAGGCGTAAGGGGTCTGCGGCGCCCCCGCGGCGGGGCCCCACTGATCGAGAGCCATCTGGGTGAAGGTCCCAGCGGGCCCGAGGAACCCGTAGCGGGTCATGCGCGTCTCCTCTGCGGCCGGTCCAGGCGCCGGCGGTCATCGGACACTGTATTGGGTGGCTAGAGTGGCCCGGCCATGAGTTTCAGCGTCGCGACCGCAGCGGTCGTCTTCGGGCTGATCTTCGTCGTCGAGCTCCCGGACAAGACGTTCGTCGCGACTCTGGTCCTGGCGACCCGGTTCCGGCCGCTGCTCGTGTGGATCGGGGTGGCGCTGGCGTTCCTCGTGCAGACCACCATCGCCGTGACGCTGGGGGGGCTGATCGGGCGGCTGCCGCGCACCCCGGTCGAGGTGTTCGCGGGGGCGATGTTCCTCATCGGCGGGGTGCTGCTGCTGCGCGGCGCCCGGAAGGCCGACGCCGAGGAGGCCGAGGCGGAGGAGAAGTTCGAGTCCACGGGCCCGTCCGGGCTCAGGGGCTGGCACGTCGTCACCTTGTGTTTCACCGTGCTGTTCCTCGCCGAGTGGGGCGACCTCACCCAGATCCTCACGGCCTCGCTGGTCCTGAGATACCACGAGCCCCTGTCGGTCTTCGTCGGGGCGTTCGTTGCGCTCGCCACGGTCTCGGCTCTGGGGGCCGCGCTCGGCCGGGCGCTGCTCACCCGGCTCCGCCTCGCGACGATCCGCCGGGTGGGCGGGGCGGTCTGTCTCGTGCTGGCCGCGGTCACCGGACTCCAGCTCGCCGGGGCGTTCTAGGCGCTCCCGCGCGGCGACGCCGGCTCATGCCGAAGATCAGCGGTGTGCTGACCCCCGCGACCCTGCGATGCGGAGGGCTCGGCACGCGCACCCCTCGGCGAGAGCCACCACAGCAGGGCGAGGGCGAGGAGCGAGCCGGCGACGTCGGCGTTCTGCAGCATCCGTCCCGGCAGCGTCCACCAGTTCCGGTGGTTGAGCCACGAGATGCCCCACCACGGCATCCGGCACAGGAACCACGCCGTCACCACGCCCGCCGCCCACAGCCGACGTCGCTCCCGCAGCGGGTCGGCACCGAGCAGCGCGAAGATGACGACGACCATCCAGTGCAGGTGGTGGATCCACGCGACCGGCGACAGCAGGCACGCCATCAGGCCGACCGCGGCGACCTCGCCGACCGAGTCCCCCGCGTGGTAGAACCGCCGGGCCACGGCATACCCGACGAAGCCGACGACCGCCACGAGGAGCAGCCACACCGCCGTCCCGGCCGTCCCCGACGGCCCCACCCGCAGGAGGAGCCCCCGGATCGACTGGTTGGAGGTCCCGGCGTTGGGGCCGAGCCGGGCCGGGTCCTGCAGCGCCCCGCCCCAGAACGTGAACGACGCCTCGGGCAGCAGCAGCCACGACCCGACCGTCGCGGCGGCCGCGGCACCCACCGCCGTCGCGGCCTCCTTCCACCGTCGGTTGACGATGTAGTGGATGACGAAGACCCCGGGGGTGAGCTTGACCGACATGGCGAGGCCGACGAGCACCCCGGCCGGCACCCGGCGGAGCAGCCGTGGCCGCGGACGGCGCAGGTCCATCAGGCTGGCGAGCACCATGAACGCGTTGACCTGCCCGAACCGGATGCCGTCGGACACCGGGTGCAGCCACAGCATGGGGGCCGTCAGCAGGGCCAGGGCGATGGGCAGCCACGCCCCGGTGCGGTGGATGAGTCGGTAGCCCGCATACCAGACGATCGCCGTGGTGGCGGCGACCTGCAGGAGCGTCCACAGCCAGCCCACCGCACCGAAGGGGATGAGCGCCAGTGGCACGGACAGCACGGCTGCGAACGGCGGGTAGGTGAACGGCAGCAGCTGCGGCGCCTCGGTCATGGCCGAGTAGATGGGCCGGCCGGTGAGGATGGACTCCCCCGCCTGCCGGTAGACCTCGACGTCGACCTGCCACTGGTCGAGCGGCCAGAAGACGAGATACCGCAGGACGACGGGCAGCGCCGCGAGCGCGACGACGAGGATCGCCAGCACCCACCTGGTCGCGGCGGAGGCGGGCGGGCGGATCCGTGGCACCCGTCCATTGTGGCTGCTGCGGACCCGTAGCCTGTAGGCGTGACCCGCCGTGCCCCCGCCGTGCTCCTCGCGGCCGTGGCGGCGGCCCTCGCTCTGGTCGGCCCGGCGTATGCCGCGGACCACGCCTCCGCTCCGGCCCAGCCGGCCGCGACGGCCGGTGCCGCACGCGCGACAGCGGCCGCCGCCGCCGACCACCCGAGCGCCGGCACGGTCGTCCTCATCGGGACCGGCGGGCTGACCTGGAGCGACGTCACCGAGAAGGGGACCCCCAACCTGTGGACCCTGTTGCGGGACGGCTCCTCGGCCGCGCTGTCGATCCGCTCGGTCCAGACCAACACCTGCCCGGTCGACGGTTGGCTGGGTCTGTCGTCCGGCGCCCGTTCCGCCGCGCCCCGGGTCGGGACGTCCGCCAACCCCCAGGACCGCCTCTGCCCACCGAGCCCCGAGGTGGTCGGCGGTCAGGTGCCGGGCTGGGCGTCCTACCTCCGGGCCGCGGACAACGACGGTTTCGACGCCCGGCTGGGGCTGCTGGGCGACAGTGCGGCGGCGGCCGGCGTCTGCGTGCAGGCGGTCGGGCCCGGCGCCGGTCTCGCGGCCGCCCGAGGCGACGGCTCGGTCGCCAAGTACGCCTCCTGGGACCCCGCCACGCTGCTGACCGACCTCGCCGGCTGCCCGATCACCCTCGTCGACATCGGGGCCGTGCGCGACCCGAAGGACGTCGCCGGCGGTGAGACGGTGACCACCAGCCGCGCCGACCAGGTCGCGGCGATCGACGCCCGCATCGGGCAGGTCATCGACGCCGCGCCCAACGGCGCCGACTTCGTCGTCGCCAGCATCGCCGACGCCGGGCGGTCGGAGCGGCTGCGCATGGTCGTCGCCCGGGGACCGGACTTCGGGCCCGGGGAGCTGTACTCGCCGTCGACGCGACAGCCGGGGCTGGTCCAGGAGCAGGACCTCACGGTCACCACCCTCAGCATCGCCGGCGTCCCCATGCCGGAGGGCCTCGGCGGCGCCGTCCTCAGGTCGGGTTCCGCGCCGGACAACTCCGAGGAGCGATCCCGGGCCAGGCTGCAGGCGCTCGTGGACTACGACCAGGCGAGCCACGAGGTGCACTCGCTCGTCCCGCCGTTCTTCATGTTCTTCGCCTACGGCCAGCTCGTCATCTACCTGTTCGTCCTCCTCGTCTGGAAGGGCCGGGTCG
>CAYPYK010000006.1:0-20169 GCA_964414665.1 uncultured Intrasporangiaceae bacterium | reverse complement strand
GGGCACCCGGATCAGGTCCCTGGTCTGGGTCCGCCGGATCGCCGTCGGCGCCGCCACCGTCCCCGCGTCGACGTTCCTCGCCAACCTCCTGCCGTGGTGGCGCTTCCCGGTGCCGATGGTCTCGGTCGTCGCGGCCGTCGGGCTGTTCGTCGCCGCCATCACCGCGACCGCACTGTCCGGCCCGTGGTCACGCTCCCCGGTCGGACCGCTCATCGTCGTGTCCGGCGTGACGATGGGCGTCCTCGCCGGCGACGTCATGACCGGGTCGCGCCTGCAGCTGTCCTCGCTCATGGGGCTACAACCCGTCATCGCGGGCCGGTTCTACGGGATGGGCAACGTGACGTTCTCGCTCTTCGCGACGTCAGCCCTCCTGCTGGCCACGGCTCTGGCCGGGCTCGTCGTCGAGCGCAGCGAGACCCGCGCGGCCGCGGCCGTCATCATCATCGGCGGCGCGGCGGTCATCATCGACGGGGCACCCTTCTGGGGTGCCGACGGGGGCGGCCCGCCGGCCCTCGTCCCCGGCCTCGCCTACCTCGTGCTCGCCATCCTCGGCATCAAGATGACCTGGAGGCGGATCGGCCTCATCGCCGTCGGCTCGGCCGGGCTGTTCCTCCTCGTGGCGTTCGGCGACTGGCTCCGCGGACCCGAGAACCGCACGCACCTCGGCGGGTTCATCCAGGCCATGATCGACGGCAACGCCATGGACATCATCGTCCGTAAGGGCAAGCAGAACCTTGAGATCCTCACCGGGAACATGCCACTGACCCTGCTCGTCCCGGCGGCCCTGGTCTTCGTGTTCTACGTCCTGGCCCGGCCCACGTCGTGGGGGTCGCGATCGCTCCAGCGGGCGTTCGTGGCCGCCCCCCTGCTCCGCTCCGGGCTGGTCGCGCTCGTCGTCACGATCACCGTGGGGTTCGCCATCAACGACTCCGGCGTGGCCATCCCGGCGGTCAGCGCCACCGTGGCGGTTCCGCTCATCCTGTCGGTGGCGGTGTTCACCCTCGAGGACGAGGCGCGGGCCCTCGCGCCGTCCCGCGCCGGGCGGCGGCGACGATGAGGGCCACCCAGACGGCGCCGACGACCCACGGCACGACGTGCCGTCGCACCCCGAGGGTGACCGACTGCACCTGGGCGCTCATGCCGAGGACCCGCCCCGGGACGTAGGCGAGCGCCATGGCGGCGAGCTGGGCGAGCAGGGCGACGTCGACGAGGCCGCCGGCGACCGCAGGCAGGCCGGCCCAGGCGAGCAGGCCGTACCAGGGCAACGAGTACGGCGCCGCCAGGACGTACGCCGCGGACAGCACCATCGCGAACCGCAGGGCCTGCTCCGCCCCACCTCCGGCGCCCCGGGGCGCCGTGAGCCGGAGCAACGCCAGGGCCAGGACGACCGCGAGGGCCATGGCCGAGTAGGAGACCAGGGTCCGCGTCGACCCCGAGCCGAGTGACCCGCTCAGCCCGTCGAGCAGCGCTCGCCACGGGGTCGCCAGCGACACCGAGCGCCGCGAGCGCAGCAGCTGGTCGTAGACGTGCGGGCCCATCCACGCATGGAGCACTGCCGTCACGACCGCCGCGGCACCGACGAGCGAGCCCACGCCACGCGGGCTCCACCGACGGTCCCGCACCGCCCACCAGGCGGCGAGCACGGCCACCCCCGTGATGGCGTATGTGAACTTCGTGCAGCCGGCCAGGGCAGCCGCCGCACCGCAGGCGCCCGCGCCACCGAGCCCGGTCCACCGGAACGCCAGCCAGACGGCCGCCACCGCCAACACGGTGCCGATGACGTCGACGTGCGCGCCGAGCACGCCCACCCCGAAGACCAGCGGGTTGAGGGTCCAGGCGACGTCGACCCGCCGCCGGGCCGAGCCGTCGAGGACACCCAACAACAGCCACCGCACCCCCAGCCAGGCGAGGACGACCAGCACCTGCCAGACCCAGACGACCTGACGCAGGTGGTCGCCACCTGCCGCCGCCGAGAAAGCCTGCAGGACGGTGGCCATCGGCCCGTAGACGCTCGGCTCGGTCGTCCATGGCGCCTCGACGTGGCTCGTGATGGGGTCGACACCCCCGTGCCAGCCGATCGGGGACACGACGTAGGGGTCGCCCCCCTGCAGGAAGATCCGCCCGTAGGCCGCGTAGTTGACGTGGTCCGCCGAGCCGAAGGGGAGTGCGAGCAGCGCGAGCAGCGCGAGCAGCACGGGAAGCCACCATCGGACGGGGCGAGAGCGCCGGCCGAGCAGGCCGGCGAGCACGCCCGCTCCCCCCAGCAGGTACGCCGCCCACAAGGCGACGGTGACCGCGGCCGAGGACAGGGTGAGGGGCAGGACCAGGGCGGGGACCCAGCCTCGGACGCCGAGGTCGGGGGATGCCGCGTTGGGCCGGGACAGGCCGACGAGCAGGAGAAGCACGAAGGAGGCGCCGAGCAGGGCCCCACGGAGGGTGCCGGCCCGGCCGGGCCGCTCGCCGGCCGGGTCGGCGGAGCGCTCCGCCGCGTCAGCGCCGGCGGCCACGGCCCAGCCGCCGCACCGCCAGGGCGAGCCACACGTCCCGGTACTGGGCCGCCCGGTGCAGCCGGCTGCGCCAGTCGGTGCCACTCACCCGGTGCTGCAGCTCGCACGGCACCTCGAGGACCCGGAGCCCGGCGCGGAGCACGTCGACGGTCAGGCCGACCTCGACGCCCCACCCCCGGGCGAGCGGCGCGGCCGCGGCATACGCCTCGGCCGTGAGGCAGCGCATGCCCGACAGCGGCTGCACGGGCTCGAACCCGGTGAGAAGGCCGATCCCGGTCCGGGCCAGTCGCACGACGAACCCCCGGCCCCCACCGGCGGACGACTGCGCAGGCAGGGTCGCGACCGTCATGTCGGCCTCGCCGACCCGTATCGGCTCGACGAGCACCGACAGCGCGGAGGCGGTCTCCTGGAGGTCGCCGTCGACGAACAGCAGGTGCCGGGCGGGGGCGCCGTCGCCCCGCTCCTGCGCGCGGACCCGAGCGATGCCGGTCTCGAGGGCCGCGGCCTTGCCCCGGTTGCGCGGATGCCGCACGACGAGCGCCCCGGCCGCCCGCGCCACCGCCGCGGTGTCGTCGCTGCTGCCGTCGTCGACGACGACCACCAGGTCGACGTCGGGGAGGTCGCGCACCGCCGCCACCGTCGCCGCGACCCGGTCCGCCTCATCCTTGCACGGGACGACCGCCGCCACCGGGCGGTGCGCTCGGTCACCGCCCGGGCGCATGGCGTCGCCCTGGGGGGAGGGTGGGACGGACGCGGACACGGTGGGCTCAGCGGAGCGTGACCTGCCGGCTGAGCAGGCCGGACCTCGCGCGGCGCTCATCGGGGGTCAGCGGGGCGTCCTCGGCGAGGGCGGCGGCATACCGGTTCGCCCACTGCGCCAGCGGGTCCTCGTAGTCGGTGGCCTCGAGCTCGGGGTCGAGGTCCCACACCGGGACGAGCAGGCCCGAGGTCCGGAACGCACCGAGCAGGCGGGTCTCGCCGCCGAGCCCGTCCGTGTCGGCCGCGTGCAGGCGCGCGAGCGCGTCGGTGGCGGCGTCCTCCTCGTCGGGCAGGACGAGCCTGACATGGGTGCGGCCGCCGATCCGGACCCAGTACGCCGACGGCAGAGCCGTCATGGCGACGGTGGGGACGATCGCCTCGTTGGCCCGCTCGAGCGACGCCTGGGCTGCCTCGTCGAGCTCCTGGTCCGGGGCCCAGAAGTCGAAGCCCTCGTGGATCTCGACCTCGAACGGCACGGACGTGTCGAGGACGTCCTGCAGGCGTGGGGTGTCCCGGGTGGGCGCCGGGGTCGCGACGAGGGGGGTTCCGGCGTCGAGGGCGATCGTCGCGAGCATCTGAGCGGCGAGGTCACGGGAGGCGTCGCCGCTCGATGACCCCGACTGCGTCGCGACGAGGAGCTGGCCGTCGGTGCGGTGCAGGCCCGGCCAGGCGAGCGGCAGCACGGTGGTGACGAGCATCTCGGTGCCGTCCTCGGCGTGCGGGCCCAGGAGGCGCACCCGCGCCGTGGCCGCGGGAAGGATCTCTCGGATGGCCACCCAGTCGGTCTCGCCGGGGAGGCCCGCGAAGGGGCGAGGCTCGAACGGGACGGGGTCGACGCGCTGGCGCGCGGAGGCGCCGGACCCGTCGACATGACGGCGGCGGCGTGAGGCCTTACCCATGGCGCCCACCCTAACGGGCGCGCCGCGGCGACCCGGAGGAGCCGGGGCGGGGCCGGCGCAGGGGCGGCGCAGGAGCGGCGCGCTCAGGTGGCGCGGCGCCGGGTGGGTCCACCCAGCGAGGCCCAGACGGTCACGCCGCCACGGTCCTCGACGACACCCCACTCGTGAGCCAGTGAGCGGACGATCCTCAGCCCGCGGCCGGCTGGGGACCAGACCGCCCGCGGCGCCGGACGCGGCGACGTGGGGCCGCCACCGTCGGTGACGTCGATCTCGACGACCGTCCCGCGGACCTTCCATTTCACCCGCATCGTGCCGTCGGCGAGAGCGTTGGCGTGCCGGACGGCGTTCGCCACGAGCTCGGAGACGACGATCTCGGCCTCGTCGACGAGCTGCTCGGGGACGCCACGCGCCTGGAGGTCGAGGACGAGGGCGTGCCGGACGTGGGCGACGGAGGAGGCGGTCCAGGGGGCGCGGACGACCTGGCCGGAGCCGTCGCCCATCCCCCCGCTGACCTCGATGGAGTCTTCGGTGGGCACCCCGAACGGCCTGGTCCCGAGGCGGGGGTCAGGCGTGGTCGAGGACTGCTCAGGGGCGTTCACCAAGCAGATATGGTAACGGGTCAGCGCAGCGCAGACACCCGGTCGAGAACTTCCGCCGGACGGTTGGTGATGATGACGTCGACACCGAGGTCGAGACAGCGCTCGACGTCCTCCGGCCGGTCGGCGGTCCAGACGTAGACGGTGTGACCCCGCCGCTGGTGGTGGCGGACGACCTTGGGGTGGCGCCGTAGGAACTTCACGTCGAGGCCGACGGCGTGAACGCCACGCGGCAGCGACCCGTCCCAGGTGAGAGCCGGAGCGCCCACCTCGATCAGGTAGACGAGCGGGACGTGGGGCGCCATGAGCCGCATCCGCTGCAGCGCGACGGCCGAGAAGGACATGACCCGCACGTGCGGCATCCGCGGTAGGTCGCCCACGGTGAGGCCGTAGTCACGCAGCACCGTGACCAGCCGGCGCTCGACGAGGCCGCCATACCGTGTCGGGTGCTTGGTCTCGATGAGGGTGACGAGCTCGCGCTCCTCGGCCATCAGGGCGTCGAGGAGCTTGCGCAAGGTCAGGATGCGGCCGCGCTGCGGGTCGGAGTCGGCGCCCTCGGTGTCGTCCGCATGGGCCGCGCGCTTCCAGGACGCCCAGTCGAGCTGCTCGAGCTGGGCGAGCTCGAGCGTCGACACCGTGCCCCTGCCGTTGGACGTTCGCTCGACCCGGCGGTCGTGCACGCATACGAGGTGGGCGTCGGCCGTCAGCCGCACGTCGCACTCGACCCCGTCGGCGCCGTCGGCGAGAGCCTGGACGTAGGCGCCGAGGGTGTGCTCGGGAACGCTCGCGCTGGCACCCCGGTGGGCGATGACCAAGGGGGCGCGCCGCACCGCCTCAGGCAGTTCGCTCACCAGGCAATCCTCGCAGAACCGGGCCTCGTCGCGGGCCAACATCACCCCACCAACAGGTGTACTTCGTGTCACCCGAGGAACCCTTCCGTGCACCCCCGAAGCCCCGCTGGACCGGGCCTGGGAAGCGCCTGCGTGCGTGCGGCCGGACGGCCCGCTCACACGGCGACGCGGCATAGCGTTGGACCATCGTGAGCCTGCCCCCCTTCCAGCACCTGGTCGACGCCCACTGGCGCGACGTCGCGCGCCTCGCACACGCCCTCGCCGGGCCGGTCGACGCCGACGACGTCGCCCAGCAGGCGTGGACTCAGGCGCTGGCCGCGTACCCGCGCCTGCGCAGCACCCGCAACCTTCGGGGGTGGCTGCTCACGATCACCCACCGCTGCGCGATGGACGTGCACCGGGCGCGCGCCCGCCGCGCCGTCCCACACGAGGACCCGGCCTCGCTCGCGGCCGCCCCGAGGGTGCCTGGTCCGGCGGACCCGCCCGACGGCGACCTGTGGGCACGGGTCGGCCGCCTCCCCGAGCGCCAGCGGGAGGCTGTCGTCCTGCGCTACGTCGCCGACCTCGACCACCGGGCGGTCGCCGCCGCCCTCGGCACCACCCCCACGATGAGCCGGCGCCTCGTCAGCGACGCCCTCGCCGCCCTCCGTCTCGACCTCAAGGACCCGTCATGACCGACCCGTTCGGCGCCTTCGCCCCTCCCCTGTCTCCCCCGCGGCTACCGGTCTCCGACGTCTCCTACGTCGTGGAGGACACGGCGGTCGGTCGGCTGCTCCTCGCCGTCACCTCCGAGGGTCTCCTCGTCACGAGCGCGTACGCCGCCGACCGAGCCGCCGAGGACGCGTGGCTGCAGCGGCTGGCCGACGCCGTCAGCCCGCGGGTGCTGCGCCATCCCCGGGTCCTGGACGAGGCGCGCCGCGAGCTCGCGGCATACCTCGGCGGACAGGCCCGCGTCCTGGCGCACCCTACCGACCTCGCCCTGGCGAGCCGGTTCCAGCGCGAGGTACTCGCCGGGCTGGCCGCCCGGGTCGGCTACGGCGAGCGGACGACGTACGGGGCGCTGGCGAGCGCCGTCGAGCACCCCGGGGCGGCGCGTGCCGTCGGCAGCGCTCTGGGTGCCAACCCGCTGTGCGTCTTCGTGCCGTGCCATCGGGTGCTGCCGGTGGGAGGTTCGGTCGGCGGCGACGTCGGCGGGTACGCCGGTGGTCCCGACGCCAAGCGGTTCCTCCTCGGCCTCGAGGCGCGCGGTGCGGGCTAGTCCTCGGTGAGGGCGCCGCGGGCGGCCAGCTCGGCCACCAGGCGGGCGTGCACCTCCTCGTCGATGACGAACCTGCGTCGCCAGATGAGGTAGCCCGCGACGATGCAGACCGCGGGGATCACCATCATCGCCACCTTGACGACGAACACCCCATGCGTCGTCATGTCCGCGGCGCTCGTGGCGTCGTTGATGCCCGAGATGATCACGGCGGCACCGACGATCGCCGTGTTGATCGCTCCCGAGGTCTTGTTGATGAACGGCTGCAGGGCGAACGTCACCGCGTTGTTGCGCTGCCCGAGCTTGACCTGGCCGTACTCGATCGTGTCCGCCTGGAAGACGATCATCAGCACGGTGATGAACGACGCCGCGAAGAACAGCGCGAACGCGGCGATCCCCAGGACGACGAGGTTCATCGGCGCGACGATGAACAGCGCGTACGACGCCACGACGAGCAGGGTCGACCCGGTGTAGAGGCGTCGCCGGTCCCACCGCCGGCTGAACCACGGGAACGCGGCGAGCCCGGCGATCTGCCCGACCCCGACGAAGACGGCGAAGAGCGGGAAGACGCTCTCGTCGCCGTAGACGTACTTGAAGAAGTACAGCCCGAACGCCCCGGTCGTCCCGTACCCGACCATGAACAGCAGGTATGCCGTGGCGGCCCACAGCAGCTGGTCGTTGCGGAACAGTGCGCGGGCGAGCTCGCGGCCGCCGGTGCGCTCGCCGGCCAGGTCGACGCCCTGGGGTTCGCGCACGAACAGTACGGTGACGGCCATCCCGAGCACCATGACGACGACGATGATGACCGCGGCGAGCTGGAAGGCCCGGGTCGTGCTCCCGGTCGAGGAGGCGAGCGCGTCGGTGAGCGGGACGATGCCGGCGACGACGGCGAACTGGCCGATGCTCGCGAAGATCTTGGCGACCGCTCCGAGGTCCTCGCGCTCCTTGGGGTCGAGCGACAGCGCCGGCAGCTGCGACCAGTAGGGGATGTCGTGGGAGGTCCAGCTGACCCCCCACAGCAGGTTGAGCAGCGCGAAGACGACGACGAACGAGGTCCCCCTCATCCCGGTGTCGGTGAACAGCAGGACGGTGAGGACCGCCGAGACCAGGCCACCCACGGTCATCCACGGCTTGAACTGCCCCCACCGGCTGTGGGTGCTGTCGACGATCGCTCCCATCACCGGGTCGAGGAGCGCATCGACGAGCCGGATGGCGAGGAGCAGCCCGGTGACCCACCACAACGTGCCGCTCGCGAGGTTGAGGACGTCGGTGAGGTAGTAGATGAGGTAGAGGCTGACGAGCGCGTAGACCATGTCGCGGCCGATGGTCCCGACGCCGAAGGTCCAGCGGTTGCGGGAGAACTGCGCCGTGCGCGGTTGCGCGCCCGCGCGGGCCGGCACCGCTGCCGGCGTGACGATCTCGCTCATGGCCTGCCGGTCATCCGGCGCCCTCGATCTCCTCGATGACGTAGAGGTTGGAGCCGAAGTCCCCCAGCATCCGCGTCTGCTTGGTGTAGTTGTGCCCGAGGAACTGCTCGGCCAGGAAGACGCCGGCCATCAGGGTGGCGCCGGTGCCGGCATACTCCTCCACCGCGTCCGGCAGCCGGTAGTGCTCCGCCGCGGTGCCGACGACCGGGCCGGTAGGGCTGACCACCTTGGGCAGGACGTGCTTGAGCAGCCCGCCGAAGGCGGTGAGGTCCAGGCCCTGGGGCTTGGTGCTGATCCGGTAGGAGCGGGCCGGGTCCAGGCCCCGGACCGGGAGCCGGTCGCCGCGGTCGTCGGCGTGTGCCTTGGTCTGGTAGTGCCCGTGGACCGCGCGGACGCCGTCCGGCGCGCTGATGGTGACGTCGACCTGGTTGTCCTTGACCGGGTCGGCCCGGCGCAGCCGACCGAACTGGAGGGTCCGGCGGTGCTCCTTGTAGAACTCGATCTGCTCGCGGATCTCGCGTCGCTCGCCGGCGTTGAGCTCGCGGGGGTCGAGCTCGTAGCCGAGCACGCCGAGCGCGGCGACGTTGAACCGCGTCGACAGGGGTGTCGCGCGCAGCGTCTGCTGGTGCGGGCTCGCGGAGACGTGGGCGCCCATCGTCGACTGGGGGTACAGCCGGGCCAGGCCCAGCTGGATCTCGAGCCGCTCGATGGGGTCGGTGTCGTCAGAGGTCCACACCTGCGGGGAGAAGCAGAGCATCCCGAGGTCGAACCTGTTCCCTCCCGAGGCGCAGGACTCGAGGAGGATGTGCGGCCGCGGCCCGAAGATCCGGCGGAGGAGGTCGTACAGGCCGAGGATGTGCCGGTGCGGCAGCTCACCCCCGGCCGTGACCGCGCTACCCATGTCGCTGAGATGGCGGTTCATGTCCCACTTGACGTAGCCGATGGGCGCACTGTCGAGAACCGCGCCCACCGCCTCGACGAGGTGGTCGCGGACCTCGGGGCGGCTGAGGTCGAGGGTGAGCTGGTGGCGGGCCGGGCTCGGGGCGCGCCCGGGGATCCGGATCGCCCAGTCGGGGTGGGCCCGGTAGAGGTCGGAGTCCTCGTTGACGCACTCGGGCTCGAACCACAGCCCGAACAGCATCCCGAGCCGGTTGACCTCCTCCGCCAGCGGCCGCAGCCCGCGCGGGAACTTCGTCGCGTTGACCGTCCAGTCGCCGAGGGCCCGCAGGTCGTCGTGCCGCTCGCCGAACCAGCCGTCGTCGAGGACGAAGAGCTCGACGCCGAGGTCGGCGGCGGCCTTGGCCATCGCACGCAGCGGCTTGTCGGCGACGTCCATGAACGTCGACTCCCAGGTGTTGAGCTTGACGGGGCGCCCCTTGTCGGCCCACTCCCCGCGGACGATGTGACGCGCGACGAACCCGTGGAAGTTGCCGGCGACCCCGCCGAACCCGTCCGCGGAGAACGTCAGCACGGCCTCCGGCGTCTCGAACCGCTCCCCCGGCCCGAGCTCCCACGAGAAGCCGGTGGGGTTGATGCCCGACGCCACGCGCACCTGGTGGTAGGTCGTGAGCTCGACGCCGGTCCAGTGGTTGCCGCTGTAGACGAGGTTGAAGCCGTAGACCGCGCCGTGGTCCTCGGTCGCGGTGTGCTCGGCGAGCAGGACCCCGGGGTTGTGCCGGTTCGAGGACCCGCCGGTGAGCGAGGAGGTGACGGCCAGCCCCGGTCCGAGGGGACGGCGGTGCTCGTGCGTCTCGGCGATCCAGGTTCCGTCGAAGGTCACGAGGTCGAAGCCGAGGTCGGGTAGGTCGATCATCGAGCTCATCAACCGGCGGACGCTCACCGGCTGCTCCCCCGCGTTGCGCAGCACCGCTCGGCGGGTGATGACGTCGCTGTCGGGGTATGCCGTGACCACCAGGTCCAGCTCGAGCCCGCCGTGCTCGTCGACCAGGGTGACGATCAGGGTGGCGGCGGCCCCGTCGGGGTCCACGGCGCCGGGCAGCCCGTCGGCGGGCGGGAGCACCCCCGGGTGGAGCCGATGCGAGCGGTAGGTGAGGTCCGTGACGACGGTGCGGTCCGGCATACCGACCTCGATCGGCGGCTCTCGGTAGTCTCCCTTCCCGATTCCGCTCCAGGACAACGGGATCGCATCTAGGGAGTAGGCGGGGTCATCGGCCGAGTAGGAGACCTGGGTGCCGGTCTCGGTCGGCTTGGCGGTGAGGGAGCCCACGCCGTGCACGGACAGCCCGGTGAGGAGGGTGCCGTAGTGGAGCTGCTCCAGGTGGCCGAAGCGCCCGACCCGGACGACCCAGCTCGTCCGCCTGGTGCGCAGGTGGAACACCGGGCCGGCGTCTCCGGTGGCGGGCAGGACCTGGATCGTGGTGGATGCCATGACGCCTTTCTACCGCCAGGACCCGCGTCGTACACACTCGGCACCGTGCGCGTCGCGGCGGTCTCGTCGCGTCGCGGGCCCGCCGGCGCCTGCCCGCCCGCCGGACCTCCTGGCCGGACATCCGCTCCACCCGCCACCGAGCGCCGCGAGGCGGCACACTGGAGGCTGCACGCGACGAGGCGCGCACCGGCGGGGAGGTGGCCATGACCGATGCACCGACCGGGGGGCCTGCGGCGTTCGGCCCCGAGCAGGGCGGGCCCGGCACGACGGTCCCGAGCCTGCCGGCGCAGGGGGGGTCGGGCCCCAGGGTCCCCCGCCCCCGGCTGACAGAGCCGCCGTACGCCGCCGACGAGGCGGCCGCCGTCGTCCTCGAGATGCACACGGCCGTCCGGGTGGCCGAGGCGGTCGCGGGACTCACCGGCGTCCTGCTGCTGCTGGCCCTCCTGCGGGCCGTCGGCCCGCTCCCCCTGGGCGCCGTGCCTGGCAGTGACGGGGCCGCCAGCCCGTGGCCACGCAGCATGCTCGCCATCATCACCCTCGCGGTCGCGACGCAGTTCGTGGCGCTGCTCATCGTCGCCGAGCACCGGGTCGGGCCGGTGTTCGCTCCCGAGCCGGACCGGGCGGCCGCCCGGCTGACCCAGGCCGCCGATGAGGACGCACCGCTGCCCACCTCCGAGGCGAGCGGCCGGCGCTGGGTGCACGGGACCCACGCCCCCGCTGTGATCCGGACCTTCCGTGGGGTCCTTCTCATCCTGGTGATGTTCGCCGTGGCGTCCGAGTGGATCCATGTCAACTGGGCCGGTGCCTCCGGTATCGGCGCCCTGCTCGAGGTCCTCGCCCTCATCATCGTGGTGCCGGCCCACCGGCGGCTACCGCCCCGGCCCGCCCCGCACGGGGCGCACGCGGGTCGGGACCCCTCACCCGAGCCGGCGTCGGCGCTGGGACGGTCCGACCCGGCCTGGTCGGGGGACGCCGCGCCGGCCGGGGCCGAGGACCGCCTGCTCGCCGTCGGTGCCTCCGGCGGCGGCATCCGAGCGGCCGCCTTCGTTCTCGGCGGCACTCAGGTACTGCAGAGCGCCGCGGCCGACCTCGGCGCCGGCGACCCGGAGCACGAGCCACAGGTGTTCGCGGTCAGCGGCGGCAGCTACATCGCGGCGGCCATGGCCCTGGCCCGGCGCTTCGGCCCGACCGGCGACCTCAAGGCGGTCGCCCCCTGGACGTCGAGCTACACGCCGGATTCACCGGAGCTGGAACGGCTGCGGCGCCACACCCGCTACCTGTTCGAGCCCGGGTGGCGGTTCCGTGACGGCGCGGTCAGCCTCGTTCTCGGCGCCGGCCTCAACGTGCTCGTCGTGGGGATCTGGCTGCTCTACCTCGCCTGGGTGAGCGTCCTGATCGCCGTGACCTTCGGCGCCGTCGTGCTCGTCAAGGACGGGGAGTCCGTCATCGGCCTGCGGGTCGCCCCCGACTGGACGGCTGCCCAGTGGTTCGGGCTCCTCCTGCCCGTCATCGTCTGCCTCGTCGCCATCGGCGGCCTGACGGTCGCCGGGTGGCGGCAGGCCGCGGTCTTCGACGGCGCCGACCCCGGCCCCGAGCAGCGCCGCCACGCCCTGCGGACGATGAACCTGGCCCAGCGACTGCGGGCACCACTGCTCATCGGCACGCTCGGCTGGCTCCTCGTGGGGTTCGGCCTGCCGGCCGGGGCGGCAGGCGTCGTCTCCCTGACGACACACAACCAGCCGACCGCCATGGTCGCCGGGGCGCTCCATGCGCTGGGGTTCGGCACCCAGGACATGTGCCGGACGGCGTTCACCGAGAGCGTCCGCGTGGCGGCCACCCAGGCCGGCGGGGTGGCCGGCCTCAACCCCGACACCGCTGAGGCGGCGACGGCCGGGGCGTGCGGGTTCGAGACGACGGTGACCCGGACCTTCACCACCCGGGGCGACGCCAACCCGGCCAACGACGCGCTGAGCGGGGCCGAGGGCATCGACCTCGGGTGGCAGCCGAACTGGGCGGTCCAGCTGGGCAGCATCTGGGCGCTGCTGGGCGCGGTCGTCGGGCTGCTCCGCCGGGGGCCGACCCCAGAGGGTGTCGCCGAGGATGGCCGCATGGCCAAGGTCAAGCGGGCCCTGCTCACCTGGCTGCCGCTCACGGTCGCCGGCGTCGTCACGGCATACCTCCTCCTGCTGTGGTCCTTCCACTACCTCATAGAGCTGCGCTGGGCGGGCACCTCCTCGTTCGTCGCGTGGAGCGCGGGGCTCGCCGTCCTCGGCTGCGTGGTGTCCTTCCTCGTCGACGCCAACGCGACCTCGCTGCACGACTTCTACCGGGCCCGCCTCGCGGACGCGTTCTGCGTCGGCGCCGACGCCACCCGGGCCGAGGAGCTGCCCCCCGAGCGGGTGTACGCCTACAGCGCCCTCTCCGGCATCCGGCTCAACATCGTCGCGACCCTCAACTCGCTGCATCCCAACCAGGCCCCGACGATGCGCGGTGGCTTCCCGTTCGTGTTCTCCGCCCGCGGGATCGAGGTGTTCCGAGAGGAGGGCCGGACGGTCCACGCGTCGATGAGGCGCTATGAGAGGTATGCCGGCCCCGGCCGGGCCTCGGTCATGGCGTCGGTCGCGGTGAGCGGCGCCGCGATCTCACCGCTCATGGGGCGGTTCGGCATCCAGATGGCGCCCTACCGTGCCCTGCTCACCCTGCTCAACCTCCGGGTGGGCACCTGGGTCCGCAACCCTGCCCACGCCCGTCAGGTGACCCCGCCGGTGGGCCGGGCCGCGCCGGCGCTGCCGACCAGCCGGAACGACCCCGCCCCCCGGGGCTGGCTCTGGGTGACGAGCAAGCCGGGCCTGGCGCAGATGGCCTTCGAGGCGGTGGGGCGGCTGTCCGCCGACAGCCGGTGGATCTACCTCAGCGACGGCGGGCACCTGGACAACACCGGCCTCGTCGAGTGTGTGCGGCACTGCATCAAGGCCGCGTCGGCGCGGGGCGAGCGGCCCGGCGGCCGCGTCGTCATCCTCGACGCGAGCAACGACCCACCGGGGACCTGGTCGGCCGTCGGCGACGCCATCGCGGTCATCCGCGCCGACCTCAACGTCGACCTCCAGCGCCAGCCCCTCGCGCCGGCCCTGCAGGGCCCGTTCTCGGACGCCACACCAACCGGGCCGCCATGGGCACGCCTCTACCGCAGCGGGGGTCTCGCCGTGCTCGTCGTCAAGGCGGTCCGGGTCGAGCCGCCTGCGCCGGACGCGCCGGGCACCCCGACCGACTGGACAGCGCCGCTACCACCCAACGTCCAGTCCTTCCAGCTCGTCAACAAGGACTTCCCGCGAGCCTCCACAGCCCGGCAGAAGTTCGGGGACCTCGAGTTCGAGGCCTACCGAGGACTCGGGTATGCCGCGACGCACGCTGCGCTGTCCTGCGTCGGCTGGGTGTCAGCGACACCCTGACCGACGGGTCGGACGCTCAGCGTGGCAGCGGGAGCAGACGGTCAGATCTCGCGCTTGAGGTCGCGCTGGAGCAGCACTGTGAGGACGCCCTCGGGCGTGAGGCCCTCATAGAGCAGGCGATAGACCGCATCGCTGATCGGCATGTCGACATCGAGCGAGCGGGCGAGCCCGCGCACGCTCTTGGCGTTGACGACGCCCTCGGCGACCTGCCCGAGCTCGGTCTGGATCTCCTCCAGCGAGCGGCCCTGGCCGAGGCCGTAGCCGACGCGGTAGTTGCGCGACTTCACCGAGGTGCAGGTGAGCATGAGGTCGCCCAGCCCGGCGAGGCCGGAGAGGGTGAGCGGGTTGGCGCCCTTGCGGATGGCGAGCCGGGTGATCTCAGCAAGCCCCCGGGTGACCAGCGCCGCCCGGGCGTTCGCCTCGAACCCCATCCCGTCGGCGAGACCGGTCGCGATGGCGACGACGTTCTTGGTGCAACCGCCGATCTCGACGCCGATGACGTCATGGGTCGTGTAGGGGCGGAAGAACCCCGTGTGGAAGGCCTCCTGCACCGACTGGGCGATCCGGTGCCAGTGGGCCGCCACGGTGACGGCGGTCGGCAGCCCCTTGGCCACCTCGATGGCGAAGGACGGCCCGGAGAGGAACGCGAGGTAGGGGTGGTGCTCGACCGGCAGGACATCCTCGAGGACCTCGCTCATCATCATGAGGGTGTCCATCTCGACCCCCTTGGTCACCGAGACGATCGGGGCCTGCGCCGGTAGGTGGCCGAGGAGCTGCTGGGCCACCGAGCGCATCGCCTGCGACGGGACGGCGAGCAGGACGAGGTCGGAGCCGTCGACGGCACGCACGAGATCGCGCTCGGAGACGACCGAGTCGGGCAGGCGGATGCCCGGGAGGTAGCGGGTGTTCTCGTGCTCTGCGGCGATCGCGTCGAGCGGGACGGGGTCGATGTCCCACATGACGACATCCCAGGCCTTGCCCCCGAGTAAGCCGCCGAGAGCCGTCCCCCAGGACCCGGCGCCGATGACGGTCGCCCGCATGCTCCCGCCTCCTCTCGTGTGTGCTGGTCGGCCCGGGGCAGACCCGACCGGGTCTGCCCGATGCTAGTCCGGCCCGGGCGCTGTGGCGACGGCTGCTGCGCGGGACCGGGGTCACCGACCGATCAGCCTGGCCAACAGGAAGACCTCGGTGCCTGCCAGGCCGACGGAGCAGAACAGCACCGTCTGCCGTCGCTCGTCCGCCCCGGAGCCTCGCCCGTGACGAGCCGGCCGAGGCCCACGAGCCGGTCTCCGTGTGGTGTCCCCGCGAGGACGTTGGGAGGCTCGTATGCGGTGATCTGCTGCACGGAGTCGGTCACCGCCAGGTCCACCGCGTCGACGAGCGAGGCGTCGAACTCGGCCCGGCCCACCTGCTTCGGGCCGAGGGTCGTCAGGTAGGCGCCGGGAGCGACCCAGGCCGGATCGAGCACCGGCACCGCGCTGCCCGTCGCGAGCACGACGATGTCGGCCCCCTCGACTGCCTCGCGGGGACCGGCCGCGGCCGCCGCCGCAAGCCCCAGCTCGCCCCTGGCCCGCGCAGCGAAGGCCTCCCGCCGCTCGGCGTCACGGGAGTAGACGCGGACCTCCCGAGGCGTTCGCACCGCCACGAGCGCCCACAGCTGGGACCACGCCTGGACCCCGGCGCCGAGGAGAGCGACGACCCCGGCGGGGCGACGAGCTCGCCGCGGGCGTGCGCCGCGATCGCCTCCCGCATCCACCGGACGGCGTCGGCGGCCGAGAGGTCGCGGCGGATATCGTCGTCGGTGAGCAGTCGCGGCATACGCCCATCATCGGCCGCAAGGCACCGCCGGCGAGGCCCAGCCGCCGGCACCGCCGCGGCGTCCGCTGCTCACCCTCGCAACCATGACCCTCGTCGTCGCGAACATCGCCCTGGCCATCGTCAGCTGGGCGGGGACCGAACCGCCTCCCGACGTGAAAGGCTGGCTGCCGTGCTGCTCCTGGCCTTCGCCGCCGTCCTGCTCGCGGCGGTGCTCGTGTCGCACCTCGCGAACCGGACCATCCTGTCGACGGCTGCCCTCTTCCTGACCGCCGGGTTCCTGCTCGGCAACGGCGTCCTCGACGTCATCGACCTGCACGCCGACGACCCGCTCGTGGCGACCCTGTCCACGCTCGCGCTCTTCTCCGTGCTGTTCACCGACGGCATGCGGGTGGGCTGGAGCGACCTGCGGGTGGCATGGCGCCTCCCCGGCCGTGCGCTGGCCCTGGGACTGCCCCTCACCCTGCTCATCACCGCCGGGCTCGCCTACCTGCTGACCGACCTCAGCTGGGTCCAGAGCCTGCTCATCGGCGCCGTCCTGTCGCCGACCGACCCCGTCTTCGCGGCGGCCCTCGTCGGCAACGAGAGGGTGCCCGGCCGGCTACGGCACCTGCTCAACGTCGAGTCCGGCCTGAACGACGGGCTGGCCCTGCCTCTCGTCATCGTCCTGCTCAGCCTCGGCTCGGGCGGCGGCGGAGGCGTCGGTGTGGTCGCCCTCGAGCTGGCGGGCGGCGTGTCGATCGGCGTGGTCGTGCCCTATGTCGCCATCAAGATCGAGCAGTCGCGGTTCTTCCAGGCCTCGCGCAAGTACGAGCCGCTCAACGCGGTGGCCATCGGACTGCTCGTCCTCGCGATCTCCGAGGCCACCCACGCCAACCTCTTCCTCGCCGCCTTCGCCGCTGGGATCACGGTGGCCACGGTGGGCCAACGCCAGCGCGAGACCTTCGAGGAGTTCGGCGAGCTCGTCGCCGAGCTGCTCAAGCTGGCGGCGCTGCTCGTGTTCGGGGCGCTCATCACGCCGGCGTTCCTCGGCGAGATCCGCTTCGGTGGATGGGTGTTCGCCGTGCTCGCCCTCGTCCTCGCGCGCCCGCTGGCACTGGTCCTCGCTCTGGCGCGCTCGCACCTGACGATGCGGGAGCAGGCCGCGGCGGCGTGGTTCGGGCCCAAGGGGTTCGCGTCCGTCGTCTACGGGCTTCTCGTCCTCAACTCGTCGGTCGACTCGGCCGGCACGATCTTCCACCTCGTCGCGATCACGGTGGCCCTGTCGATCCTGCTGCACTCCTCGACCGACATCGTCGTGGCCCGCTCCTTCGACGAGCCGCACGAGGCCCCGACCTCCACGACACGCTGACCCGGGAGCGGAGCGCCCAGGCCCGGAGCCGGCGACGCGGACCTCCGACCATCGGTGAGGCCTCCAGCCGGCCCTACGGCCCGGCGACGCCCGCCAGGTCGGCGAGGGCGTCGTCGCCTCCCTCTCCGTAGGCCGCCCACTCCTGGCTGGAGCGACGGCTCACCGGAGCGACGACGAGCCACCTGCTCCGGGCCGCGTCGATGGCCCGGGCCTCGTCCAGCCCGCGGAGGAGCCCCCGCTGGACCTCGGCGGCGACGTGGGCCCGGCCCTCGTGGTACTTCCCACCCGAGAAGGCGTGACCCGACCGGGCGATCGTGCACATGGACGCCCCGCCGGCGAGCTCGGTGAGCCGGGCCTCAGCATCCTCGCGCAGGGCGGTCGCGCGGGCCGCGAGGTCAGCGGGCGGCATACCCGGTCCTCGTGCTGGCCGGGCACCTCGTCGTGGGGGCCTCAGACGGCGGTGTCATCGCGCTCTCCGGTGCGGACCCGGACGACGGCGTCGACGGGGCTGACCCAGATCTTGCCGTCGCCGATCCGCCCGGTGCGGGCACTGGAGACGAGCGCGCGCACCACGTCGTCGACGTCCTCCTCGAGGACGAGGATCTCGATCCGGACCTTGGGCACCAGGGTCACGTCGTACTCCGCGCCGCGGTACACCTCGGTGTGGCCGCGCTGCCGGCCGGAGCCGTTGACCTCGCCGACCGTCATACCGTTCACGCCGAGGGTCTCGAGGGCGGAGCGGACCTCCTCCCACTTGTGCGGCTGGACCACCGCCGTGACGAGCTTCATCAGGAGTCCTCCGCATCGACCGTCTCCCCGGGCAGTCCCCCCACGCTACCGAGGCCGCCGGGTTCTCGGTGGCCGCCCGGCCATCTGGTGCTCGACCACCGACGATGCGACGCTCAGCCGGCCTGGTCCGCCGCCGCCGCGATCGCCCAGAGGTCCAGCCGGCTCATCGAGAGCATCGCCGCCGTGGCCCGCCGAGCGCGGCGGGGATCCGGGTCCGCGAGAAGCGAGGGCAGTGCCGCGGGGATGACCTGCCAGGAGAGGCCGTAGCGGTCCTTGAGCCAGCCGCACGCTCCCGCGTGCCCGCCCACGATCAGGGCGTCCCAGATCCGGTCGACCTCGGGCTGTTCCTCGCAGTAGACCTGGATCGACGCCGCGTCGGTGAACGGGAACTGGGGCCCGCCGTTGAGGGCGACATAGTCATGGTCACAGAGCCGGAAGTCGACGGCGAGCACGGCGCGCGCCGCCCCCGGCCCAAGGGCCGAGTAGTGGGAGACGGCGACGATCTCCGAGCCCGGGATGACCATGGTGTAGAACCGGGCGGCCTCCTCCGCCGTCCCGTCGAACCACAGGCAGGTCTTCACAGCGATGGGCATGGCTAGCCCCCCGTGGGCGCGGGCGACATCACCGCGAACCGCTCCCCGCCGGGAAGGGAGAGCATCGAGTCGGACCGGCCCTGCGGTGCCGGGGCCCCGGCGTAGCTCGGCGCGCGGGTGCGGTCGATGTCGCTGGCCATGGGGTCGACCCGGCACCGGGTGCCTGCGGGCCACGGCCCAGAGTGATCGGGCATGGCAGGCCCCTTCCTGTCCCCTGGCGCGGGCCCCGCGACCCCACGCAAACCCGGCGCCCTACCGTTCACGCCAACGCGGCTGAGGACGCCCTACCGTTCACGCTACGCGGGTGACGAGGCGGGCGGGGGCCCAAGCGATGCCCAATCTGGTGCGGTCCCGACCCCGCCACCGCGGGCTGCGCGGTTGTGGCGGCGCGCCCGGGAGCGACCGCGGCGCATACCTGCTGGTCAGCCCCCGGAGGGCGCGCTGAGGGCCGTCGGGGAGCCGACGGCCGCACTCAGGCGACGCGGGGGCGCGAGGCGGAATATCGTATGGGCATGTTCACCGAGATCGCGGACCGGGTATGGACGGCGAGGTACCCCCAGTGGGACGTCACCGTGGGGCTGGTCCGCGGGCGCGACGGCGCTGTCCTCGTCGACACCCGGGCGAGCGCGACGCAGGGCCGGGAGCTCATCGCCGAGCTGCGGACGATCGACCCGATGCTCCGCGTCGAGCACGTCGTCAACACGCACGTGCACTTCGACCACACCTTCGGCAACGTCGCCTTCGACCGGTCGACGATCCACGCCCACGAGAACGTCGCGCGCGCCGCCTTCTCGGACGCGGTGCGGGTCAAGGGCCTGCTCCGTGCCGATCCCGAGGGCCACCCCCCGCTCGGCTACACCGCCGACGATGTCGCCCACGCAGTCGCCACGATCATCCGGCCCGCCGATGCCACGTTCACCGAACGCGAGGTCATCGACCTGGGCGACCGCGAGGTGACCCTGTCCTATGCCGGCCGCGGCCACACCGACGGCGACATCACGGTGGCGGTGTCGGGCACCCCGGTCTTGTTCGTCGGCGACCTCATCGAGCAGTCCGGACCACCGTCGCTGGGTGGCGACTGCTGGCCGCTGGAGTGGGCCGGCACCCTGGACGCCATCCGGGCCCACCTGCCGCCCGATGCGGTGCTCGTGCCGGGCCACGGGACCCCCGTCGACCCCGACTTCGTGGCCCGGCAGCGCGAGGAGCTCGACATCGTTGCCACGGTCATCCGGCAACGCCGGTTCGCGGGGATGAGCCTCGCGGACGCGTGCCACGAGCCGGACGAGCGCCTGCCCTACCCCCTGGAGTCGCTGGCCACAGCCTTCGCCCGCGGCTGGGAGCAGCTCCGGGCGCCCGGTCCGGGCGAGGGCTGACGCCAGCCGGCGAGGCCTGGTGTGGGGCGACCCGGTCGGAGTCGAGATGGACGGTGGGGTACCCCCGCCCACCCGCACCCGCAGTGTCCGCGTGACTGGTCGCCATGGCGACCAGT
>CAYPYK010000005.1:8752-37580 GCA_964414665.1 uncultured Intrasporangiaceae bacterium | reverse complement strand
GTGAGAACCAGGAGGACGGCACCGGCCAGGCCGAGACCCATGAGCGACCAGCCCACCCAGTCACCGCGCCAGGCCTGCGGGGGCCTGGCGTCCGGAGAGCGGGCCAGCCGCAGCGCGACCAGTCCCCCTGCCACGACCACGAGGAGCTGGGCGACGACCTCGAGGACGAACCCGACGCCCAACCCGTCCCCGCTCTGCACAGCCGGGTAGCCGATGAGGAGGGCCAGTCCCCACGTCGCGCCGGCGGCCGCCGGAAGCAGTACGACCGGACCGACCCAGGTGGCGGTGGCCGGGGCCAGGGACAGCGCGCCACCCACCACGGCCAGGGCTCCTCCGAGCCAGAGGTACCAGACGACATACGGCGCCTGCTCCGACACGACGGTGCCCCACTGGAACGGGAGGTAGACCCCGACGACCATGGCGGCACCGCCCACGAGACCGAGCCCGGCCTCGGTCTTCGCCCAACGGTCGACCGGGACGGCGCCGGCCGGGGGACCGGCGGCGCCGACCGCCTCGCCCTGGGAGCTTCGATCCTGGACGGCGATGGCCTCGCCGGCATCCGCGGCCTCCGGCTGCTCAGCGGAATCAGCCGACATCTCCACCGGCTGGGGTCTCGGGGAGATCGCCACAGCGCTCACCGCAACGACGACCTCACCCGTCGGTCCGCTCACCGTGATCGCCCCCCGGAGGGGACCGGGCTCGGTCGGCACGACCGTCACGCTGACGCCGTCGCTGGTGTCGTCCAACCGGATCCACCGGTCGGGCGTCGAGAACGTGCAGGCGCGCGCAACCGGAGGTCCGGACAGGTGCAGGGCCTGAGGGGACGCGGCCCCACCCACCTCCACCTCGTCGAACTCGAGCTCCGCCTCCTCGACCCGGAGCGTTGCGGCGTCGAGCGCCTCGTTCGCGGCGTCGGCGACGTACCTGATGTCCGTGCGGCCGATGCCCGTCAGTGCCTCGTGCGCGCCGAGGGCGACCGCGACGTCGCCGCCGAGGAGCCGGGCCCGCAGCTCGCTGACCGCGCCAACGCGGGTGAACATGTTCTGGTCGGCGAGGGCGGCCCGGACCTCCCCCGGGATCGGAACCGGGCGGGCCCTCTTGCGCCGGCTCCGGGCGACGTAGACCTCTCCTTGCATCTCGACGTCACGGCTGGGGGTCTGGTGCGGGTTCTGCGAGCGCACCGCGTCGTACACGTACTCGTACAGCTCGTTGAGCGACACCCAGCCGTCCTCGTCGCGGTCGGCCTCGCCAGTCTCCAGGCCCCGGACGACGGCCGAGGTGAACAGCGACGGCTGCGGCTGGCGGTCGTCGGTCAGCTCGGTGCCCTCGAACGCGTACTCCATCGCGCTCGAGGCGGTGATGACCGCGCGCGATCTCCCTCCCCCGCGGGGGGCAGAGGGGAAACTGTCGAGCACGTGGGCCGAGCCGGACGCGCGCACCGTCACCCCCTGGCTGAACGCGCCCCCATAGCAGCAGTCAAGCAGCAGAACGACGTTGCGGGCGCGACACGACGTCAGGCACCGCTGGACGAAGGTAGCGGGCACTGCGGTCGAGCCGAGCCGATCGGGCCGGGTGTTCGCTGCCGCGAAGAAGAGCTCACCGGACTCGCTCTTGAGGCCGTGACAGGAGAAGTGCACGACGAGCAGGTCCTCGGGTCGGCTCTCTGCGAAGAGGTCCTCGAGCTGGACCTCGATGTCGTGCGCCGACTCGTTGAGAACGACGTCCACCCGGAAGTCGCCGATGCCCGGGTCGCCGAGCACCCGGGCGAGGGCCCGCGCGTCGGCGGAGGGCGCCTTCAGCCGCCGCAGCGTCTCGTGCTCGTAGTCGTCAGTGGCGACGATCAGGGCTCTGCGCTCGCCTGCCATGACGCGCCCCCTTGGGCAGTATGCCGACTGACGAACATCTCCACGAGACGTTCCTGGTCAGCGGTTGTGGCCGCCGACAGGTCGATCGAGTCGCCTCCGATCTCGATGTGCACGGTGCGCGGGGCTCCCGCGCCGCGCCCGAGCCAGTTCCGGATGGCGCCGACGACGGTGCGGATGGCGGTGGAGTCGAGCAGCTTGATGACCAGGCCCCCGACCGCAATGACATCGAGGGCGCGCGAGCCGTCCGGGGACTCGGCATTCCGAAGCAGCATCGGCTCGACGCCGTCGACCTCGCGCAGCTCGTCCCGCAGATACCCCGTGAGGGTCTGCAGGCGCTCGTCGTCGGCGCCCTCCTCGGCGAGCAGGATGCGCAGACTACCGTCCATGAGCTCACCCCTCCCGAAGGTAAGTCATGCCTAATCTCGCCAATGTAGGGCATGCGGCGTCACGGTGCACCCAAGAAGGCCGGGCCGCGTTGGGAGATACCAGCGGTACGGCGTCCGACGAGGAGGTTGACTCCCGTATCGAACTGAGGTACGCCTAACTACAGTCCCAGCATCGCGAGGTGACCGCCGACTCGTGGGGTGGCTCTCCGCGGCTGAAGGGAGCCTGGAGATGAACCGCCAGCGAGCCCATGCCACGCGACGTGCCGACACGGCCCGTGCCGTGGGGACCTCATGGGAAGGCCCCCGCTCCTGGGGGCTCGGGACGTTCCCTCGTTCCCCTCATCGTGGCCTGCAACGACCTGTTGACGGGAGCCGGTCGTGACCCCCGGGGAACCGGGGACGACAAGACGCGTCAGGACCGGGCTGACGCTGACGCTCGGTCTGGTGACTGGGGTCCTGGGGCTGGTGGGAAACGCGACGGCTGCGCTGGTCTCGAAGACAACCGGTTCTTACGCGTGGCTGGCGGTGCCCGTAGCCGCCGTCGCGGTAGCGGTCATCGCGGCATTCGCCACCGCCCACACCGAGAACGCGTGGCCAGAGCCGGACGACGACCCGGCGACCAACGCCACCGAGCCCATCCCCCACGAGCGTCAGCGTCGCGGCCTACGCCTGACCACGGCGATAGTGACGGTCTTGCTGGTCATCGGCGGGGGCGGGCTGGCGGTGACCCTCGGAACGAGGTATGTCGTAGGTGTTGTCACCGGCAGCGAGCCCGGCGTCGACCGGCTCGTCGCTCCTGTCAGCACGTCGTCCAAGGGCTTGGGACTGGCCGTCGACACGTTCGAGGACACGCCTCACTACACCCGGCTGACCGTCACCGTCCGCAACAACGTCGGTAACCCGCTGTCCCTGCCGCTCTTGGGGAACTGCGTGGTCGTCGGTGACGACGGCACCACGATCGAGGCGGACTCGTTCCGAAGCCACTGGAGCGTAAGCGTGGCGCCCGGCTCCCGCCAGAGCGGAACGATCGTGTTCGGAAGCCATCTGCCCTCTGGCGTCCTCGACGCGAGCCTCGCCTTCGCAACAGTCTTCGAACAGGGTTTCGATGGCCCAAAATCGATACGGGTGGACGGTCTGAAGCTCCGCCCTCAGTAGGCGGTGCGCTACGTCCTGCCCGGAAGTGCGGCCGCGAGTCCTGTGACGGGCCCGGCTGTCTCCGAGCGTTGCCCGCCGTCGGGATACCTGCGACGGCCGTCGTCGGCTCACGACCGCTCTGCCGACGGGTGACCCCGGAGGTCGCGGACGACCGCTCCCACGTCGCCATCGTTCGCCAGAGCGAGAGCCGTCTTCGACGCAGACAGCGGGACCGCGAGGGCACCGCCGCCGGTGAACACCTCCAGCACCAGCGCGTCGACGAGCAGCCCGACCCATGTCGATCTTCCCGTGGGCACCACGGCCGACACGTCGGGGGTCGTGACGACGACCTCGTCTCCGCGGTGCTCGAGCCGTGCGACGAGCTCGCCATCACCGCCGAGAGCCTCCAACGCGGGGGGCGGGTGGTGGTCCCCGTCGGCACGGCTGCCGCCGTCCCACTCCACCCAGCACGCCCGCGGCAGGTCGAGCCGCTCCCCGGGGCCGACGGTGCCGATCACGGGACCAGTGGTGACGTCGGGGTGTGGTCGCGTGACCAGCGTGTCGCCGTCGAGGTGGAGGACCTGAGGGATGCTGGCCGCGCCGGCCCACCGGCCGTCCGGGTCGACCACTCCCCGAAGCCAGTGGACCAGTCCGCGACGACCTTCCCTATCGACGAAGGTCGACGAGGCGTAGTAGGAGGGTCCGTAGCCGAGCCGCCCCCAGGTCTTCGCCAGGAAGCGCCCGTCGACGAGGTCGCCGACGGCATACCCCACCCAGTGCAGCACCCCGGGCTCCCACACGGAGAAGACGAGGACCCAGCGGGTCTGGAGTGGGAAGAGGACCGGGCACTCCCACGCCTCGCCGGTCCACACCGGGTCGTGTTCGCAGGACGCGCGGCGGGCCAGCTCGCCGTCGAAGGCCCAGTCGCGGCGGTCCCCGGAGACCCAGGACCAGGCAACGGCGGTTCCGTCTCGGAGCCCCCCGCCGAGGACCATCCGCCAGGTCGTGCCGTCGTGGAGGACGTAGGGGTCGCGGAACGCTACGGCGTCGATGCCGGCCGGGAGCTCGGCGAGGACGGGGCCCTTGACCCATGAGTCCCACACCTGGTCGGTGGGGGAGGCGACCCGGACGCGTCCGATGGTGACGTCCTCGAGGTCGACGGAGGTGTAGAAGAGCTGGACTCCGGGCTCCTCGTCGGTCCCCGGACCGGGGACGACGATGCTGCCGGACCACACTCCGCCGTCGCCGTCGCCCGGAGCCAGCGCCACCGGCCGCGCCGCCCAGGTCATCAGGTCCTCGCTCACGGCATGCGCCCAGTGGCAGGTCGGCGCCCACTCGGTGCGGTCGGGAACGTACTGGGTGAAGACGTGGTACCGCCCGTCGTGCCAGGTCAGGCCCAGCGGGTCGTTGGCCCAGCCGGCGTGGGGCGTCAGGTGCGCCAGCGGACGGGGTCCGGCTGGGGCGAGCTGACCCTCGGTCTCGTCAACCACGGGCCGCGCCGAGACCGATGCACCCCACGTGCGGTGTCACGGCGATCTCCTCGTCGAGGCGGCCGACCATCTCCGACGTGTGGGTCCGAAGCCCGCGGGCCACCCGATCAGGTCGATGGTCCCGCCTCTCGGCCGACTCTCGGCCGCATCGAGAACCCGCTGGCGGGTCTGCGCACCGGCTCGCCAGCGCGGGTTGTCGTTGACCTCGGTGCGTCGGGCCACGTGCCTCCCCACCGTGACTGTCTGGGTGTCGTCACCGCCCAACCTAGCCGCGCCCGTCGACCGGCCGTCGGGGGTGTGGGCCGCACTCGTCCCGGGCCGTGCTCGGGACACCGGCGGGGCAGTCACCGGCGTACCGATGGGAGCTCGGCGTGGTGGGCGTGCGGGTGGTGCCGGGCAGGGGGTCACGCCGCGGCACCGCCAGCTGTGTCGGATGAGCCGAGCGTCGGGGGCCGCGGCGAGCGCCGCCTTCCGCTGCTCGCGGGCTCGTTGCAGGCGCGGCAAGATCCCGTACATGTCGCCCGATGCCAGGGCCGCGCCGACGAGCGGGGCCTTGGTTGACCAACTTAGTTGACCAACTTGGTTGACCAACTTAGCTGACCAACCTGGTTGACCAACCTAGTCTCGGGGCATGACCACGGTGAAGGTTCAGTACGCCAAGACCCACCTCTCCGCCCTGCTGGCAGCGGTCGAGGACGGCGAGGAGATCGTCATCGCCCGCGGCGACACGGACGTGGCACGCCTGGTGCCGGTCCACCCGCGCGGCGAGCGGGAGCTGGGCTTCGTGGCGTTCGAGGTGCCGGCGACCCTCTTCGAGGACCTCCCCGAGGACGAGCTCGCCGCGTGGGAGAGCCGCGCGTGAGATACCTCCTCGACACCCACGCGCTGCTGTGGGCGCTGACCGACCCGGCTTCGCTCGGTGTCGAGGCCGCGCGGGTGATCAGGGACGCCGACCAGGTGCTGGTCGCCTCGGCGGCCAGCGCGTGGGAGATCGCCACCATGCAGCGGCTCGGCCGGCTCCCGCACGCCGATGCGATCGTCGCGACCTACGCCCGGCACCTGAGGCGGCTGGGTGCAGAGCCCCTGCCGATCACCGATGAGCACGCCCTGCTCGCCGGGCGCCTCGACTGGGACCACCGGGACCCGTTCGACCGGATGCTCGCCGCCCAGGCGATGACCGAGGCCCTCACCCTGGTCACCAAGGACGCCGCGTTCACGCTCCTGCCCGGCGTACGCACCCTCTGGTAGGAGCCCCTCCGGCGTGGACAACCTCGCCTCCCGCACATCGGCAGCAGGTCCTCCATCGCGACGCCGACGCGCGCCGACGCAGCCGACACCGTCGCATCGAACGCGGTCTTCTGGTACCCCTGGTCACGGCGGTCCCCATCCACGGTTGTCCTGGCGGACACCCAGAGACCTACCACCGGGCAGGCCTCAGGCGGGAGACCGCCACCTCAGCCTCCACGAGACCCGGGACAACCTCCATGCCAGGCAGCAATCTCGAACCCCCGGCGATTCTGACCGAAGCCGCCGATACTGCGACGGCCTCCCGGACGAGCTGCGCCGTCCCCGGCCGGCCGAGACGACGATCTGCTGAAGGGGGCGCGTCGTGAGTCAGGCCATTCAGGTCGTGGGGTCGCTGTTGGTCTTGGCGGGTTTCGCGCTGTCGCAGCGCGGGATTCTGGACCAGAAGTCGTCGAGCTATCTGATCTTGAATCTCGTCGGTTCGGCCGTGCTGACCGTCGAGGCCGTCCTGGAGCGGCAGTGGGGCTTCCTGCTGCTCGAGGGCGTCTGGGCGATCGTCTCAGCCTTCAGCCTGGTCGGCGTGCTGCGAGCCAGGTATCCAGCCGGCCCGTCGCGCTGATGGCTCCGCTGGCGGTCACCGCTCGGCGGTCGCCACCTCAGGGGCCCCGACGCCATCTGTCCTGTTCGATGTGAGGAATGACATTCGCCCTTTCCTCGGTAGAATCGAACGCCGAAGACAGCCACACCGAAGATCTGAAGAACCCCCGTTTGAACGGAGGAGGCTCAGATGAGTGGACCTGTGGGCCGCGGCGAGCGACCTCCACGGCCGCGGCGAGGACCGCCGTGGCACGCTGTTCGGGCAACCCCTGTGACGGTGGCCGACCTCTGGCGCCGCGCGGTGACGGCGAGGTGCTCCGATGGGTACCGGTGACGGCCCGACCGGCGCCGCGTTTCCCGAGCCGGCAGCCGACGTTCGCGGGCATGTCTCGGGCGTCTCCGGGGGGCAGGTTGCCGTCGGCGGTCGGGTGTTCCAGATCGACGCCGAAGAGGGCGCCCACGTCGTCATCAACGCCGACACCGACGTTCAGATCCTGCGGCGCCCGTCACCAGTGCTTCGACCGGCGCCTGCCTTCCCCGCTCTGATCGGGCGCACGGCGGAGCTTGATCGGATCACGGCCGCCCTTCGCGCGGGATCCTCCGTCGAGGTCTTCGGCCCGAGCGGCATCGGCAAGACCGTGCTCCTGCGGGCGGCGTCGAACTTGCCCCTTCCCCCGTCCACCGTGGACGGGGTGGTGGCGGTGCCTGCCCGACTTGGCATCCCGGACACCCTCAGCTACCTGTTCGACGCCTGCTACCAGGGAACCCGCCGCGTCGTGCCTCGGCGCGAGGAGCTGGTCAGCGCTCTGCAGGGTCTGCGCCTGCTTGTCGTCCTCGACGACCCGGCCCTGGGCCGGGATGACGTCGACGCGCTCCGCCAGGAGGTGCCCTCGTCACTGGTCCTGCTCGCGGCGCACGAGCAGCGCGTGTTCCAGGGTGTCGAGGGACTCGCCCTGGGCGGGCTCACCGACGAGGACGGGGTCCAGCTGATCCAGGCGGCGGCGGGGCACGAGCTGACCCAGCGGGAACGCGATGTCGCCGCCCGAGTGAGCCAGGTGCTCCACGGCACGCCCCTCGAGCTGGTGCGGTTCGCGGCCCTCGTCCGCGCGGACGATGCGGACCTGGTCAGCGTGGCCCGCGGGTTCGGGGTCGACGCGCAGCCGGAAGACCTGCTCATCGCCGTGCAACGGTCTGTCTCCGCGGAGGAGGAGGCCGTCCTCGCCGCCCTGGCTGCCTTCGATGCACCGGTCGGCGCCAGCCCGATTGCGGCGTTCACCGGGTACCCCGACACTGGTGCGCTGCTGATCGCCCTGTCCCGGCAGGGGCTCGTGCAAGGCGATGACCTGCAAGGGTGGCGGGCCCGGGAGCGGGAGGCCGCACCCCCGGAAGACCGACAACGAGCCGCCTCCGTCCTCACCACATGGGTGCGGCACCGGCCGGTCCCCGAGGAAGTGGCGGCGGAGATCCCCGCCATCGCCAGCGCCCTGCGACTGGCTCGTCAGGACCACCGTTGGGTGGACGCCGTGGTGCTCGCTGCCGCCGCTGAGCGACCGCTGGCCATGGTCGGACGGTGGGTGGCGTGGGAGGACACCCTGCGGGCGGGCCTGGCCGCGGCGGACGCCGTGGGTGACGTCGCGAGCGGCAGGTTCTTCACCCACCAGCTCGCCGTCATGGACGACGCCATGTCGGGCGCGCCCCCCATCTCCGACTCGCCCCCTCGCCCTCCGGCACAGCCCCGTCGCCCGCCACCTCCTGACCGGGGCCCCGCCCTCGCCGGGGCGACCACCCCGGGTCAACCCGCTGAGGCTTCGACCAAGCCGTGGTGGAGACGCGCGCCGGCCGTCCTGAGTGCCGTGCTGATCACCCTGGGTCTGGGCATCGGCGCGACATACCTCTTAGGGTCCGGAGACGGACCGAGCAGCGGGGGCCCACAGAGCAGCGGGGGCCCCGGGGCCCAGGTGAGCGACACCCACAGCGAAGTCCAGCCGAGCGGCAGCGACACCGGCGCGGGCGCCGGTGGAACCACACCGCCGAACCTCGTCGCCTTCACCCTGGCAGACGAGCCACCCGAGCTCGCCGTGGGCGAGGAGAAGGCGTTCGTGGCCCGGGTGTGGAACCAGCCGAACGACGCGGGGACGGTCGGCACCAGCGACGGTGGGGTGCTCACCGTCAGCCTCAACGGCCGAGCCGCGACGCTCGTCAGCGGGACACCGGACTGCACGTCGGACGTGAGGACGCTTCGATGCACCTTCGACCGTCTCGACGTCGACGACACCACGCAGTTCATGGTCACCCTGCGCGGCGAGTCAGCGGGCTTGGTCGCCCTGATCACGGCCGTCGAGGCCCTTGACGGCAGCCCCGGACGGTCCAACACGCGCCCCTTCACGGTGACGGCCGCCCCCTGCACCGTTCCAGATGTCGTCGGCGTGAAGGTGGACGACGCCGAGCGCCAGCTCCAGGAAGGAGGGCTAGGAGCCAACCCCGTAGGAGTCGAGGACGGCACGGCCTCGGGGCTGGTCATCACCCAGGACCCCCCGCCCGGTCCGGTCCGCTGCGGGACGGTCGTGACGATCAGGTACTCGACCATTCTCTGAGGGTCGTGGACGCATCGGGTGCAGCACAAGTCGATGACGAGGGAGAGCAGACGATGAGTGAAGACCAGGCAAAGACCACCGTGAGCGGCAGCGTCAGCAACGTCAGCGGCGGCCAGGTCGCCATCGGCCGGACCGTCAACCAGACCAGCACCACGGTGGTGCCCCAAGGGCCGAGCGAGGCCGACCTGGCCGGGCTGCTCCGGCAGTTCGAGGCGGTACGCAGCCAGGTCTTGGACGACCCGGACACGCCCGATGCGGCTGCGGACAAGCTGGACGAGCTGAAGGCAGCGGTCACGGCGGACGAGCCCGAGCTGTCGACGATGGAGTACGTCCGTGACTGGTTCGGCAAGAACGCCCCGAAGTTCGCCGGAGCGGTCGCCGCCCTGGTGGTGAACCCGGTCGTCGGCGCCCTGGTCGGGGCGGCCGGCGAGACGCTGGCGGCGGAGTTCGAGCGCCGGTTCGGCTGACCGGCGTGCCACCCACCGCGCGAAGTGGGTCCAGCTCATCCCCCGCGACGGGGTCTACGTGCCGATCGAGGACGAGGTGCTCTGCTACGAGCCCCGCGTCGACGTCCTCACCTGCGCCGGCTACGCCTACTTCACCACGGTCAGCCTGATCGAGGCCGACCCCGAGTATGCCGCCAACCTGACCACCGAGAGGCACCACAGGGTCCGGGCCCCCCAGTCCCTGGCACTCAGGGGCGCCAGCGGCCTACGCGGTGGTCAGGACGAGAGCGTGACCGTGACCGTGCTGCCGTTGTAGAGCCTGTCACCACCGTACGTAACGGACACCGTGCTGCCGTGGTGGATCGCTCCACGGCGGAGCGTCATCGTGGCGTTCCCGTGCCCGCTGACCCGGGCAGAGCCGACCCTCGAGCCGTCGACGTAGAACGTGACCCTCCCGCCGGGCCTGGCCGGCTCGGTCGTATCCGCCGACACCGTCGCGGTCAGCCTCGTGGAGCTCCTGTGACGCCCCTGCGACATCACGGCCACCGCGGTGGTCGTATGCCGGAAGGACACCTGGGTGACGAAGTCGCGTAGGAGTGCGCGCCAGACGTACCACTCATGTCCGCCAAGGACGCGCGCGTCGGCGAAGGAGATCCCGGCGTCGGTCAGCCAGCCTTCGTAGGTGTCGATGCCCGGCACCGTCAGCCAGTCGAACACGCCGCCACCGATCACCAGCCCCAGCCGGGTCCGCAGGTCGGCGTTCGCCCACAGCGGGTCGGACGGGTCGGGCGCGCCGATCGTGCCGATGCTCCAGCTCGCGAGGTAGCCGAAGACGTCCGTGTCGTTGAAGAGCAGGTAGTTGGCCCGCAGTCCACCCAGCGACAGACCGGCGAAGGCACGGTCCGCCGGGTCGGTGGACACGTGGTAGTGCTGCTCGACGAACGGGATGACGTTCTCCGTCAGATCCGCCGCGTAGCACGTCGACTCGAACGCCGAGCATCCGAGGTCGTTGAAGTTCGTCATGACCACGACCATCGGCTGGACGGATCGGTCAGCGATGAGGTTGTCGATGATGCTGTTCGCGGCCCCCTGGGTGGACCAGTCGACCTCGTTGCCACCGCCGCCGTGGCTGAGATACAGCGTGGGGTACGGGAGCCTGCGGTGCCGGTTGTAGCCCGGCGGGAGGTAGACGGCCAGGGGGTGCGTACCGACGGGGTCGGTGGACTGCGGCGACGGGTAGGAGACGTCGGTCAGCATGCCCTTCTTCTTCGCGTCAGGCGCCTGCCAGGAGATGTCTTCGGTGCCGAAGCGCGAGTCCGACGGGACATAGACCTGGCTCGTCGGCTCCACAGAGCCCGTCGTGTTCCACGGCGGGTTGCTCGGGTCGGACAGCTCGGTGCAGCCTGACATCGCCGGCGGGGCGGCAGCGCAGTCGACGTAGTAGCCGTAGGTGAAGGTGCCCGAGGGCAACGGCGTCGTGTAGGACCACACGCCGGTCGCCTGGTCGAGCGTCATCTGGACGACGGGCCAGTTGGCCGAGGGACCGTCGTTCGGGTACGCGATCGGGAAGTCGCCCACCTGCCACTGCGTCGGAAGCCGTCCGGCGGAGCCGGCCGTCGTCGTGTCGGACGGACCGGAGAAGTACCACTCACCGCGAAGCTGCACCGAGGTGGCGACCGGGTCGCGGTACCGGAAGGTGACCTCGTACCCGGTCGGTGCCCCGCCGGTGTGCCTGACGACCGGCGAGAACACCCGTGACGGGTGGTGACCTGCGTGCCCCCCGGTAGTGGAGTGGGCAGCGGCGGGACCACCCAGCGCTGTCAGGGTCCCCAGGCTCAGTGCCGCCACCAGGAGCCCACCGGCGAAACGACGGCGTGCGCTGGTCGCCGGAATTGTGCTACTCATGCGTCTTCCTCTCTCGAGGTCCAGCGGATGAGGACGCACGGCAGGACCACACCGCAGTGAGTACACCGCATGTCGATGCGCCGTCATGAATGGGCTCGCAGCGATGCTCGCCCACGATGTCAGCCCTCGAGGCCGCCGCTGCGGTGCGACAGTGAGGCAACCACGACCCCCGATGGCCGTGAAGCGAATGTCCATCGATTGGAAGGACGCCCAAGACGCTAGCAGGCCCCTTCCCGGACGGTCAACGGGGCGAAAATCAAGTACTGACCATTTCTCTATGTGCGATGAGACCCTATTGATCGGACGCATCGACCAGGGATCAGTACGCCCCCGGCTGGGGATCGCCGTCTCGGTGGCCGACCTCGCCTGCGCAGCCGGGCCGGGCGCCCTGGTGAGCGCTCCTGCTCTCTCTCCATGGCCGAGACGGTTCCAGCTTACGTAAGGGGCGTCTGCCAGGCTTGCCGAACTCCAGCAGTCCAGAACAGAGGAGACGCCCCGAGGTACCACCGGTTGCGACAAGATCCCATTTTCCTTGAGGGGAAGTAGCGAGCCCGCCTCACAAGATGACGGGCGGGTCCCGAGCAAGGTCTTTGACCGTCTGCTCGACGCCCGAGAACGCCCCTCACCCATGTGCTGAGCTTAGTCCCGGTCAGGTTCGTTCAGAATGCCCGGGAAGCAGCGCTGCGATGTCTTCATCGATCCTGATGCACAGGCGTGGGGATTTGGGCGAAAGAGACGCGAAAGGCCGTTTCGACTTCACCATAGAACTCGTGAGTCGCTCAACGAGAATGTCCCTTTGTCGAAGTCCTGAGGCAGGCGGACATGGGCGAACAGGAGGTGCCGCGTGCGAAGGTTCCGGCATGAGCACAGAATCCTGCTCTTCGGCGTCGGGGTGCCGGGCTGGCTCGGCTGGGGAGAAGCGGAGCTCGTGGCGGGGGTGGCTGACTAGCGTCGGCCGCGAACCAGCACGTATCGGGCGGGAGGCGTTCGTGTTTCGCCGTGGCCTGGAGCCGCGGCACGTCATCGTCCTGGTGGTGCTCGTCGTGCCCCTGATCCTCTGGGTCATGTCTCTCGTCCGCGTGTTGCGGTACTCCGACGCGCAATGGGCGGCGACGGGACAGAGCCGGGTCGCCCACTTCCTTCTCATCATCCACTTGGGGCTGCTGGGCTCCCTGCTCTAGGCGCTCATCGCCCGCCCCAAGCTCAGGGCCGCCCTGCGGTACCCGCCTCAGGTCCCGCCGGTCGCACGAGGCTGAGGTACGGCTTCGTTCAGCGGACCCGCGGAGCCCGGTAGACGTGCGTCGTGACCGCCATCCATCGCCGTGGGGCCGGCGTCGCGGGCCTTGACGATGGCCTCTGCGCGGACCCGGCGCTTGTGGGTTCATGGTGCCCGGGCGCAGGGGAGCCAAGGCCGTCGGCCACCACCGCAGGAGCGGCAGCTACATCCCGGCATCGTGCAGGGCGGCGCCGATCAGTGCCCCGGTCTGCGCCAGGGCCCGTCTCCCGTCCGCGTCGCCGAGCCCGAGCAGCGTGTGGAGCGGCCAGGCCCAGTAGTAGACGCCGTCGTCGGTGAAGTCGAGGTGGCCCGTGCGCGGCACGGTCGCTCGCCGAACCGCCCCGGTCGATGCGGAGGCGAACGTCGCGGCGGCGGCGGCGTCGGCCCGGTCCGCGGTGCCGGTCGGGGCGCAGTCTCCGGTGATGCAGGAGCCGTCGTGGCCCACGAGCAGCGAGGGGACGTCCAGACCGTCGGTGGCCACGGCCCCGTAGAGCGCACCGTCGAGGTTGACGGCTGCCGTGCACTTCCGGTCCTCGTGGCAGGCCTGGAGAGCCGTGCTTCCTCCGAAGGAGTGGCCGACGTAGGCGAGCCGGCTCCGGTCGACATGCCCCGCCAACGCCGAGGACTCGGTCAGCGTGGCGGCGCTGGCTGCGGCGAACCGGGCGTCGCCCACCCACCTGTCCAGGAGGGGCCCGGCGATGGCCCGGTCGTGTACCGTCTGGTCACCGGCGAAGTCGGAGGGGTTGCCCTCGGTGGTGGGTCCGACGGCTCGGCCGTCGAGCACGGTGAGGTTCGCGCTACCGGTCGGGGTGACCCCGACGACGACATAGCCGCGGCTGGCCAGGTCCTCCGCGAGGACCGCGTACTGGGGGGCGGCGAACCCAAGCCCGGGGAGAAGGACCACGAGCGGGAACCTGCCCGGGGCGGGGGCTGCCTGTTCGCGCGCGGGGTCGCGGACCCGCTCGAGCCTGGTCTCCCCCAGCGGCAGCCCGATGGCGAGCCCGGCCCACCGACCAGGTGCGTATGCCGCGGGCGTGCCGGTCCTCGCGGCGGCCGGGTACCACGTCCAGATCGACAGCCTCCGACCGCCCCGTCCGGGGTCGGTGGCGGTGTCCCCGACCCGGCCGACCGGGTGGCCGCCCGCTGGGTGGGGCAGGTCGACGTGTGCGTAGCTGCGCCACGCGACGAGTCCGGTGTACGCGCCCCCGGCGACGCCGACGACCGCCAGCACTGCCCCGCCCAGCCTGAGAAGGCGGGCCAGTCGGCGCTTCGCCACCGTGTTCCTCCTCCGGATGGGAGTACGTCGACCAGTGACGCGCCTCCACGGGGCATGGGGGCCCGACGGGTCAGGGCCCGCCGGCTGTCGGCGGCCTCCGGTCCAGAGCTCGAGCGTACGAGGGTCCCGGAGCAGCCCGTGCGTGGACAGCCTGAAGGTCTCGTGCAGATTCTCGCTTCGACCGGCGCTCACGCCCTCCGCTACCTCAGAGCGGGGCTGCGAACCGTCAGGATCGACGCCGCCCTCGGCCCACCTGGTCGCTTGCCGGAGGCTCGGTGTCTGCCCTCAGCCTTATTGTCGAAGCATGAGCAAGGCGGTGGGGTTCGGTCTTCTGGCGTCGGCATTCGCGCCGATGGTCGCGCTGCTGGCGGTGTTGCGGCTTCCCGGGCTCGGTCGTGCCGGCGTGGCGATCCTGGTCGTCTGCGGGCTCGCGCTCCTCCTCCTCTGGCTTGTCCTGCGCCAGGTCGGCCACCTCCAGAGCCGGACGATCGAGACGACGTCGGTGCGCCGAGCCGACGAGCGGGTCCTGGCGTTCGCGTCGAGCTATGTCGTCCCCGCCGTGGTCGCGGTCTTCGGCAGGAGCAGCGTCCCCACCCTGGTCGGGACGAGTGCCCTGGTGGTGTTCCTGGCCCTGATCTACGTGCGATCGGGCCTGTACCACCTCAACCCGACGTTGGCGATACTCGGCTTTCGTCTCTACGAGGTGACAGCCGCCAACGGCACGGTGACAATGCTGCTGACCCGAGAACGGCACATTCCCCAGGCCGGGGAGCTGGTATGCCGCTACCTCGGGGATCACGTCGCCATCCAGATCGGGGGAGACCGGTGACCGCGGAGCCGGCCCGCGCCGTGCTGACCGACGCCATCGCGGTGGGCTCGCCGGCCCTCGACAACTTCGTCCTGCGCGGAGGCGACATCGCGACCGCCCAGACGTCGCGGTTCGATCTGGTCGCGACGATGGCCGCCCAGGTCCTCAGCGACGTCTCGACGAGCGCCGAGGCCCTGACCGGCAAGCAGTTCATCCCCTACGACCCGTCGTACCAGACCAGCTCCTCCCAGGTCCTGGTCGAGGTCCTCTCCGCGATCCCCGACCTCGAGGCGGTCGACGCGACCATCCGCGGAGGCGACGTCCCGGACGACGCCGGCGGCGAGTCGCCGGTCGCCATGGTTCATGCGGTCGGGGTCGGCGAGCACCAGATCGTCGCCTACCGGGTCAAGGGCCCGGGGATCGCCACCCACCGCGCGAAGTGGGTCCAGCTCATCCCCCGCGACGGGGTCTACGAGCCGATCGAGGACGAGGTGCTCTACTACGAGCCCCGCTTCGACGTCCTCACCTGCGCCGGCTACGCCTACTTCACCACGGTCACCCTGATCCAGACCAAGCTCAACGCCGACGACAAGGCTCGCCGGCTGGCGAAGACCACCCTCGTGACCGTGACCACGCACGTCTCCATCGACGGCCTCGCCGGCCTCGAGGCCGCAGTGATGGACGACCCCGCGCTGAGGGCGAAGATGGCCTCCATCGCGCGCCTGATCGAGGCCGACCCCGAGTATGCCGCCAACCTGACCACCGAGAGGCTCGTCGCCTTCGTCGAGACAAACCCGGACTACGACATCCCCGTCACCGAGGTCGGCGGCCAGCGGATGCTGCGGTTCGACCCCTCACCGCAGCACCGCCACCAGATCCCCAAGCTCCTCGCCGACGACTACCTCCACTCCCAGCTGACCAACCGCAACTACGAGGCCGGCTCCAAGCACCGCGTCCAGGCGTGAGCGACGATGCCCGAGACCCGGTGACCGTCGCTGTTGAGCGCCCCGCGCTCGGCCCCACCCCCTCGGCCCGGACGAGCAGGTTCTCCTCGAGCGTGTCCACGCAGCCGGTGACCGTCCTCGCAGGTGAGCCAGTGACCGCCGGCTGATTGACCTGACGGCCGTGGACGCGCAGGCTTGCCGCATCACTGTTGCGCCGTGGATCGAGGTGAGCGATGTCGTCAGCACCGATCGAGCTCCGGACCCGCTTCTGGGTCGAGGCGATCCTGGCCTCGGTCTCGGCGGCCCTCGTTGTCGTCACGACGTTCTGGCACGACTGGCTCGAGGCGTTCGGGTTCGACCCCGACCACCGCGACGGCTCGGTCGAGTGGCTGGTCGTGGCCGGCCTTCTCGCGGTCACCCTCGCGCTCGCAGCCGTGGCCCGGCTCGATTGGCGCCGGACAGTCGTCGCGAGAACCTGACCGGATGCCGGCTCCCGACGTCCTCAAGGTGGTGCTGACCAACCGCACCGCCGCCAGGGCCAAGTACGGCGCGAGCGGCTGGCGCCGGATCCGGGCCGCCGTGACCGCTCTGGCGAAGACGGACGCAGCCCGCGGGATCACCACCAGGCTCTTCGCCCTCGACTCGGCCGCGGACTGCCACCGGGTCGGCGCCACCCCCGTCACCGCGGCAGCCGACGCAGAGCCGGTCAAGGCCATCGTCGACGCCATCTTCGCGGCCCGGAACCCGGCATACCTCATGCTGCTCGGCGGGCCCGAGCTGGTGCCGCTGGTCGACCTCGCGAACCCGCTGTGGACCGGCGACCCGAACCACGACCCCGACCCGGTCGTCCCCAGCGACCTCCCCTACGCGTGCGACGCCCCCTACTCGCTGGTCGCGTCGAGCTATCGCGGGCCGACCCGGGTCGTCGGGCGCCTGGCCGACCTGACCGGCGACCGCGACCCCGAGGCGCTCCTCGTCCAGCTGCGCCACGCAGCCACCGACAGCTCCGCCACGCGTGCCTCGCCGGAGCCGGTGTTCGCCGTGAGCGCCCGGGTCTGGAAGGGGTCGACGACGATGTCGGTCGCCGGGCTGCCCGACGTGTCCGGCGCCGTCCGGACATCGCCGCCGGAGGGGCCCGCATGGACGACGGCCGATGTCGCGCCGCGGGTGCACTTCGTCAACTGCCACGGCGCCGAGTTCGACCCCAGCTGGTACGGGCAGGCGGCGCCGAACAGCTGGAGCCTCCCGGTCGCCGTCGCCGCCGCCGACGTCACCCCACAGGTGGTGCCGGGACAGGTCGTGGCCGCCGAATGTTGTTACGGCACAGCACATTGGCCTCCGTCCGCCGCCGGTGGTCAGGCCAGCGTCGCGTTGAGCTACCTGCTGGGCGGGGCGGCCGGCGTGTTCGGGTCCTCGACCGTGGCCTACGGCCCGGCGAGCACCAACGAGTATGCCGACGTCATCTGCCGGCTGTTCGTCGAGCAGGTCCTCGCAGGTGCCTCGATCGGGCGGTCGGTGCTCGTCGCCCGACAGCGGTTCATCCAGTCGCAGGCGTTCCTCGACCCGACGGACGTCAAGACCCTGGCCCAGTTCGCCCTGCTCGGCGACCCCTCGGCCGTGCCGTTCGTCCTGGCCTCGGGCGCTGCGGGGGGCACCGCCGGTGGGATGGCGGCTGCACCGAAGAGCATCGCTCGTCGTGCCCTTGTCTCGCCGCCCATGGCCTCGGCGTCGATCGGCACCCGCCGGCACACCTTGGCCGCGATCGGGGAGGTGCTGCACCGCACGACGGTGTCCTGCTCCCCCACCTCCCGCCCGCGAACCCGGATGACCCACCGCAGCCTCGGAACCCTCCTCGGGAGAACCCTGCCCGCCGAGACGCACATCCGCACGTTCGACGCAGAGCGCGCCGATGGTCCGTTACCCCGCGGCAGCGCGCCCCGCGCCCAGGTGGCCTTCCTGCCGCCGACATCCCGCGAGGCCGCGTCGCTCGTCGTCGTCCGGGAGGACGCGGGCGGCCCGCCGGACGTCCGGGTGGTGCTGCGCCGATGAGCCGGTCGACGCAGACGGGCCGGGTGAGCGTGCGCCGGGTCGGACGCGGGTCCAAGAGCGAACAGGTCAGCGTGGTCCTCACCACGAAGGAGCGCACCTGGTTGCTCCGCCGCGCGGGAGCCGCCGCGTTCGGGCCCGACCGGGACCTCGCGCGGCTGGCGGGCCGCACGGTCACCGTCACCGGCTTCGAGGGCAACGGCACCTTCCTTGTGACCGCCGACCCCGAGCCCCACGACTGACCAGGACCGACCGGCCCCGCCGGGTCAGGTCAGCTGCAGGGACCGGGCGGCCGCGTGGGGCGAGGTGGTGACCAGCTCGAACCCGGCCTGCGCCGTCCCGCCACCCATGGACAGGTCGGCCGCGCTGATCTGGTCCGGCTCGCTCATGACGACCGCGAGGAACACGATCGCGGCGCCGGTGGGGTCGGACGAGAGGTCCACGTCGAACGTCACCGTCCGCGGCACCCGAGTGTCGACATCGTCCTGCGGGGTCAGCCAGAGCGAGGTGGCAGCGGGCTCCCAACCGTCCTTGAGGGCCGCCGGCACCGCCGCCGCCGGCGCGGCGACGCCGACGAGCTGCGGCCACAGCTGGTCGATCGGGACGATGCCGTGCGCCGGCAGGTCGTGGCGCATGAGTGCCACCTTGACCTTCCCCTTGGGCAGGACGGCGCTCCACCGGTGGTGGACCAGGACGTGGACCTGGACGTGCCGAGAAGTGGTGGAGACCTGGGCGCGGTCGGTGGCCGCTCCGGCGCGCGGCAGCGCCGCCAGCTGGGCCTCGGTCGGCGGTGCCGCCCACGCGGTCCCGGTCGCGTCGACCAGGACGTCCGGGCTGTCGTCCCAGTGCGTCGGGTTGGCCACGTCGCCCGCCAGCACGTCGCCGCCGGTGGGCGTCGGCAGCACCCGCCGGGTGTCGGTGGCGAACAGCCGCAGATAGGTCCGCGGCGACACCACGCCGCCGGCCAGGTCGATCTCCCACACCCCCCGGGCCTGGGTCGCCGCGCGCAGCAGGGTGAGCCCGCCGCCGGAGAACAGCGAGAGGTCCTGCACCGCAGCCGTCGGCAGGCCGTTCATGAAGCGGCTCCAGGTCCACAGGTAGGTGGGCGCCGCGGCGGTCCCCCCGATGGCGAGGGTCCCACGCACCACCCCGACGCTCGTCGCCACATACACCGTGCTCGTGTCGGCGGGGTTCACCAGGACGCCCAGCGCGGGCGAGGTGACCCGGTCGGCGGCTGTCGGCCAGGTGCCGTTGGGGTGGACGTTGCGCAGGCCGGTCTGCACCCAGGTGTCCGTGCCGTCGAACCACCACAGCGTGTCGCGGGCCATCGTGTCCGGCCCGCTGACCAGCGGGTGGCCGAGCGTCGTGACGTAGCACGACCCGAGCGTGCCGCGCGCCGGGTCGTGGACGCACAGGTCGCTCACCATGTCGGGCGTGGGGAGGAACTTCAGCGGACCGCCGGCCTTGAGGGTGTTGGTCTCGCTCCCCGCCCGGGGCACCCGCACCTTCTGGCGCGGCGTCGTCGCGATCGGCGTCCAGCTGAAGGCTCCCGTCGCGACCTTGGCCCGGGTCCCGACCATCCACACGATGTCGCTCGAGTGCATGGCGACCGCCCGCAGGACGAGGTTGCCGCTCGCGTCGTCGGGCGCAGCACTGAGCTTGACGGTGATGATGCCCGGACCGCTCGCGCCCTTGCCGGTGTAGGTGGTGGAGCAGCAGTCGGTCGAGCCGACCGTGTCGCTGTATGACGGGTTCGTCGTGGTGTCGAGGACGTCCTGGGCCAGGTTCGGGTTGTCCGCGGCGCGCGGGTCGGTGGCCGTCGGGAGAGTGACCCACGAGCGGCCCCAGTCCCGCGAGTACCACACCCGGTCGGTGCCGAGAGCCAGATGGGCGTCCCCGCCGTGCGTCACCGACGACGTCCCGGAGTAGAACAGGGACGCCTCTCCCTCGATCGTCTCCGACGTCTTGAGTGTGCCCTTGGCGCGCGGCTGTCGGCGGTAGACGGGCGCGACGTTGCCGCCGTCGCTGCTGTTCCAGGTGGCCCCGTTGTACTGCCGGAAGTAGCGCCCGGTGCCCGTGGGGTCGAAGACCACCCCCCCGCCGTCGGCGGCGAACTCCTGCCGCCACACGCTGTCGCCGACGCGTCGCGCGGTCCCGTTGTCCTGGAAGCCGGCCACGACGATCCCCGGGTTGGTCGGGTGGCTCGCGACGAACCCCGGCTCCAGGACCGCCAGCCCGTCGTTCTCGTTGGCGAACGAGCCCGGGTCCCCGTCGGAGTCGGAGCGGAACAGGCCACCGTCGCAACCCACCCAGACGGTGTGCTTGGCCGCGGCGGCCGGCGGCGCCGGCCACACGCGCACGACGTGGACGTCGGCGTGCACGCCCTCCCCGATGAGCGTCGGGTTGGCCGCCGCCGCGGAGGTGTCGCAGCGGTAGAGCGAGGCGTTGTACCCGCTGCGGGTGGACACCGTCGCGCCGCCGATGAAGACGCGCCCCGCCACGCTCGGGTCGGCGGCGATGGCCATGTCGTAGTCGGACTGGTCGCCGGTGGACATGAACACGTCCTCGGGCACCCCGGTCAGCTTCGTCCCGGCGAGGCCGGCGACGGCGGCGGTGGCGTCCACCACCCACAGCGCAGCGGCCGGCGTGGTCCGCTTGCTGCCGTGCGGGATGACCTGGCGGCCGAGCACGTAGACGCTCGTCCCCGCGGCGGCCAGGGCGATCCTGGTGCCTCCGGCGTTGAGCGTCTTCGTGTTCGGTAACGGGTTCTTGGCGACGTCGGGCAGACCCACGGTCGTGAACACGAGCTTGGTGGGGTCGAGCGGGTTGGCGTCCGCGCCGCTCACCTCGGCCACGCTCAGGGCGCTCGCCGAGGCGACCCAGACGCGCAGGTGTCCGGCGGACGGCTGGGTCAGCACCACATCCAGGGGCTGGGTGTCCCAGTGCACCACCCAGCTCGCCACCTTGGCCCAGCTGCCGGCGCGCGGCAGGACGTACAGACCGTTGGTGGTGCCGGCGACGAACTGGCCCGCGACGGTGGGGTCCGCGGCGATCCGGAAGAACGCCGCCCCACGCAACGTGTCGTGGTCGGCGGCGAAGGTATCGCCCTTGACCACCCCCCAGGCCCCGCCGCTGATCGCCGGGTCGCGGCGCAGCAGGCCCACCCCCAACAGGTTGCCGCCCGGCAGGCCGCCGCCCGGCCCGCCGCCTGCTGGCACGGCCGGGGTCAGTCCCCCCGCTGCCAGGCGTGGCTCGCCGGTGCCGACCCACACGACGTCGCCGCTGCCGTCGTCGGCGTTGCCCCAGTCGACGCCGATCGCCCCGCACGACAGGGCGCTCGAGATGGTGTGCACGTCGCTGAGGTCGCTGAGCTGGAAGTCGTCCAGCGGCGTCCACGAGCGCCCGCCGTTGGCGGAGAACCACACCCCACCGCCGGCCGCAGCGGCATACAGCCGTTGGCCCTTGACGGGCTCCACCTGGACGTCGAGGACGCGGCCGGCGACGTTGGGGTTGCCCCCGGCCTGGCCGTTCGACATGACCGTCGGGCCGATCGGGAACCAGAGGTCCTGGACGCCGGTGGGCATGGTGTGCGGGACCGCGCGGTGGCTGCGGCTGCGGGCCGACCGGGGCAGCGGTGGGACCGACCGGGGGTCGATGCCGGGTCGCATCCGGGCCAGGTAGTCGGCCCGGGCCATGGGACGGTCCTCACCGCGCGGCGAGGACGGCCAGTCGTAGCGTGCCATGTCGCCTCCCTACCCTCCCGCCGTCGTTCCGCCGGCCGCCGGGGCCCCACCCGAGGTGGCGCCACCGGTCGCCTGGGGGTTGGGGTCGATGCGCACCCAGCCCTCCTGAACCTCGGGCTGGGTGTCCGGCAGGAGCGCGGCCTGGGTGGCGGCCAGGATCGGGTCGTCCTTCCAGGTGTTCGGGGTGTCCCGGTGGGTGAAGAGCTGCTCGGCGGGGAAGGACGCGATCTTCGGCAGGCGCACCTTGTCGGCGTCGATCAGCAGAGGCCCGCTGCGCAGCGACGGCGCCAGCGTCGCCAGCCCCGGCTGCACCCAGTCGCGCGCGAGCCCCTGGCTGGTCCGGGGCAGGATGCCGCTCGTCAGGTGCGCCTTCCCGCCGGGGTGCATGAGCAGCGTCAACCGCACCGTCTGCCCGGGGCGCACCCGGATGACCCCGGTAGCGTCGATGTAGGGATGGGTCGGGTCGATCGGGTCGGGCGCCAGCGGGTCGGGGTTGTCGGGGTCGAGCAGGCCGCGGCACCGGCCACTGGGAAGCGCCTCGTCGGCGATCACCCGGTCGACGAGGTGGAAGACGGAGTAGTCGTCGTCCACGAAATAACCCAGGAGTCCGTCGTCGGACCGGGTCACCTCGCCGAGCCGCACCTCGAAGATCTGCTCAGCCAGCGCGTCGTAGACCGCCTGCCGTCCGGGCTCGAGGGCACCGGCGCCGTCGGTGTCGGCGTAGACCCGGGTGTCGACGTCGGACTGGACGTCGAGCGAGAGGCGGGCGTTGACGACGGCGATCGGCCGTCCGACCAGCCCGGCGATGTGTTCGGTGCCCAAGGACCCGAAGGGGTCCACCGACCAGAGAGTCGTGTCGATCGCCCGGAGCATCGCCGAGAGCGGGGACTCGGTCTCCGGCCGGTTCGGTGTCCCCTGGCGGGCCGTGGCGTCCGAGGCGACGAGGCCGGCCGCGAGCCAGCCGATCCGCCGGCGGGTGGGATCGGGGTCGTCGGTCGGGCCGGCGGCCGGTGCGACATCGGTGCGACCCGGGGCGATCTCCCACGTCACGGCGTCGGAGAACGCGTCGTGCGACAGCTCACCCAGCGGCTGCCCGTCCACCGCGAACACCTCGAGGGACTCGTCCATGTGGTCGGGGAGGAGGAAGCCGGCGACCGGGTTGACCTGGCGGGTGGGGTCCGCCTGGTCGATGGACGCCAGCGGTGCGTCGACGGCGGTGGAGGCGGCGTCGACGAGGCTGAACCGCCACCGCGTCGGGGCGCTCAGGCGGGGGCGGTAGAGCATCGCCCGGTCCTCGCCGTGGGCGACGCGTTCGGGGACGAGCAGCGCCTCCAGCGGAAGGTCGACGCACCGGCCGAACGCGTCGACGAGGCGGGCGACCGTCAGCGTCACCAGGCCGGCCGCCAGCAGCCGCGGCAGGGCGTCGACCAGGGCCCGGCGGGTCCCGTCGTCGGCGACGTCGGAGTCCCGGTGCAGCAGCCCCCGGTCGTAGCTGAGGCCGAGCAGCTGTTCGCGGACCCCGTCGAGCGCCACGGACAGCAGGTCGAGCCGGGCCAGCGAGTCGCGCAGGGCGGCGAGGGCCGTCTCGGTCGCCGGGTCGGCGAGGCCGTGGCCGCCGATGTCCCGCTGCCGCTCCTCGGTCAGCCAGCGGTCGATCCCAGCGGCGACGGTCTGTGCAGCGCCCGCTACCAGCGGCGAACGCCCCTGGAAGACAAGGGAGTCCGGTCCCGGCAACGGTGCGTCCCCGGCATACTCCAGATCGGTGCCGACGAGCTCCCAGCCGCCGTCCGGGCCGACCTCGAGGGTGACCGCCCAGTCGCAGAACAGCGGCCGCCACGGCTGGCCCCAGATGGTCACACCCTCGGGGTGAGCCCAGACCCCGTCCGACACCGAGCTGCGCAGCAGCGCCTCGGTGGCCTTCTGCCGGGTGGCGGTGGAGGAGACGTCGGTGCCGACGAGGCTGCCGAACCGGGCGTTGTCCGCGGTGTAGTAGGCGTGCGAGATGGCTGACTCCGCGCGGAGCCGGGCGAAGGCAAGGTCGCCGTCGACGCCGTTGGCCTTGGCCCGGGTCGCCCGCCAGGTGCTGAGGAAGGGGTCCTCCGCCAGGCACTCCCGGGCCAGGTCGAGGACCTCGTCCGGTACGGCGGCCGTGCCCAGCGTCGTGAGCAGCTCGGCGCTGGCGAGGATGCCGGTGTGCCCGCGGGAGGTCTGGTCCGAGAGCCGGCAGACGAGCTTGGCGTCGGCCTCCTCCCGCTCGACGGCGCTGAGCACCCGGCCGCCGCCGGCCACGCCGAGCACGGCGGCCGCCGGCTGGTGGTATGCCGGCGCCGGGCGGGGGACCTCGCGGACGACGGCCGGCCCCGGGGGCGGCACCGTGTTGAGAGGGCCGTCGAACTGCGAGTACCGGCGGGAGACGGCCAGGTCCAGGGCCACGTTCAGCCGGGGGCGTTCGACCGCGCTCCACAGGACGGTGGCCCGCGAGGCCGCCGGGGCCTTCGGAGCGGCCTTGGCCGACGACACGCGGCGCTGCCCGGCGCCGGGGTCGGCGGTGGGCGCCGGCTTGTCGACGAACCGGTCGACGCCCTCGGTCCCGCCCGCGATCGAGATGAAGCCGTGGGCGTGCTCGTACTCCGCGATGTCCGACCACGCGTCGCTCTGCCCGATGCGGACGAGGTCCCCGGAGGCGAACGCCGCCAGCAGCCGCTCGGCGTCGCGTCGCGCGTCCTGGTCGGCCTCGCCCATGCCGGTCCCGGCGACCGACAGCGTCGCGGCCACGTCGGGGGTGGAGGTGCCGAGGACGACCCGCAGGCTCTCGCCGGCCGGGCGGCTGTCGGGCGCCGGCTTCCCCCGGGCCGGCACCCCGTGGATCCGTCCGTGCAGCAACGTCGTCCGCGTCGGTGCGGGTGGCAGGGTCGCCGCGGCCACGACATCGCGGAGGAAGCCGCTGTATGCCGGGCGGGCGCCCTTGGCGAGCGGCGTGACCTCACCGGAGAGGACGCCGGCCGCGGCGGTCTTGCCGGGGTCGCGCAGCACCGGCTGGGTGTAGCGCTGGGTGGCGGCCAGGCCGAACGTCTGCGCCACCTCGTAGCGCTTGTCGGAGGCCGCGCGCTGGTCGGCGTCGGGGCTCGGGTGGTCGGGGTCGTTCCAGCCGAGGTGCTGCAGCCGGCTGCGGTAGCCGGTGTCGGTGCCGACCCCGTCGAGCGGGTCGTGCGCCGAGACCGCCCACCAGCCGCATACGAGGTAGGACACGGCGTCGCCCTCGACCTGGGTCCCGGCCAGGTCGGACAGGTCGTCGTGGAGGCTGAACCTCCCCAGCGCGCCGTCGTAGGCCTGGGTCCACGCCGCGCCGCCGGTGTGGACGGTGAGCTGGTCGGCGCTCACCGGGTCGACCAGCGGTGTCGCGACGCCGGCCGGCCACTCGGTCAGCGCGCTGACGGTGCCGGAGTCGGCTTCGAGCACCCACCCGGTGACCATCGGGTCGCGCGCCCCGCTCGGCACGGCGAGGCGCACCACGACCCAGCGGTCGGGCAGGGGCGGCAGCTGCAGGCGCCGGCGGCGGGCGTCGCCGGGGGCGGCCGGGTCGTCGACGAACGTGCCCTTCCCGAGGGCGACGGGTGCCGACCAGAGCAGGTGGACCCCCGGCTCGCGGGGCGTGCCGGGGTCGTGGACATCCAGCGGTTCCTCGCCGGTCTCCTGGCGCCACCGCAGGCGGACCATCGGCTCGGTGTCGTTCGCCCCGGCGCGCACCACGAGGGCCTGGACGTCGATCGGCACGAGGAGGCGCGGCTCGCGGATGAGGAACTCGTCGTGGTTGTTCAGGTCGGCCGCGACCCGGCCGAGCTGGCTCAGCGCCGCCCACCGCGGGGTGAGCGACGCGGCACGGATGTCCTTGGCCTCGAACGGGCTCATGTCATCTCCCCAGAACCCTGGCGGCCAGCTGGAACCGCTCGGTCAGGGTGCCGATCTTGATCGTGGCGACGAACGCGTCGGCCGTCGGCGAGATCGAGGTGTCACCGAAGACCTGCCGCAACGGGAACCTCAGCATCTGCATGGCGTACTCGGCGGCGTCGATGTCCGGGCCCATGTGGGCCCTCGTGACGGCGATGAGGTCCTGGTTGAGCTTCTTCATGTTGATCACCCCGGGCGAGCCGGACCGGAACGGCACCGGCACGGTGACGTCCTTGCCGCCGGACCTCAGCGGGCCCTTGTTGGGGGCCAGGACGTCGCGGACCGTCACGACGGCCGTCTGTCTGGCCGGGTCGGCGCCCGGGTCCAGGCGGACCCCGAACTGGATGCCCGAACGCGGCTCCTCGATGTGCACGACGGCCGGAACACCGTCGAACAGCACCAGGAGTACCGCGGGCGAGAGCCGCTCCATCCGCAGCAGGCGCACCCGGTCCGGGCTGGTGTCCATGTCGGGCACCGTCTGGTCGTCGGGGTGGGTGTCGGTGGCGTACGCCCGCACGTGCAGGCCGGGCCAGCCGGACACCAGGCGCGAGCGCAGCAGGAACCCCGAGATCTGGCCTCCGGCACCGACCGGGCGGCCCTGCGCGTCGACGGCCGGCGCGTCCGAGTCCTTCATCCGCACCAGGCGCTCGGCAGCGTCGACCTCGTCGCGCACGGTCGCGTAGAGCTGGGCGAGCTGGGCCCGGTCGGCCGCGTTGACGGTGCCGACGCTCAGCGCACCCTCGACGAGCGCGTCGGTGGCGTTGCGGTCCAGGTAGAAGAACCGGATCGTCTCGGCCGGGATCAGCTCCGCGTCGGGGACGAGATAGCTGAACGGCACGCCCTGGAGCAGCCGGAGCTGGGCGAGGAAGCGCACGATCTCGGCGGGCACCACGCCGTCGGGGCGGATGCCGTCCTCGACGCCGCCGCTCTTCGGGAGCTGGGCGAGGGTCGCCTGCAAGGTGGTGAGGGCGACCTTCATCGAGGAGAGGTATGTCGTGGCCCTGAGCTCCATGTCAACCCTTCCGTCCGCGGCCGGCACCCGTGCCGCCGGCCCGGGCCCGTGACTCGGCCTCGGCGATCAGCCGGTCGAGGGTGTCCTTGCGCCGTCCCCGCTTGGGCCGCATGCCCTTCGGTGGCGTGTCCGCCACCTTCAGAGCGCTCTGCACGAGGTCGTCGACCCGGCGGCCGAGCGCGCCGGAGAGTGCGGCACGGGCCCTCTCGTCATGCGCAGCCGGCTCGGTCGTCGCCGTCCCGACCGCCACCGGCACCGCGCCGAGGCCGTCCACCCCGCCCCGCTTGGCCGCGCGGGTCATCGCGGCGACGCTGACGCCGAGCCCGTTCAGGACCTCTGCGGTGCCGAGGTCGGCGAGCTCGGCCGGCACCCGCGGCGCCGTCACCCGAGGCGCCGAGCGCGCCAGGGCGTCGGCCGGCATGGCGGTGAACGACCCGACCACCGATGCGCGGAGGAGGTTCTCCAACGCGTCCCGCCCGCCGACCGCCCCCAGACCTGCCTTGGTGAGCACCGAGCCGACCAGCGCCTCGGCGAGCTCGCGTGCCCGGGCCGCACCGAACAGGTCCCGTCGCCACTGCATCAGCTCCGCGACCAGCGTCGGCTTGTTCAGGGTGAGCAGCCGGCCGATCTCGAACAGCGCGGCGAGCGAGATGTCCTCGCGGCCGTCCGGGACGAGCTTTCGCAGCTGGTCACCGGTGTTGGCGAGGGTGAGGACCCCGTCGACGGCCTCGGTGCGCACGGTGGGTTGCGGGGTCAGCGGACCGCGGTACCACGACCGGGTCGCCTCGCCGCGGCGGGTGCGATGGTCAAGACCCACGTGCCCGGTGGCTGCCACCTCGAGCCCGGGGGGAGCGGCCGCCTCGTCGACCGTGCCGAGCAGGCCGACGTCGAGGGAGTTCATCAGCCGCTCGAAGCCGCCGTCCGCGGTACAGGTGAAGTCCCACGACACCAGGACGGGGAACCGCAGCTTCGCCGCCACGGCAGTGATGAAGCCGGTGCCCACGCCCGCCTTGTACCCCCTGGCGACGACCAGGTCCTTCGACGTCGAGACCCCCGCCGCGGACGGCCCGGTCTGCCACGCCCCGGCCCTGTCCTCGATGCCACGCGAGGCCTGGAAGGGCGCGACACCGGTGGCGCCGGCCTGCCTGCCCAGCGCCGTCTTGCCCGTCATCGAGGCCGCGCCCGGACCGAGCCGCATCGCGACCTGGTCGACGGTCGCGTTGGGGGCGAGGGCAAGCAGCTCGACGTCGACCAGCGACGTCGCCTCCAGGGCGTTGTAGAACAGGACGGGTGCCGGCTCGGTGGGCAGCAGCTTGTCGAGCTGCTTCTCGAGGTTGACCAGGTATGCCGTGTACCTCAGCGGCAGCGCCGGTTGGCCGGCCTGCGTCGGTGGCGTCGGCTGCGGAAGCCTGCTGGACAGGACCACCGCGAGGAAGCCGTCATCGTCGCCGAGGGCCAGCTCGGTGTCGCTGAGGTCCACCTTGCGCACGTGGCAGAGCAGGTCCAGCTCGTCGCGGCACGGGAAGACCTTGTCGACGATGTCCTTCGACACCTCGAGATACTTCCCGAGCGGGACGTCTGCCTCGGTGCCGAGGTCGATGTCGGCCGAAACGCACTGGGACGGGTCGACGTCGGACACCAGGGTGCCTTCGCCCTCGGCGAGGACGACCAGGGCGAGCCACGGGGGCGAGGTCTCGGGGTCGTGGGCCGGGTCGGGGTTGCGTTCCCACGGCAGGGTGCGGCGCTTGAGGACGATCTGCGGGAGACGCTCCCGCCAGTCGCCCTGCGAGCCGGCCGGCGGGAAGGTCGACAGGATCTGGTCGGGCGGCATCTGGTAGCGCGGGGCGTCGACGACGAAGTGGAAGTCGGCGTCGTCGATGGGGACGGTCTGTGGGCCGTCGTGCGGTGTCTGGGCCACCAGCTGCTGGTCGCCGACAGCGGTGTACGCGCCGGCGGGCAGGGCCGGCCGGGCCGCCGAGTACAGCTCGAAGAAGCCTGGCGTGGTCATCGGCTGCTCCTCTTCCTCGCCGCAGCGGTGGTGGTCTTCTTCGCGACAGCCTTCTTCGCGACAGCCTTCTTCGCGACAGCCTTCTTCGCGACAGCCTTCTTCGCG
>CAYPYK010000005.1:0-8652 GCA_964414665.1 uncultured Intrasporangiaceae bacterium | reverse complement strand
ACAGCCTTCTTGGCGGTGGCCTTCTTCGCGGTGGCCTTCTTCGCGGTGGCCTTCTTGGCCGGCGTCACGACACCGGTCACCGGCCCCGGGTGCCCAGGGGTTGGCGGCCGGGGCGGGGCGTCGTCGCCGAGCGCGATCGCCACCTGCCGCTGACCTGGTCCGCCCACCAGGGGCTGCTGCACGGCGGCGGCGACGCCGGACAGGGCCAGCGCGTGGGCCAGCGCGGGGAGGCCGACGGACGAGCCGAGGACCCCGGCGAGCTGGCCGCTCGAGGCGCCGTCGACGAACACCCTCGGGTTCGGTCCCACGGTGTCCACGGCATACAGCAGGATCGTCCGCACCCCGTCGACGAGGGCCTGCGGCGGCTCTGGGCTGCCGGAGGCGTCCAACGGGCGCGAGGCGTCGGCCAGCCGGATGGACACCTCAGCGGCCGCGTCGGCGCCGACCGCATCGTCGAGGACCACCGCGACCACGTTGACCGGGTCGGTGAAGGTGGTGACGACCAGCGCCGCGGCCGCGAGCTCGCGGGCGGCTACCCAGCCACCGTCGCCCCGCTCGCGGTGGTGACGGACCCGGTTGCCCTGGGCGGCGACGATGACGCCGCCGCCGACAGCGGCGCCCCACCCGACCTGCGGGAGGGACTGTCCGGCATACCATCCGGGCACCGACCCGCCACCCGCCGCTTGCGTCCCGAGCCCGATCACGGCGACCCGCTCGGTCTCCATGGGCAGCGCGACGCTGTCCTGGGGCGCCCCGGCGGCCCCGACGATGCGGTCGTCGAGGACGGCGCCGCCCGCGGCCATCGACACGACCCGGGTCAGGCCAACGCCGGTCACCGTGAGCGTGTCCGGAACCGTCCCGGTCGGCCGGTTCGCGATGGTCACGATGGCCAGCTCGCCGTCATGGACGACCGCGCCGCCCGGGGTGACGCCCTTGGCCGAGGACCGGCGGCGCCCCGACCTAGGCACCGCGCCGTCGCCGCCGGCCCCCAGCACGAGGCTGGCCGACATGCCGCCCAGCCGAGTCGCGGCTGCCGGCGAGGGGCGCGAGTTCGCGACTGCGCCAACGGTTCCGGAAGCCAGGCGGGTCAGCGGGGAGACACCGACCGGCGCCAGCGTGCGACCGACGCCCTGGGCGGTCCGCGGCACCAGCTGCAGGGACATCTGGGTGGTGCCGGCGAGCTGTGCCTGGACGTCGGCCAACCGGGGAACGGTCTGCGGGAGGGCCGAGCCCGGGTCCTTGACGGTCGTCGGGGTCGGCCGGTCCAGGGTCAGGGACAGCGGTGCGCCGAGGACGGACTTCACGATGGGCCGTACCCGACGCGCGGGTGGCGCCGTGCGGTCGACGACCACCGGCACGACGGGCGTCGAGACGGCGTCTGGGCTGTCGACCAGGTCGTCGGCGAGCGAGCCGAAGGAGGGCGCACTGTTGCGCTCACCGCGCAGCGCCGACACGGTCGTCCGCCCGGCGGCGACCGCATCGAGCATCAGCGCTGCCCGGACGAAGCGCTCGTCGGTGTCGGGGTCGCCGGCGAGCAGTACCTTGGCCGCGTCCTTGAGGGCCTTGGCCGCCGTCACCCGTCCGTCGGTCCTGGCGCGGTTCGTGACGAACGGCAAGGGCTTGCGGCCCGAGAGCGGCAGCTCGACCTGGTGGTAGTCGATCTCCGGGGCGCCGGTGAAGTCGCTCGCCGGCAGCTGAGTGTCGACGGTGAACCCGTCGCAGCCGCTGACCGTGTCGCCGGCCGGGACAGTCTTCGCGTCCGGGTTCTGCGCCGGGCCCCAGATGCCCTTGGGGAAGGCCGCACCGGGGCGCAGGGTGATCGTGACGGCATCGAGGTCGAACGCCTGACCGGTGTCGGACGTCACCGTCACGGTCAGCCCGGATGTCATCGACGCGGCATACATCGGCGCCACCGCGAGCCCCGGAGTCGACACCGGTTGCGCGTGTGACCCGGCGGGGCTGGCCAGGGTGAGCTGCAGGGCCGGGACGGTCGTCACGAAGCTCATCTGGAACTCCGGCACGACGCGGAAGGGCAGAGCGGCGGTCCCATCCGGAGGCTTGGCCACCCCGCCGGAGCTGGGGTCGCTCGACTTCCCGGCGGTCAGGGCGCCCTTGATGACGGCAGCCTGCATGATCTGGGCGTCCTGGTCGCCGCGAAGGTACTTCTGCGCGAACGCGTCGGCCCCCAGAGCACGGTCGGCCGGGTTGCTCTTCTCACCGAACTCGAACGGGATGCCGATGCCGTGAACCGAGAAGTGGCCCTCGACGTGGATCGGCGGGCCGGACACGTCGACGTCGAACCCGAGCGAGACGTCGATGTCGACGCTGCCGAAGAGCAGCCAGATCGTGATGCCCACCCGCGCCTCGGCATACACGGCGATGTCGAAGAAGAAGGGGTCGAAGAAGACGATGCCGTCGCCGCCGAAGTCGAGCGTCGCGTGGGCCGGGCCGAGGTGGGCGGCGACGTGCATCCCGGCGCCCGCCATGATCGCCTCGGAGCAGAGGGCGAAGTAGACCCCGCCGGTGATGCTGATGGAGTCTGCCGGCTGCCAGGTCAGCCCGACCCGGGGCACGAGCGGGTAGCCGTCGTGCTGGAACCGCGGGTGGTAGCCGCCGACCGTGATGACGAACTGCCCGGCGTTCGGCCCCTTCCACCAGGTCTCGAACGCGAAGCCGCCGGTGAGCCGCACCGACTTCTCGAGCAGCCAGGAGTTCTCGGTGAGCTGCGCCTGGACGAGCAGCAGGCCCTCCTTGGTGGAGAAGCGCGCCAGGAGGGCGAGCTCGATCGAGACCAGCGGGAACGCCGCGTCGGGCAGCTGCGCCCGGGCCAGGCCGAGGACCGCCACCTCGAGCCCGTCGCCGAACTGGACCGTGATGAGGACCTCGCCGGTGACCAGGACGAAGCTGGTGAAGCTGATCCCGGCGGCGATCCAGTACTCGCCCTGCGCCGGCTTGATGTTGTCGCGCAGGTCCTTCAGCTGCTGCATCGGGTCCTGGGGCGGACCGCTCGCGCGCAGCGCCAGCATGAACGGGTTGCTGTTGACCTCGTCGATGGTCGGGGTGTGCAGCTCGCGGTTGATGCCGAAGCCGATACCGATGCCGGTCACGAAGAAGGCCGGGACCCCGCCGAGCGGAGCGTGCAGGACGCCGAACGCGAAGAACGACGCGAACTCCGCGCCACCGGGCGCGGTCGGGTGCGCGTAGCCGCCGAACAGGTCGATGCCGTAGATGCTGTAGCCGATCTTCAGCATCCCCAGGTACTCCACGCCGACGAGCGGCGGGTCGAGATCGAACTTCGCCAGCCCACCGGCCAGCGTCAGGGGCCCGAAGCTCGCCGCGATGGCGAACCCGGCGACGTCGACCTCCCAGGACGACGGGTCGAACAGCGGTCGGGAGACGTGGTAGCCCAGCCGCAGCTTGTCGACGGCGGCGGTCAGCCCCAGCAACGAGACCTGCCCGTCGAGGAAGAGGCTGATCATCTCGACCTGGCGGGGCGTGAGGTCCTGCTGGTAGGCCACGCCGAGCCCGATCTGCTCCAGGTAGACCGGACCGAACGCCCGCTGGATCGGCAGGAACCACGGCCCGTCACCACTGCCGGCGCGCAGCGAGACGGCAGCTCCGGTGCCGTGGTCCTGCACCGCGATGGCCGGGCTGAAGGCCGGCCGCGGCGGCGCCCCGCTGCCACCCGCGTCGTGCATGATGCCCTTCGCCACGGCGTTGTCGCCCCCGCCGCCACCCAACGGCACGGCGAGCCCGCCGAGCTCGATCTGGACGCCGCCGGCGACATCCGGCTTTCCGTCGGTGCCCAGGACGACGCTGCCGAACACGTGCAGGGCCACCGTCTGCAGCTGCAGGCCCGCATCGATCAGCGGCCCGCTGGACTTGCCCAGGCGCAGCCCGACGCCGTTCACGGCGACACCGGGCGCAGGCACCAGGTCCGCACCGCTGACCCGCAGCAGGTCCAGGACGATGCCCGGTGACGGCGGCGGTCCGCTGGGCGGCTCGATCCACGACGCGTCGACCTCGAGGTGGAGGCTGATGTCGCCGTCCGGGTTGAGGTCGATCCCGGCCTGGTCGGCCGTCGTGAGGGAGACCCCGAGGACGCCGGCGGTGTTCGCGATGCCGATGTCGAACGGCCCCACGGTGACCGTGGGCGCGGCAGCCGCGAGCTGGCCGGCCATCGTCAGCAGCTTGCCCGGCCACCCGGTGAGCACCCCCGGCAGCAGCCGGACCGGCGTGCCCGTCGCGAGCACGGACCCCTCGAGAACGAACTTCACCGTCTTCGCGTGGGAGCCGACACTCCGGCCGAGGAGCGTGCCGACCTCGGGGACGTCGAGGATCCAACCGCCGACGAGGTCGATGACGGCGTCTATGGAGGCGACCGCGACACCGCCCGGCGTCGTGTCCTCGCTGACTGCGGTCGCGCTGGTGCGCGTGGCGACGAGGATGCCGAGATGGCCCGCCTCCTGCCACCGCGCCGTGAGCTCCTGGTGTCCGGTGGCGTCGGGGGCCAGATCGTCCAGCCCCAGACCGAGGCCGACCTGCCAGCCGGCCGCCGACGAGCCCGCCCGGACGAACGGGCGGACGACCGGTCCGCCCAGGCCGAGGGCGGCCGGGCCCACCCCGGCCGACCAGCCCGCCAGGCCCGTGCCGTCGATGTCGACCGACACCTCGACCGCGTCGACGAACGGCAGCCCGGTGACGTCCGCCGACACCGACACCGCGAGGGGCGAGGGGTGCACGACGACGACGGCACCGCGCACGGTGACGGTGAGCACCCCGGCGCCGTCGAGCCGAGCCGCGTGCTCGCCCGCGCCGAGCCCGAGCAGCCGGACCAGGACGGGGTCCGCGGCCGCACCGGCCTCGGCCAGCAGGGCGCCGAGGTGCGCGCGCAGGTATGCCGCGGGATCGGCAGCCAACGCCTTCAGCGGCGTCCCGTCGAAGACCGCCGGCGAGCCCGTCGCGATGGCCAGACCGCGGCCGGCGGCCCCGACGAGGCCGCCGACCTCGGTGCGGACCTCGTCGCCGGACAGGGCGGCGAGCCTGGTCAGCGCGAGCGGCAGCACCTGGGTCACCCCGGTGGCGATGAGGTCGCCGAGGCCGGCCGTGTTGGGGTAGACCTCGACGTCGGAGCCCGCGGCCGGGCGCAGGTAGACCCGCAGCTGACCCGCGTCGACGGTGACGTGAGCGGCGCGGCGATGCTCGGGCGTCGTCGTGCCGCCGGCGCCGTCCGGTACGCCGACGAACACCTCCACAGCGGGCTGCGGTGCACCGGCGGGCGGCAGCGAGAGCCCGAGGCTCACGCCGGCCGCGAACTCGGCCCGTCCGGCCAGCCCGGCGAGCCAGGCCGTGGCGTCGACGTCCAGGGCCAGGGTCGGTCCGCTCGATCCCGCGGTGGCCGTGACGGTGACCCCGCCGACGATGGGCCACTGCCCGCGCGGGCTGCCCACGAGGCCGAGGAACGGCTTGAGGCTCTCGAAGAGGTCGATGACCTTGGCGGCGTCGAACGCCCCGCCCTCGACGAGGGAGAGCACGCCCGCCTGACGGAACCATCGGGACGGGTCCTCGAACAGCCCGATGGGCGTGCCGATGGCTCGGATGCCGCGGTCGTCCGCGGCCTTCAGCATTCCCAGCGCGTCGGCGAGGGCGTCCAGGACCAGGGCGAGCTGGTCGTCGATCCGGCGCAGCCCCTCGAGCAGCACCCGGACCGCCTCGGCCGGGATCGCGGCGAGCGCCAGCTGCGCCAGCCCGTCGACGTCGAGGGCTGGGAAGAGCCCGATCGGCGGGCGCCCACCGGGCCGCACCAGCTCGGCATGCGGGTGCGGCGCGGAGCCGGCCGAGAGGGCGAACGGGTCCGTCGCCGCGTCGCCGAGCCCGACCGTGAACGACGCGTGGCCGGCGCTGTCGAAGGACGCCCCCGCACTCCAGGACAGCAGCCCGTCAGGTGCCGCAGCGGCGAAGCCCACGGTGCCGGCTGCGAGGTCGGCGTCGGCGCTCACCGGTCCGGCGACGAGCTGCAGGGTGTCGCCGGAGGACGTCAGGCCCGGCACGAGCCCTGCCAGCGCGGTGAGCAGGGCGGCCCGGCTGGGCGGCATACCGACCAGGGTCCGCAGGTGTACGCCCGGGTCGTGCAGCAGGTGCAGCAGCGCGTCCGGGACGAGGCCGCCGCCGGCTTGGGTCACGCCGAGCGCGGCGAGGAGGTCGGCCGCGGCGCGGGCGGGGCTGCCACCCGCCTCGGCCGCGAGCTTGGCCGTCAGGGCGGCCAGGATCGCGCTGGCCTCGGGCAGGATCGGCTGGGTCTCCAGCTCGCCCGTCGCGGCGGCGGCGGGCGCGGCGAGCAGCTCGGCGAAGTCGGCGCCGAGAGCCGACCCCTCGTGGAGGCGGACCTGCGCGGAGGACGTGCCGCCGTGCAGGCCGATCTCGAACCGAGCGCTCACCCGCCGCAGCTCGAGCGGCAGCGAGCCGCCGACCGGGGCGACGCCCGGGCCGCCCACCAGCCAGCCGTCGGTGTGGGCGATGGTGAGCTCGGCCACCAGGGCGGCCTGCGCTGCGGCGGCCAGGTCCTCGGTCGCGACCCCTCCGAGGCTGAGCGCGAAGGAGCCGGTGACGGTGATCCCGTGCCCGCCCGGTGGCGTCAGCAGGTCGAAGGGCACGCGGACTGCGACGTGGGCGGACTCCGGCTCGGCCGAGGCCGCCGCCACCCGGACCTGGGCCCGCATCGACAGCCCGGCGGCGAACACCGCCGTCACTGCGCGCCCCACCGCCGCCTCGCTGAGCACCCCGAAGACGCCGACCGCGGTCAGGCCGGCCCGGACGGCGAGGCTCGGGCGTGGGGCCTCGAGCTCGGTCACGGCGTCGGCGCCGCGTGCGGCCGCGAAGAACCCGTCGACCAGATGCCGGCCCACGGACAGGTCGGCGTCGTCGGGTTCGGCGAGGTCGGGGGCGGGCAGCACGGCCCTCAGCAGGCGCAGCGCGTCAGCGGGCGCGCCCGTGCGGGCGGAGTCGAACGTCACCGGGCTCCACGGCGTACCCAGGGTGACCAGATGCGTCACGCCGCTCACCGCGTCGGCCGCCAGGCGCGCCGCGTGACCGGCACCCCCGAGGGCGACGAGAACGACCGGGCCCGCGGTGGCGAGCCGGGTCAGGACCTTCTGCAGCCGCCCCGACTGTCCGACCAGACCGGTCGGGTCCTCCACTCCGCCCAGGGTGGCGGCTTCGCGCGGCGCGAGCGCCACGACCCACTCGCCGGCGGCGGGCGACTCGACGGTGAACGATCCGGGCGTCACCCCGGCAGTGGTGAGGTCGAGGAGCCGACCGGCTGCCGGGGTCCACGCCGGCGCGTCGGCCGCCGTGATGGCGACGCGGACGACGACCGACCCGGCCGGCACTCCGCCGGGCACCAGCTGGTCGAGGTCGAGGGCGGCCAGCTGGGCGGAGGTGACGTCGGGACGGCGCACGACCGTGAGGGCGTCGATGGGGTCGGGCGGCGGTGCCACGAGCCCGTCGGTACCCACCCAGCGGCCGGTCAGGGCGTTCAGCCCCGTCCCGAGATCGGCGCGGCCGGACGCGAGCGCCGCCACGTCCTCACCGGCCAGGGCCTCGTCGAACAGCGCCTGCGCGAGGCCGTCCGGCGGCAGGCCGGGCGCGCCGGGACGCCAGCTGGTCAGGGCCTGGCCGGACAGGGTGGCGGCGAGCACCGGGCCGTGCGGCGCCAGCCAGACCGACAGTGCCGGCCCGGTCCCGTGGGAGGTCAGCGAGGCCAGCCACGGGTCGGTCGGCGTCCCGGAGCCGCTGAACCCGCCTGCTCGGCCGTCGAGCGAGCCGCCGACCAGATGCGCCACCGTCGAGGTGAGGGTGCCGAGAAGGTCGGCGTCGGTGGCGAGCGCGCCGAGCCAGGCGGACAGGGCGGGTCCCGGGTCGGTGGCCAGCTCCTGCAGGGACAGGCTCGGCCCGTGGACGGGGCCGGTGACGGTCCAGCCGGTCAGGCCGACCAGGTCGGCGAACCATCCCAGCGGAGCGTTCGCGGCAAGCACGCCGAAGAGCGCCTCGACCGAGTGCCACGCGTCGTCCGCGACGACGACGTGGCCGCCGGTGTCGAGGGTGGGGATGACCAGCGGTATGCGGTCGGAGTCGGTCTCGATCCCCAGGTTCGGCGCGGCGAGGTCGACCGCGAGCCCCGCCTCGGGGCTCCACCCGGCATGGACGCCGATGTAGTCGGCAGCGATGGCGACCGGGCCCAGCACCAGGCGGGCCTCGGTCCCGCCCGTCGCTCGCATCTTCGCGGTGAGGTCGGCGTGGACCGGGAACGTCGCGTGCCGGCCCACGAGGTCGAGAGCGAGCAGGCGGATCCGCAGCTCGGTCGTGACGGTGGTGCAGCCGGCGCCGAGGTCGGCCACGACGAGGGACACGACCGGCTCGAGGACCAGCTGCCCGTCCTCCAGGGCGGGGTCGAGGGTGAGGTGGTCGATGACCGGGATCGACCACGGCCCGACCGCAGGGTCGGCGACGGCGATGGCGTCGGCGACCTGGCTCGGGCCCGCGACGAGATCGCGCACGTGGGCGAGCACGGCCGGCAGGTCGGCGGCGTGGTTGGTCGCCAGGTCGTGCCACCAGTCGGCGAGCGTGCCGAGCGGGTCGGTGAGCAGGTGGGAG
>CAYPYK010000004.1:0-40286 GCA_964414665.1 uncultured Intrasporangiaceae bacterium | reverse complement strand
TGCGACACCCGCTTTAGGAGAGCGGTGCTCTTCCCCTGAGCTACGAGGGCGGGGAGGCTGAGGCATCCGAGCGGCGCCACGACCGGCGCCCAGCCTACGGGACGACGAGGGCCCCTGCGCAGGCGCAGTGGCCCTCCCAACCCACCCCCGGAGACCTGCGGAGAATAAGTAAAGGGTTAGTCAAGAGAAAACCAGGACAGGGTAAATTCCACGCGCTACAGTCATCCACATGAGGCGACCCCGATCCGACAGTCCGTACCAGACGCTGAGCGAGCGGCTCGACCGTATCGCCGCTGGCGACACCCTTCAGCGGCGCACCTACGCGGCTGACCATCTGGTCGGCGCGGGCGTGTCGCACGCCCCGGACGCGGCATACCGTCCGCGGCACGGCCGCAAGGCCTGACCCCCACAGACCCCGTGAGCCGGGCGTACCCGAAGCGCCCGGCTCACGGCATACTCACCGAGTGGCCCTGAGCAGCGAACGTCTCCGCGCTCAGGGCCACACCGTCACCACCCTCGTCGGCTCGCAGGTGCTCGGCGGCGTCGGCCTCTCGGCCGGCATCGCCGTCGGGGCGCTCCTCGCCGAGGAGGTCTCGGGCTCGGCCCGCTGGGCCGGCCTCGGCGGCACCTTCCAGGTCCTCGGCGCGGCCCTCATCGCCGTTCCGATGGTCCGCCTCATGGCCGCCCGGGGCCGCCGCCCCGGCCTCGTCCTCGGCTACGTCCTCGCTCTCGCCGGCGCCCTCGGGCTGGTCGTCTCGGGCATCATCGGCAGCTTCGCCCTCCTCCTGGTCGCGAGCCTGCTGTTCGGGGGCGCCACGGCGTCCAACAACCAGGCCCGGTATGCCGCGACCGACCTCGCGCTGCCGGCCCACCGCGGGCGTGACCTGTCCATCGTCGTCTGGTCGACAACCATCGGCAGCGTCGTCGGCCCCAACCTCATCGGCCCGAGCGCCCCCGTCGCGACCGCCCTCGGCCTGCCCCGCCTCACCGGGCCCTACGTCTTCTCCCTCGTCGGCTTCGTCCTCGCGATCGGCGTCGTCGCCGTTCGGCTGCGCCCGGACCCGCTCCTCGAGGCGCGCCGCCTGGCGGCCCTGGAGCTGATCACGGAGGACCGCGCCCACCTTGCGACCAGGGCGCACGGGTCGGTCCTGCGGGGGCTGCGCGTCGTCGCCGCGCGGCCGGTGGCCCGCCTCGGCATCATCGCCCTCGCCCTGGGCCACGGCGTGATGGTCAGCGTCATGGTCATGACGCCCCTGCACATGAAGGCGGGCCACGCCGAGCTCACCGTCATCGGGTTCGTCATCAGCGTCCACATCCTCGGGATGTACGCCCTCTCGCCCCTCACCGGGATAGCCGTCGACCGGTTCGGCGGCCGGGCCGTCGTCGTCGCGGGCTCGCTCATCCTCTCGACGGCCAGCCTGCTGGCGTCGGCGTCGCCCGCGGGCAGCTCGCTGACGCTCCTGCTCGGGCTCTTCCTCCTCGGGGTGGGCTGGTCCGGCACCCTCGTGGCCGGGTCGACCGTGGTGACCTCGGCGGTGCCGGCCGTGGAACGCCCCGGGGTCCAGGGCGCCTCCGACCTGGTGATGGGTCTCGCGGCGGGGCTCGGGGGCGCGGTGGCCGGGGTCATCGTCGACCGCGGCAGCTTCCACGCCCTCTCGCTGGCGGCGCTCGGGTTCGCGGTCGCCATCGGGATCGCCGCCGCGCTCACCCCGACGGAGCCGGGAGACTCGCACCCGCTGTCCGACCCGACCGGCGGTGCCGACCTCGAGGTGGCTTGACCTACCGCCTGCCGGGCCCGGTGCGGCGATGGATCGGACGGTGCGCGGCTGGCCTCTCGGGCCAACCGGTGCCACGTTGTTAGCCTGCCAGGGTGAGTGAGGCCGGCCAGGACCCGCGCCCGGATACCGGCCCGAGCGCCGGCTCCGGCGACAGCATGGACCCCCGCGCCGACCGGGTGAGCGCCGCTGTGCGGTTGTGGACCGGCCACCTCGTCGACCTCGGGGGCCGCAACACGCTGCTGTGGTATCGCGACCTCCCGACCGGGACGCTCGACCTCACGACGGCCCACCCTGCCGGGCTGGCCCGCTTCATGGCCGGTCGCCGGACGACGCTGTCGACGCTCGTCCGCGAGCCGGCGGCCTTCGACGAGGCCCGGCGCCGGGCGCGCGCCATCGCGGCCAAGAGCAGGGAGCTGCGCGAGGAGCGCGGCATCGCGACCGGGTTCCTCGCGCTGGGCATGGCCACCTGGAGCCTCGGCCCCAGCGTCTCCCGCGTGCCCGCGGCCCCTGTGCTCCTGCGGCCGATCACGTTGCGGCCCACCGGTCCCGCGCAGGACGACTACACCCTGGACCTCGCTGACGAGGCCGAGCTCAACCCCGTCCTCGTCCACTACCTACGCTCCGAGCAGGGCATCGAGCTCGACGTGGACCCGCTCGAGGAGCTCGCCTCCAGCGCCAGCGCCTTCGACCCGTTCCCCGTGTATGCAGCCCTGAGCGCCGCGTGCGCGGACGTGCCGGACTTCGCCATCGCGCCCCGCCTGGTCGTTGGCACCTTCTCGTACGCCAAGCTCCCCATGGTGGCCGACCTCTCGGCGCAGGGCGCGGACCTCGCCCACCACGACGTCGTCGCCGCGCTCGCGGGCGACCCCGACGCGATGCGCTCGGTGCGCTTGCAGGATCCCGACCGGGGCGAGAGCCTCGACCGGGACCCCGAGCGCGACACGGTCGTCCTCGACGCCGACTCCTCCCAGCAGGACGCCATCGACGCCGTCCGGGAGGGCGCCCACCTCGTCATCCACGGACCACCCGGCACGGGCAAGTCCCAGACCATCGCCAACCTCATCGCCTCGCTCGCCGCCGACGGCAAGAGGGTGCTCTTCGTCGCCGAGAAGCGGGCCGCCATCGACGCCGTCGTCGGGCGGCTCGGCCGGGTCGGCCTCGGCGACCTCGTCCTCGACCTCCACGACGGCGCCCGGGTGCGCCGCCGGATCGCCCAGGAGCTGGTGTCGGGCCTCGACGCGGCCGCCGAGGCGCCGTACGCCCCCCCCGACCGGGAGGTCGTCGCGGCCATCCGGACCACGCGGGAGATCCTCGACGCTCACCTCGCCGCGATGCACGAGGTGCGGGTGCCCTGGGGGGTGTCGGCCTATGACGCGCAGGAGGCGATCAGCCGTCTCACGGACCGGCCACACCCGCCCCGTTGCCGGGTCCGGCTGCGCGGGGAGCAGCTGGCGTCGCTGAGCCGCGACGAGGTCGCCGAGCTCGGCTCGCGCCTGGCGGGGGCGGCCTCCCTCGGCGCCTGGTCGACCGGAGGCGAGGCCACCAGCGGGGGGGACGAGGTCGACCCGTGGTTCGGTGCGCGCATCGCCACCGCCGAGGAGGCCATCGCGGCCCGCGAGGCGACCGGGCGGCTCTCCAACGGCGCCATCGACCGCCTGCAGTCCACGATCGACGAGGTCTTCTCGGGTGTCGCGGTCCCGAGCGCCACCGGGATCCGCGGCTGGGGGGCCACCCTCGCCGTCCTCGGCAAGGTCCGCGACACTCTCGAGACGTTCCGGCCCGAGGTCTTCGATGTGCCCCTCGACGACCTCGTCGCAGCCACCGGCGACAAGGCCTACCGAGCGGAGCGCGGGATCGAGTTCGGGTGGTTCGAACGGCGGGGCCTGGTGCGCCAGGCACGCCGCCTGCTCCGGCCCGGGCCGCCTCCGGCCGACCTGCACGAGGCGCTCTTCGACGCCGGCGAACAACGGAGCACCTGGCGCGAGATGGCCGGCGCGGGGGGCCGCCCGGAGCTGCCGGGCGACCTCGACCGCGCCCAGGCGGCATTCGACGCCGTCGTCGTCGACCTCACCTGGCTCGACGAGAGGCTGGGCCGCCCCGAGGGAGCAACCCGGCTGCTCGACACCGACCTCGACGCGGTGCGGGTCCGGCTGGCCGAGCTCGATGGACACCTCGACCGGCTCGCCGTCGTCCCGAGGGTCATCGGCGTGATGGACGACGTCGAGAACGCGGGCCTGGCGCCGGTCGTCGCCGACCTCGCGGCCCGCCGGGTCGAACCTGACGACGTGGCGGCAGAGATCGACTTCGTGTGGTGGACCTCGGTGTCCGAGGACGTCATGCTCCGCGACCCCCGGATCGGTGCCCACAACGGCGACCGGCTCCGCCGCACGGTCGCCGAGTTCGCCGCCGCCGACACCGCGCTGTTGCGCGAGAACGCATCCCGCATCTCACGTGGAGTCGCCGACCACGTGCGCAGGGTGGCGCGGGACAACCCGCACCAGGAGAGCAGGCTGCGCGCCGAGGCGGCCAAGTCCCGCCGGCACCTCGCCCTGAGGGACCTCCTGCCGGTAGCCGGCCGGCTGGCGACCACCGTGCGCCCGTGCTGGGCGATGAGCCCGCTCGTCGTCGCGTCCGTGCTCCCACCAGGGGTGTGGTTCGACGTCGTCGTGTTCGACGAGGCCTCCCAGATCCCTCCTGCCGAGGCGATCTCGGCGATCTCCCGCGCGACCCAGGTCGTCGTGGCCGGCGACGGTCGCCAGCTGCCGCCGACCTCGTTCTTCACGACCGCCACCGATCCCGAGGACCAGCCACCGACCGAGGCCCTCACCGACGGCGTCGAGTCCATCCTCGACGTCCTCGCCGCGATCCTGCCGAGCAGGCGGCTCATCTGGCACTACCGCTCGCTCGACGAGCGGCTCATCGCGTTCGCGAACACCCACGTCTACGGCGGCTCGCTCGTCACTTTCCCGGGCACCGGGAACGCGCCTGTGCTGGCGCACGAGCTGGTTGACGGATCGGGGGTCCTCCGCGAGGGCGGCGAAGCCGTCGAGTCGACCCAGGCCGAGGTCGACCGCGTCGTCGAGCTGGTCCTCGAGCACGCCGGGTCGCGGCCCGAGGAGTCGCTCGGCGTCATCGGGCTCGGTAGCGCCCACGCCCGGCGGATCGAGGAGGCGCTTCGCGAGGCGCTGGCGGACGTGCCCGAGGAGGTCGCCGAGTTCTTCGCCGAGGACGCCGAGGAGCCCTTCTTCGTCAAGAACCTCGAGCGCGTCCAGGGCGACGAGCGGGACGCCGTCATCCTCGCGATCGGCTACGGCAAGACCCCGCACGGCCGGGTCCTGCACCGCTTCGGTCCGCTCAACATCGAGGGCGGGGAACGGCGGCTCAACGTCGCGGTGACCCGCGCCCGACGGAGGATGACGGTGGTGTCCTCGCTCGTCGCCGGCGACCTCGACCCCGACAGGCTCACGGCCCGCGGGGCCCAGCTGCTCCGGGCCTTCCTCGCGTATGCCGCTGACGGGGGCGGCGTGCCGGGCTACCCCGTCGCGGCTGTGGCGACCGCACCCGACGCGGGCTCATCGTCGGGGTCGGTCGTCATGGCCGAGCTCGCGCACGGGCTGCGGGCCCATGGGCTGGTCGTCCACGAGGGCTTTGGCTCCTCGGCCGACCCGATCGACCTCGCCGTCGAGGACCGCAGCGTCTCGGGTCACCTCGTCGTCGCGGTCGAGTCCGACGGGCCGAAGTATGCGGCCATGCGCAGCGGCCGCGACCGCGACCGGTTGCGGGCCGAGCACCTCACCCGGCTCGGCTGGCACCACCAGCGGGTCTGGAGCAGCGACATCTTCCGCGACCCGGCCCACGACATCGCCCGGATCGTGGCGATCGCCGACGGCCGGGATGTCGAGGACGGCGCCGAGGAGCCGCAGGCCTACACGATGGAGACCGAGGAGGCGCGTCGGGTGCACGCAGAGGACGACGAGGCGGCGCCGTCCGATGACGCGACCGTCGGGGGCGAGGCCCTGGAGCGCACGGCGGGCGAGGACGCGCCGAAGCGACGGCGGCGGCGGCGCGACCCGGCTCCGGAGCAGACCCGGGACGACACCGACGTGGCGTGGGGCGAGATCCCCGATGACGCTGCTCACGAGCGCTGGCTGCGCGAGCAGCGCCCGCCGCACTGGGAGTGACCCGGGAGTCCCGGTTCGGTGGACACCGTGAGGGGCGGGACCATCACGGTCCCGCCCCTCGCCATGCGGTCGTCCCGAAGGTGCCGGCCGCGTCGGGAGGCCGCCTCAGACGCTGCGAGCCCGGAGGGCGTCGCGGATCTCCTTGAGCAGCTCGACGCTCTCGTCCGCGGCCTCGGCGACGCTCGGCTCGGCGAACCGGGCCTTGGCCATCTCGTAGGGCTTGACGACGAAGAAGTAGACGATGAACGCGAGGATGAGGAAGGCGATCAGCGCCGTGAGGAACGCGCCGAACGAGATCCCGCCCGGCTTCCACGACGAGAAGTCCGGCGTGCTGAACACCTTGCCGACGAGGTCCATGACGACGGCGGTGAAGGTCTTGACGACGTCGGCGAAGGCGGTCGCGATGATGAACGCCACCGCCAGCTCGACGAGGTTGCCCCGCATGATGAAGTCCTTGAAGCCCTTCATGGTGGCCGAGTTCCTTTGCAGTCGGGAAATGGAAGGACAGGGCCAACGTACCCGCCGGGAGGTCCGACCGCCGGTTGCGACAGTCTCGGATTCCCTTGCCGGGCAACGCTCATGGCGCGGTGGCCGCCACTGACACCATGGGGGGACCGCCGTCCAGCCGTTGACCTGCGAAGATGCGGTCGACGAGGCCGGGCGCCAGAGCCACGACGATGCCGCGGGCCGACCCACCGGTCGCGACCGCCATGCTCCCGTCCGCTGGTCCTTCCCGGTCGACGGCGAGGACCAGCGCGTCGCGGGTCAGCGGGGGGCCGCCACCTGCGGGGTAGAGCGTGGCCCGGGTGCCCGGGCTCAGGAGGTCCAGGGCGGCCGGGTCGTCGGCGATGAGGTGGACGGCGACGTGGCCGCCCGGGGCCGTCGCGCCGGCGCCGGGCGGCACCAGGCGGGAGCTCGTGACCACCTCGCCACCCAGGATCGGGGCCGCGACCTGGCGCCCCGTGGCCCGGGCGGGGTCGGCCAGTGCCCCCGGGGGCCGCAGGGCGACCGGGTAGGCCGCCGAGGTGACGTCTGCGCCGGCGATGGTCGCTCCGGCGGCGATGTCGTGCGCCGCCACGACGACGAAGATGGTGCCCGCAGCGGGCGCGGGACGGGTGGCCGAGACGGTCAGCGCCACCGCGCCGGCCGCCAGGGCGGCCGCGAGCACCCGTCGAAGGACGGCGCGCCTCCACCGCGAGCGCCGGCCGCGGCCGAGCAGGCCGCGCCGAGCCGTCCGAGCGGTCCGCTGGCGTGCGGCGAGGCGGTGCATGACCGCGACGCTAGGTCGCTGGCGCCTCGCCCGACAGGGCTCAGCTCGAGGCTGTGGACGGGGCGCTCGACCCCGAGTCGGCTGTGGACGACGACGACGACGAGGACGAGGACGAGGCGGACGACGAGGCGGACGACGGCGCGGGGACGCTCGGCCCGCTGGTGCGCCGGGAGTCGGTGCGGTAGAAGCCGCCGCCCTTGAACACGACGCCGACGGCGTTGAACACCTTGCGCAGCCGGCCCTCGCACTCGGGGCAGACCGTCAGGGTGTCGTCGCTGAATGTCTGGACGACCTCGAAACGGTGGTCGCACTCCGTGCACGCATAGGCGTACGTAGGCACAGTGGTCCTCCTGGCGGGCGGCTGACCCCCGAACCGGCGGGTCGCGGGGTCGTCGAGGGTCAAGGATACGGGACGGATGTGGGCATACCCCGACGGGTATCACCAGGCGGTCCAACACCGGAACGCACCGTGGTATGCCGCCATCCCCGTCACGCCCCCTCACCCCTCTCGTTCCAGCCGGCCAGCCGGCCGCCCCGGCTCACGGCATACAGCCGCTTCTCGGCGGCCGCACGGCTTGCGGTGGTCGCGACGACGAGCAGCCGGTCGGCGTGCCGCAGCACCGTCGTGTCCCGTGGCACGAACGCCTCTTCGCCGCGCACGACCAGCGCGAGGTTGGCGCCGTCGGGCAGTCGCAGCTCGAAGACCTGTACCCCGCCGATCCGCGACGACGGGCCCACGTCGATCTCGAGCACGTGGGCGCCCAGCTCGTCGAGCGGGGTGGCCTCGACAGCCAGGTCGACGCTGTGGTGCGAGTCGTCGATTCCGAGCCGACGCGCCACCCAGGGCAGGGTGGGGGCCTGGATCGCCGTGAAGACGACGACGAGGTCGAACACGAGATCCAGGATCCAGCCGACGCCCGGCGCCCCGGCGGTGATGGGGACGGTGGCCAGCACGACCGGGACGGCGCCGCGCAGACCCGCCCAGGAGAGGAACGCCTGGGTCTGCCACGGTACGCGGAACGGCGTGCACGACACCACGACCGACAGCGGGCGGGCCACCAGCAGCAGGACGGCTCCGATGACGAGGGCCCGCCCGAGCTGTCCGGGCAACCTGCTGGGGGACACCAGCAGCCCGAGGAGCACGAACAGCCCGATCTGGGCCAGCCAACCCATCGCCGCGGCGAAGCCGAGCATCGCGGGCCGGTGGGGCAGGCCGATGTTGCCGAGCACCAGCGCGGCCAGGTAGGTCGCGATGAACCCCGAGGTGTGGGCGAGGTCGGCGGCGGCGTAGGCGAGGATCGCCATCGCGAACACGCCGATCGAGAACAGCGCCGACGAGGTGCCGGCGAACCTCCGTAGCAGCCGCCCCCCGGCAAACCCGACGGCAAGCCCGATCGCCACCCCGCCGGCCAGCTCGAGCACCGCGACCAGCCCCAGCTGCCACCACGGGTCGACCGAGCCGCCGACGGCCCGGGCCGACAGGGCCACGACGAGCAGGACGACCGGTGCGTCGTTGAAACCCGACTCCGCCTCGAGCATCCCCGTCACCGACCTCGGCAGCGGCACCCGGCGCAACACCGAGAAGACTGCGGCCGCGTCCGTCGAGGCCAGCACCGCCCCGACGAGGGTGGACATCGACCACGACAGCCCCAGCACGAGGTGGGCGACGACGGCGACGACGGCCACCGACACGCCGACCCCCACGGTGGCGAGGATGGCGGCCGGGGCCACTGCGCGCCGGATCCCGGCCCACTGCGTGGTCAGGCCACCCTCGGCGAGGATGAGGACCAGCGCGGCATACCCGAGGACTCGCGTGAGCTCGGTGGAGTCGTAGTGGATGCCGAGCCCGGACTCCCCGAGGGCCAAGCCGATGCCGAGGTAGATCAGCAGCGACGGCAGTCCCGAGCGGACGGACAGGCGCACCGCCGCGACGGCCACGACGAGCACGAGGCTGGCGACGAGGAGCACGACGGCGAGGTCGTGGACGGTGAACGAGCCCGCCCCGTCCGTCCCCACCTCCGCCCACCGCCAACCCGAGCTCATCTCACCGGCCCGTCCCATCCACGTCTCAACGGTTCGTGTCCTAGTCTCGCAGGGTGACCCGCGCGAAGCTCTTCCGCCGACTCGGCGTGGGCCTCGTGGCCTTCGTGCTCGTCGTGGGGATAATCGTCGTCCTCGTCGGGAGCTCCTACGTGCGCCGCTCCCTCCCGCAGACCTCCGGCCAGATGGCCGTCCCCAGCCTGAGCGGCACCGTGACGGTACTCCGGGACGCGCGCGGGGTCCCCCAGATCTACGGCGACTCGGTCACCGACATCGCGCGGGGCGAGGGCTACGTCCACGCCCAGGACCGGTTCTTCGAGATGGACCTGCGCCGGCACATCACCTCGGGCCGGCTCTCCGAGCTCGTCGGCAAGGACGGTCTCGAGACCGACAAGGTCATCCGCACGATGGGCTGGCGCCAGGTCGCCGAGGCGGAGCTGCCGACGCTGAAGCCGCAGACCCGGCAGTACCTCCAGGCGTATGCCGACGGCGTCAACGCCTACCTGCACGGCCGGGACCCCTCGCAGGCCTCGCTCGAGTACGTCGCGCTCGGGGTGAGCCTGCCCAACTACACGATCGAGGACTGGACGCCCGCCGACTCGCTCGCGTGGCTGGTCGCCATGGCCTGGGACCTGCGCAGCGACTACACCGACGAGCTGGCCCGGGCGCGCCTGGCCGGGCGGATGCCGCTCAGCCAGATCGACGAGGTCTACCCGACCTACCCCTACGACACCCACGAACCCATCCTGTCGACCAAGGACTGGCAGCCGGGCGCGACCTTCAGCCCCGACGGCTCCGCCGCGCGGCCCACGTCGAGGTCCGCGTCGCTGTCCGGATCGTCGAGAGGGCCGGCGGCGTCGGCCGAGCTCACCTCGTCGGCCGCCGACACGGCGTATGCCGCGGTCACCGACGCGCTGGCCGCCGTGCCTGAGCTGGTGGGCCGGGGCGACGGCATCGGCTCCAACGCCTGGGCCGTCGCCGGCTCGCGGACAACCACGGGCAAGCCGCTGCTCGCCAACGACCCGCACCTCGGTGTCGGCCTGCCCGGCATCTGGTACCAGGTGGGCCTGCACTGCCGCACCGTCTCGAGCACCTGTCCCCTCGACGTCGCCGGGTTCTCCTTCAGCGGCGTCCCGGGTGTCGTCATCGGGCACAACCAGTCGATCGCCTGGGGGTTCACCAACCTCGGGCCCGACGTGACGGACTTCTACCTCGAGCGGGTCGTGTCCGGTACCTACCAGCGCGACGGTGAGTGGCTGCCGCTGCAGAGCCGGCAGGAGACGATCAAGGTGGCCGGTGGCGCCGACCAGGTCATCACCGTCCGCAGCACCGTGCACGGCCCGCTGCTCTCCGACATCATCGACCCCGTCCAGCAGGCCGGGACCAGCGCGCCGACGGCCGACAAGGAGGCCGCCGGCCACCAGTACGCCGTCTCCCTGGCCTGGACCGGCCTGATGCCCAACAAGACGGCCGACGCGCTGTTCGCCATCGACACCGCCACCGACTTCGCGTCCTTCCGTGCGGCGGCGCAGCAGTTCGCCGTCCCGGCCCAGAACCTCCTCTACGCCGACACCGCCGGCCACATCGGCTACCAGGCACCGGGTCTCATCCCCATCCGGACCCCGGCCCTGCCGGGCACCCCGCCCGGCTACTGGCCCGCCCCGGGGTGGGACTCGAGCTATGACTGGCGGGGGTTCGTCCCCTTCGCGGAGCTGCCCTGGACCCTCGACCCGCCCGAGGGCGTGATCGTCACGGCCAACCAGGCCGTCACCCAGAGCAGGACGCCGTTCCTCACCAGCGAGTGGGACTACGGGTTCAGGGCCCAGCGGATCCGGGACCGGCTCAAGGCCCTTGACAAGGTGAGCCCGGCTGACATGGCCTCGATCCAGATGGACACCCACAACCAGGCGGCCTCCGAGCTCGTCACGGCGCTGCTGGCCGTCCAGCTCAAGGACGACGACGGGTCAGGCGACGCGGCCTTCACCAGGGAGGCCCAGGTCCTCCTTCGTGGCTGGGACGGTGCCCAACCGCTCGGCGACTCGCGCTCCTCGGCCGCCGCGGCCTACTTCAACGCGGTGTGGTCCCACCTGCTCTCGCTTCTCTTCGACGACGAGCTGCCGGCCGACCTCCAGGCCGACGGCGGCGACCGGTGGATGGAGGCCGTCGCCGTCCTGCTCAAGGACCCCAAGAGCCCCTGGTGGGACAACAAGAGCACGGCCGACGTCACCGAGGGCAGGGACGAGATCCTGCGCCAGGCCTTGGTCGCGGCCCGGCTCGACCTCACCGAGCAGCTCGGCAAGGACCCCGCCGAGTGGCAGTGGGGGCGACTGCACCAGCTGACCCTGCGCCACCGGGTGCTGGGCGGCGACACACCGGGCGGCGGGGTGGGCTCGGTCCTGCACTGGGTGTTCAACCGTGGGCCCTTCCAGATGCCCGGCGGGTCGGCCATCGTCGATGCCAACGGGTGGGACGCCAGCCAGGGCTACGAGGTGAACTGGGCGCCGTCGATGCGGATGGTCGTCAACCTCGCCGACCTCGACGCCTCGACCTGGGTCAACCAGACCGGCGCCAGCGGGCACGCGTTCGACGCCCACTACGACGACCAGATCGGGGCCTGGATCCACGGGAGCCAGTTCCCCTGGCCGTTCAGCCGGGCCGCCGTGCAGTCCGCCACCAAGGACACCTTGACCCTCGTTCCCACGGCCGGCGGCTGATCGCCGGCTCCGCCACCCGGCATCCGCCCGGGGTATGCGGCGTGCCTGCGGGGTCGGCGCGTCAGGCCGGCCCGCCCGCGAGCCAGGTCACCCCGTCAGCGGTGAGGACGCCGTCGACCGGTGCGTCGTGGAGCTCACGAGGCAATGGCGGCCCACCCTCGTCGAGCAGCTCGCCGGGGTGCAGGAGCACGACGACGGGGGTCCCGGGGCGGCGGCGGGGGAGGGCCTTGTCATAGCACCCGCCGCCCTGTCCCATCCGGGTCCCCGACCGGTCGACCGCGAGCCCTGGCGCGAGGACGAGGTCGGCCCCGGAGACGGCTCCATGTCCGAGGGGCCGCGCGCCGGGGTCGCCGAGCTCCCGCCAGTCGAGGTCGAGGTCGGGCTCGGTGATGGGGACGAGAACCCGGATGCCCCGGGCCACGAGGGCCGCTGCGAGGGCGGAGGTGGGCGGCTCGCCGGCCCATGACTCGTAGAGGGTCACAGTGTCGCCGTCGTCCAGCCCCAGCGCCGCCACGAGATCGACGCCGGCCTCGGCGAGGGCGGCGTTGTCGCCGAGGTGGTCGCGCTGCCCGACGATCTCCCGGCGCTGCGCACGCAGTGCGCTGCGCCGCTCTCGCTTCGCCTGGTCGCTCACCCACCACATCGTAGGTTTCCGTAGGGTTGGGCGCATGAGTGCCGAGGGGTTGAGCGGGGCCGTCGCCCGCATGCGCGAGCGTGGGATCGACGAGCGGGCCGTGGCCGTCTTCACCGACTACTACCGCCAGCTCGAGGCCGACGTGACCGGGCTCATCCCCGAGGACACCATCGCGCCGCTGCCCCCGCCCGCCGGGCTCGAGGACCTCCGCCCCGGTGCGGACGCCCGGCGTGAGGCCCTCGCCCGGACGGTGGTCGTCAAGCTCAACGGCGGTCTCGGCACGAGCATGGGGATCTCCGGCCCCAAGACCGCCCTGCCGGTGCGGGACGGGCTCACCTTCCTCGACGTCATCGCCCGGCAGGTGCTCGCGCTGCGCGCCCGATACGGCGTGGACCTGCCGCTGGTGCTCATGGACTCCTTCCGCACGCGGGACCGGTCGCTGGAGATCATCGGCGCCTACCCGGAGCTGACGGTCCACGGCATACCTCCGGACTTCCTGCAGAACGCCGAGCCCAAGCTGCGGGCCGACGACCTCACCCCGGTCGACCATCCGGCCGACCCCTCGCTCGAGTGGTGTCCCCCGGGGCACGGTGACGTCTATGTGTCGATGCTCGCTACCGGGCTGCTCACAGCGTTGCGCGAGGGGGGGTTCCGCTACGCCTTCCTGTCCAACGCCGACAACCTCGGCGCGACGTGCGACCCGACGATCCCTGCGTGGATGGCCGCCGAGGGGGTGCCCTACGTCGCCGAGGTCTGCGTCCGGACCCTCAACGACCGCAAGGGGGGCCACCTCGCGGTCCGGCGGTCGGACGGGCGGATCGTGCTGCGGGACAACGCGATGGTCGCACCCGACGACATGGGCTATTTCCAGGACACCGACCGCCACGGCTTCTTCCACGCCAACAACCTGTGGGTGGACCTCGACGTCCTCGCCGCCCGGCTCGACGAGCGCGGCGGGGTGCTGGGGCTCCCGATCCTCATCAACCGCAAGCCCGTCGACCCCACCGACCCCGCCTCGACTCCGGTCATCCAGATCGAGTCGGCGATGGGGGCCGCCATCGAGGTGTTCGAGGACTCACGCGCGCTGCTGGTGCCGCGCAGCAGGTTCCGGCCCGTCAAGACCACCAATGACCTGCTGCTCATCCGCTCCGACCTCTATCGCCTCGACGAGGACACGCAGGTCGTCGCGACGACCGCCCGCGAGGAGCCCTTCGTCGAGCTGTCGGGCGCCTACCGGCTCATCGACGACTTCGAGGCGCGGTTCCCGCGGGGGGTGCCCGCGATCGCCGACTGCTCCTCGCTCACCGTCGTCGGCGACGTCACCTTCGGCGCCGGCGTTCGCTGCGTGGGCGAGGTCAGGGTGGGGGGGAGCGCACCGTGGGCGGTCCCCGACGGTGCGGTCCTCACCGGAGAGGTCACCGATGCCTGAGCTGGTCAGCGTCGCCGACCACCGGGACGCCATCCTCGCTCTGCTCGCGCCGCTGCCTGCCGTCACCGTGCCGGTGGGGGAGGCTCTCGGCCTCGTCATCGCCCAGGACGCGACCGCCAGGGTCGAGCTCCCCCCGTTCACCAACTCGGCGATGGACGGGTATGCCGTGCGCGCGACGGACCTCGTGGGCGCCACCCCGGACGCGCCGGTGAGCCTCCCCGTCGACGGCGACATCGCTGCCGGAGACACCCGGCGGCACGTCCTGGTGCCCGGGCACGCGATGCGGATCATGACCGGGGCCCCGCTGCCCGACGGCGCCGATGCGATCGTCCCCGTCGAGGCGAGCGACGGTGGGATCGGGGCCGCCCGCCTCGAGATCGCGCCCGAGGTGGGCCGGCACGTGCGGCGGCGCGGTGAGGATGTGCGGGCCGGGGCCCGCCTCGTCGCGGCGGGGACCGCCCTCGGCCCCGGCCACCTCGCCCTGCTGGCCTCGGCCAACGTCGCGGAGCTGCCGGTGGTCCGCCGGCCCCGGGTCGCCGTGGTCTCGACCGGCGACGAGCTCGTCTCGCCCGGCGGCGAGCTCGGGCACGGGCAGATCGTCAACTCCAACGGCATCATGCTGGCCGCGCTGGTCCGGGCCGCCGGCGCGGACGTCGCCGCGGTGGTGCACCTGCGTGACGAGGCGGGCGCGATGCGGGCGCTGCTCGCCGACCCTCCGGGCGAGCCGGACCTGGTCCTCACCTCGGGCGGGGTGTCGATGGGCGCCTACGACACCGTCAAGGAGGTGCTCTCGGCCGACGGCGGAGTCGAGTTCGTCAAGGTGGCGATGCGTCCGGGGATGCCCCAGGGCTACGGGGTCGTCGGCCCGCGGCGCGTCCCCATCGTCACCCTCCCCGGCAACCCGCTCTCCTCGCTGGTGTCGTTCCACGTGTTCGTGCTCCCGGCGCTGCGGCTGCTCTCGGGCCGTGGCCCCCTCGCGACGCCGACCTTCCCGGCGGCGGCGGGCCGGGCGTGGGGGTCGGTGGCCGGGAAGGCGGAGTACGCCCGGGTGGCGGTCGCCCCACCGACCGAGCCCGGAGCCCTGCCGCGCGTGCGGCCGTTCGGCGGCCAGGGCTCGCACTCGGTGAGCGCCCTCGCCGAGGCCTCGGCGCTCGCCGTGGTCCCGCCCGAGGCCGACCGGGTGGAGGCGGGCGACATCCTCACCTGTGTCCCCCTCCTGGGGCAGGATCGTCCCCATGGGTGCTGAGGACCACGACGGTGCGCTGACGCACGTGCGAGCCGACGGCAGCGCGCACATGGTCGACGTCTCCGCCAAGGAGGTCACCGCCCGGCAGGCCAGCGCGGCGGGGCGGGTCCTGCTGTCCGCGGCCGCCGTCGAGGCACTGCGCGGCGGCACGGTGCCCAAGGGCGACGCGCTGGCGGTGGCCAGGGTGGCCGGCATCCAGGCGGTCAAGCGCACCCCCGAGCTCATCCCGCTCGCACATCCCATCGCGGTCCACGGCGTCGCGGTCGACCTCACGGTGGTCGACGACGGCGTCGAGGTGTCGGCCACGGTCCGCACCGCCGACCGGACCGGCATCGAGATGGAGGCGCTCACGGCCGTCGCCGTGGCGGCGCTGGCGCTCATCGACATGGTCAAGGCGGTCGACAAGCACGCCCGGATCACCGACGTGCGGGTGACGGCCAAGTCCGGCGGGCGCTCCGGCGACTGGAGCGAGCGATGAGCCCAGGCGAGCACGGCACGCCCGACCTCACGGGCAAGGTCGCCGTCGTCATCACCTGCTCGACGCGCGCGGCGCACGGCATCTACCCCGACCGCGGGGGCGCCCAGCTGGCCGACACGGTGCGCACCTGGGGGCTGCACGTCCTGGGGCCGACCGCGGTGCCCGACGGCCCGGAGGTGGCGCGGGCGATCGCCGCCGCCCTCGAGGGCGAGCCCGACCTGCTGCTCACGACCGGGGGCACCGGCATCACGCCCACCGACCGGACCCCCGAGGCGACGGCCCCGCTGCTCGACCTGCAGCTGCCCGGCGTGGCCGAGGCCATCCGGGCGGCCGGCGCCGCCAACGGGGTGCCCACCGCGGCGCTGTCGAGGGGGCTCGCGGGGGTGGCCGGGCGCACCCTCGTCGTCAACCTGCCTGGATCGGTGGGTGGGGTCCGCGACGCCCTCGAGGTGCTGGCCGCGATCGTGCCCCACGCCCTGCACCAGATCGGCGGGGGCGACCACTGATGTGGCGGCGCCGCAACGACCCCGCCGTGGGCTGGCCCGTGCGGCTGGTGGCGGTGGCCCCGTCGGGCGACCCGGTGGTCCTGCGGCCCATGGCGGTGTCCGACGCCCGCGAGTACCAGTGGGTGCGGCGGACCAACGCCGCCTGGCTCGAGCCCTGGGACGCCACCTCGCCGATCGAGGAGTCTGCGCTCCGGTCCTTCGGCGAGCTCGTCCGGCACTACGACCACGAGGCCACCGCGGGCCGGATGCTCCCGCTCCTCATCGAGGTCGACGCCCGGATCGTCGGCCAGATCAGCCTGAGCAACATCGTCCTCGGCTCGTTCCGGTCCTGCTCGGCCGGCTACTGGGTGACCCGGGCCGTGGCGGGCCGCCGGGTGGCGCCGACGGCCCTGGCCCTCGCCGGCGACCACGCGTTCGACGTCCTCGGCCTGCACCGCATCGAGGTCAACATCCGCCCCGAGAACACCGCGAGCCTGGCAGTGATGCGCAAGCTCGGGTTCCGGGAGGAGGGCCTGCGGCTGCGGATGCTCCACATCGACGGTGAGTGGCGCGACCACCGCTCCTTCGCGCTCACCGCGGAGGACCTCCGGGGGGTATCCCTGATGTCCCGCCTCAGGAATTCACAACCGTCACTTTGGCGACACACCGATGCGGGTCCACGGTAAGAATCGCCCGCCCGCATAGCGTCTGGACCGTGCAGCCGAGCAGCGTGATCTTCCTCGCCCTCATTGCGGTGTGGGCTGCCTACTTCCTGGTCTACTGGGTGCGCCGCCGAGAGCACCTCGCGACCGCCCGGACCGTCGACGACCTCTCCGCGTCGATGCGTGTCCTCCAGCGAGGCGCGCCGGCCGTGCTCCCGGAGACCCCTCGGTCGTATGCCGCCAGCCCGACCCGCGCCGTGCCCGCCCTCGATGCCCTGATCGACGCTGACCCGCCGGCCGAGCGGGTCGCACCCGCCGGCACCGACCGCCGCAGCCCGAAGCGGTCACCGGTGTCGGTCCGGGTGACACCGATGCACCCCAGCCGGCGGCTGCGCGGGCTGACCCTGCTCCTCGGCATGGTCGCCACGGTGGCCGTGGGCGCCGTCGCCCTGCTCGCCCTGCTTCCATGGTGGTCGGCCGCCGCGCCCGCAGTCCTTGCCGTGACCGCCTTCCTGTGGCTCCGTTCGGGCGTCCAGGCCCAGACCCGCGCCCGCCGCTCGGCCCTCGCCCGCCGCGCCCACCCGAGCGAGGGCCACGTCGTCGAGATCGTCCAGCCCCCGGTGGCCGCCGAGACCGTGGAGACCGCGGAGAGCGCGCCGGCCGTCGCCGAGCCCGCCGTCGAGCCCGCCGTCGAGCCGGAGCCGGCCGTCGTGACCCCCGCGGCGCTCCTCGTCGACGAGGACGACATCCCGCTCACCTGGGACCCGGTCCCGGTGCCCCGGCCGACCTATGCGATGAAGGCCAAGGCCGAGCATCCAGCCCCCCCGCCGGCCGAGACCACGCCCACTTCCAAGCCGGTCGTGCTCGGGGACGACGCGGCATACGCCGAGCCCGAGCGGCGGTTCGCCGGCGCCTGACGCCGGCCGATCGGTGGCCGGCTCACCGCCCAGCGCCGGCGTCGGGTCAGTCCTGGCCCGAGAGCTCGGGGTCCGGGCCGGCCGCCTCCCCGGACGCCCGGGCCGCCTGGTCGTCGTCGAGGAGCTCCTGCGCGGCGGCGGCCTCGGCAGGGCCGAGCCGGGGCGAGGTCAGCGCGTCGGGATCTCCCTGCGACGCCTCGTCCGCATCGAGCAGGTGATGGCCCACGGCGTTGAGGACGGCGATCAACGGCACGGCGATCAGGGCACCGACGATTCCTGCTGTGATGATTCCTGCTGCGATCCCGAGGATGACCGACAGCGGGTGCACGCGCACGGCCCTGCCGAGCAGGAACGGCTGGAGGACGTGGCTCTCGAGCTGCATGGTCCCGACGACGACGCCGAGCATGACCAGGGCCTGGATCGGCCCGAGGGCGACGAGCGCGAGGAGAACGGCGACGGTGCCGGACACGAACGCTCCGACCACCGGGATGAACGCGCCGAAGAAGATCAGGACGGCGATGCCCGACGCGAACGGCACGCGGAGGATGGCGGCCCCCGTGCCGATGACGGTGGCGTCGACCGCTGCGACCATCACCGTGGCTCGGGTGAAGGCCGATAGCTGGCCCCAGGCGATGAGGCCGGAGGAGTGGACCCTCGCCCGGGTGCCGAGCGGACAGAGCCGGACCACCCAGGCCCAGATCCGGTCGCCCTCGTAGAGGAAGAAGAACAAGGCGAACAGCGCGACGAAGAAGCCGGCGAGGGCGTGCGTCGCCGTCAGGCCGGCGTGGGCCGCCGTCTGGCCGAGGTTGCTCTGGCCGGACGTCAGCTCCGACTTGGCGGTGTCGATCCAGTGCCCCACCTGCGTGTCGCTCACGTGGAAGGTGGTGCGGAGCCACTCTCGGATCTCGTCGATGCCCTTCGTAGTCTGGTCGAGGATGTCGCTGAACTGCCCGGAGAACTGCGAACCGACGAACGACAGCAGGCCCGTGATGAGCGCGAGCGTGCCGACGACGGTGACCCCGGCCGCCAGCCCGGGGGGCAGGTGGCGACCGAGCCCCCGCGCCACCGGCCGTAGGAGCGCAGCGAGCAGCAGGGCCACGACGACGGGGATGACGACCTCCGAGAGGAAGCCGAGCAGGCGCAGCACGGCATACACCGCCGCCCCGATGACGAGGACCCGCCAGGCCCAGTCACTCGCCGTGCGCACTCCTCGTGGCACCGCCCACTCGGCTGGCCCGGCCTTCGCGAGCGCCACGCCCGGTGCGCCGGCGGGGTCGGGGCGGGGCGCCGGGTCGACCGGAGCGGGCGGCGCCGAGCGCGCATCCGCGTCCGGCTCTCGGTTCCGGCCGGGGATCGGGAGGCGCAACGGCATGCCCGACAGCGTATGCCGTGCATGCGACCGCCGCCGCGGGCAGCGGCCGCCGGGGCCTCGGCCGGGCCGACGCGGTTCTTTCGCTGCTCAGGGACCGGTTCGGGCGAGACGTGACGAGCGGGTCGGACGCGTTTCAGAGCCCCGTGAGCACGGTGTTATCGTGTCACCCGCACTTCGGGGCTGTGGCGCAGTTGGTAGCGCGTCTCGTTCGCAACGAGAAGGTCAGGGGTTCGAATCCCCTCAGCTCCACCGAACTCCCTGGTCAGAGGCCATGCAGCGGAGCCTGATTCAGGAGACGGCATGGCAGCTCAGCAGGAACCCAGCAGAAGGTCGGCTCACTGGTCGCCGTCCTCGGTTCGTCTGGACCCATCTGGAGCAGGCCCGGCGCCGCGGTGCACCGGTGGGGCCGTGACCCGCGCTCGACGAGCTCGTTCGCCGGGCTTTGCCGACCTGTGGGTCGCCGACCTCGACCTGCGAGACCTGGCCGGCAACACCACGGAGAACAACCGGACCTGCCCGCGGCTCCGTGCCGCCCGGCGCTGTGGCCGGAGGCATGCGCCGACCCTGAGGTGGCCCACCCGCGCAGCGGTGGTCCTCACGCTGCGTCCTGACATGCTGGTCATCGAGCTCGTCCGAACCGAGCCACGCCGCGGCTCGCAGGCGATCCACAGCACCGACGACGGGGGAGAACCGCCTGTTGACGGAGCCGTGGACGCCGAGTCCCGGGTCTTGCGCGGAGGTTGTGGGCCGCGCTACAGTCGGTCGCGAATCGAACCGAACTCAGTTTGCCCATCGTTGGAGCCACGCGTGCTGCGCGGCCGGCAAGAAAGCGAGAGCGCGATGACGGACACCGCAGCGGGACAGACGAGCGAGATCTCCGCACGGGTACCCAGCGGGTGCCCGGTCATCCACCTGGATGCCTCGCCTCCGCTGGCGGTGGGCAGCCACTGGCGGAAGGCCAGCGAGCTGCGCGAGACCAGCCCGGCGTTCTTCAACACCCACGCGCAGGGGTACTGGGTGTTCACCCGGTACGACGAGGTCCGCGAGATGTACCAGCACCCGGAGATCTTCTCCAGCGAGTCGATCACGCCATGGGAGCCGGACCCGGTCTACCGCTTCGTCCCGACGCAGATCGACCCGCCCGAGCACAGCAAGTACCGGCAGATGATCAGCGGCTGGTTCGCCCCCAAGGCGGTCCACCGGATCGAGCCGCAGGCCCACGAGATCGGGCAGCGACTCGTGCGCGAGCTCGCGGCGCGCGGCGAGTGCGACTTCGTCACCGACTTCGCGATGCGGCTGCCCACCGAGGTCTTCCTGGCCATCATCGGGGTGCCGAGCTCCGATGCCGACCTGTTCGTGCCGTGGGTGGAGGACTTCTTCGCGGGGTTCGGCGGCGACCTCGCGCAGCAGGAGGCGATGGGCGCCGCCCTTGGCGGCATCAGGCAGTACTGGGTCGACGTTCTCGAGGTCCGCCGCGCCGAGGCCGAGGCGCGCGAGAACGACCTCGTCTCGCTGCTGACCCACTCCGAGATCGACGGTGAACCGCTCGACGACGGGTTGATCCTCGACATCCTGACCGTGCTCGTGCTGGCCGGCCTGGACACCACCCGGGGGCAGCTCGGTTATCTGTTCCGGCACCTCGCCGAGCACCCTGACGACCGGAGACGCCTGATCGCCGAGCCGGAGCTGATCCCGTCTGCCGTGGAGGAGTCCCTGCGCCTCTACACGATCGTCTTCGGCGACGGTCGCAAGGTGGCCCAGGACACCGAGTTCCACGGATGTCCGCTCAGCAAGGGCGACATGGTCTACGGGCTCGTCTCGGGCGCCAACCGTGATCCCCGCGTGTACGACCGGCCGGACGACTTCGTCGTCGATCGGAAGGCCAACAACCACCTCGGCTTCGCAGGCGGCCCGCACCGCTGCCTGGGGGCCCACCTGGCCCGGATGGTGATGACGGTCGCCGTCGAGGAGTGGCTGCGGGTGATTCCCGACTTCGAGGTCGGCTCGGACGAGGTGCTCATGGAGCGCGGTGGTGGCGCGATGATGGCCTTGCTCAGCCTGCCGCTGCGCTGGAAGGTCTCGGCATGAAGCTCTCGGTCAGCGCGGAGCTCTGCCGCGGACACGGACGTTGCTACTCGCTCGCCGGGGACCTGCTCGAGGACGACGACGACGGCTTCGTGACGATCCGTGGCCAGATCATCGACGTGCCGGACGACCAGGTCGACGACGCCAGCAACGCAGCGGCCTCCTGCCCCGAGGGTGCGATCCAGCTCCTCGAGGACTGACGGGGGATCCGTCAGGTCGCCCGGCGTCCCGCGGCGATCCCGCCGTCGATGGTGAGGTTGACTCCCGTGACGTAGCGGCTGTCGTCCGACGCGAGATACAGCACGGCCTGCGCGACTTCCTCGGCGGTGCCGCGACGGTTCAGCGGGATCGCGCGGACATAGGCTTCCCAGTCGAGGTCTGCGAAGTCGGGACCGTCGGTGATCGCGGTGTCGATGCTGCCCGGACACACCGCGTTGACGGTGATGCCCCGGTCGGCGAACTCGAGGGCCGCGACCCGGGTGAGCGCGGAGACCGCAGCCTTCGAGGCGACGTACGCCCCGAGCCCGGCCGTGGGCAGGACGCCGTTCAGGGACGAGATGTTGACGATCGATCCGCCGTCGATCAGGTGCTGACCCGCGGTGCGGACGCCGAGGAACGTACCGGTCAGGTTGAGCTCGACGAGTCGGCGGAACTCGGCCGACGACGTATCCACGAGTCGTCGTCTGAGTGCGGTCCCGGCGCAGTTCACCAGAGTGGTCAGCTGATCACCCGCCCGTTCGAGCCGTGAGATCGTCGCTGCCCAGCCTGTCTCGTCGGTGACGTCCAGCACGTGGAAGCGGGCGCGGTCGCCGAGCCTGCTGACCAGGCGCTCACCGCGCCCAGGGTCGATGTCGGTGAGGTGGACGGTCGCGCCCTCCTGGAGGAACAGCTCGCTGATCGCCAGCCCGATGCCGCCGGTTGCTCCGGTGACGAGCGCGACCTTTCCCACGAGACGACGGCTCATCGTGTGCCTGGTGTCCATGGTGTTCCTCCCGATGAGCCGGAAGATGGCGCGGTCCGGCGCCGGGTGACCCCGACGCCGGACCGTGTTCCGTCTTCGCTCAGGACTTGCCCCAGAGCTTCTTCCACTGTGCTTCGTAGCCATCGACAACCGGGAACGCCTTCGACGTGTCCGCGGGGACCGTGTCCTTCTTGACCAGCCAGTACGGCGGACCGGCATCGACGAGCGGGACGCCCGCCCAATGCCGCGCCAGCGCGTCGATCATCAGGTAGTCGTAGGAGTACAGGTCGGCGGGAACGAGTGCGTCGATCACGCCGGTCTTCAGGTCGGCGAAGTTCTGCGAGCCGCCGCCCTGACCGACGATCGTGACCTTGTCGGCGAGCCCGGCGGCCTTGAGCGCGGCGGGGAGGCCGGCTCCGAGAGCGTCACTCACGGAGAGTGCGACGTAGTTCACTTTCGGGTGGCTCCGCAGGTAAGAGACCATCCGGTCGGGCGCGTCCTTGCCCAGCGACGTCAGTGGGATGTCGATGCTGTCGACCGAGCACGACGAGCAGTACTTCTTCATGCCATCCTCGAACGTCTTGCCCACCTGCGCCAGGATCTGGAATGCGGAGATGTTGACGTACAGCGCGTTGGCCTTGCCTCCGCCCTGGCTGACGACCTCGGCCGCGAGGTAGTCACCGATCGCACCGTTCTGCTTGTCGGTGGCGGTGTTGTAGAGGATCCCGTCGCCCGCGGTGGCGAGCGAGCAGCAGGTCACGAACTGCACGCCGGCCTTCTGCGCGTCGGCGATCTGCTTGGCGTAGGCGTCCTTGTCGGCCGCGTTGAGGATCACCGCGTCAGACCCGTTGCGGATGGCTGCCTCGATGGCTCCCTGGACCTTCTCCGGGGATCCGTCGGTGGCGACCTGGTCCACGGTCCAGCCGAGAGTGGCCGCAGCCTGCGCCAGGATCGGTCCCTGGACGGCGCAGGCCTCGACGCCGCAGCTGACGAAGGTGATCTTCTTGCCTGCGGGGATCGGCTTGTCGATCGGCGTGGTGACGCTGATCGTGGTCGGCCGCACGGCAGCCTTGGCGACCGTCGCCTTGGCGGCCGCAATGCCTGAGGTGTCGACCGACGAGGAGGACGACGCTGCGTCGCTCTTGGTGCCGCAGGCGGAGGCGACGAGCGACAGGGCGACGACCGAGACGGCCGTGGCGACCCAGGTCGCACGCCTGTCGGTGCGAGGGCGATGTGCGGACATGATTCTCACTTTCTGTGTGGACTACTCAGCCCCGAGAGGTGTGGGGTCCGTCGCGACGGATGTGCGCGTCGGTTCAAGCCGGGACATTCGTCCCGGTGACGGCGGTGTCGCTGCCGGAGGGGTCGTCCAGGTCAGCGGGGCGTGCGGCGAGCGTCGTCCGCCGCTGCAGGCCGGTGACGGTCAGCGCAGCGATCAGCACGATCCCGACGAACAGTGCCCCGGACCACTGAGGGGCGTTTGCCAGGCCGAGTCCGGTCGTCCCGGTGCCGAGCAGCAGCACCGCGATCAGGGTGCCCCCGGCGTTGAACCGGCCGTTCTTGAGCTGGGTGGCGCCGAGGAAGACGGCTGCGAACCCCGGCAGCAGGTACGGCGTGCCGGCGGTCGGCGAGCCGCCACCGAGGATCGAGGCCAGCACGATGCCGGCCGCTCCCGCCAACACCCCGGAGGTCACCAGCGCGAGGAACTGCAGCCTCGCGACCCTGACACCGGCGAGGCGGGCGGCATCGGGGTTGAAGCCGACGGCGTACAGGCGTCGCCCGGTCGCGGTGTGCTCGAGGACGTACCAGATGCCGGCGGCCACGACCGCGACGTAGAGGACCGGAAGGGTGATGCCACCGACGGTGGTCTGGCCGATCTTGGCGAACCCGCCGGCCAGCTTCACGTCGCTGATCGGGGTGTCGTTGGTGACCAGCGTGATCAGCGCCTGGATCAGCGAGCCGGTGGCGAGCGTCGCGATGAAGGAGTCGATCTTCATGCCGACCACGACGGTTGCGTTGATCAGGCCGACGACGAGCCCGATCAGCACACCGAGGGCGACCGACGGCACCAGCGGCACGCCGACCACCACGAAGTGGGCGACGGCCACGCCGCACAGCGTCATGTTGAGGGCGAAGGACAGGTCGAAGACCCTGGCCGCGAGCGGGATGGTGATCGACAGCGCGGCAAGCCCAGTGACGGCGTTCGCGTTGAAGATCTGCTTGGCCGTCGTCAGGTTGGGGAAGGTCTCCGGCACCCAGATCGAGAAGACCGCGATGATCGCGAGCCAGACGTAGATGGCTCCGACCTTGTCGAAGGCGAGGCGTGACACCCATCGGGCGGCGGTTCCCGGAGCCTCGGGACGTGCCTCGCTGTGCTCGGTCGTCGTGACGACTCGTTCCTGGATCTCCACGCTCACTGCTCCGCTCCTTCGATGGCCCTGATCAGCCCGCTCTTGGTCAGCCCTTCCGCCGCCATCTCCTCGGCGACGACGCCGTCGCGGAGCACCAGGACGCGCGTGCACAGCGCGAGCAGGTCGCCCTCGTCGGAGGACGCGACGATGACGGTCAGGCCGCTGGCGGCGAGGTCCGCGATGATCCGGTAGATCGACACCCGGGTGCCGATGTCGACACCGGCGGTCGGCTCGCAGAGCACCAGCACCTGGGGATCGAGCGCCAGACAGCGCGCCAGGATCACCTTCTGCTGGTTGCCGCCGCTGAGGGTCGAGATCGGCGCCGAGTGTCCCGCGCTGACAACCCCGAGGCGTTCGCTCCACGAGCGCACGAGGGTCGCCTCGTGCTTGGCCGAGAGACGTCCGCGGCCGCCGAGGGCCCGCAGGGCTGACAGCGAGATGTTCTCGCCGACGGAGAACTCCGCGATCACCGCCTCGGTCTGCCGGTCGGCCGGCACCAGGGGGATGTCGAGCTCGGCCGCACGCTGGACCTCGTACCAGTCGGGGGAGGTGCCGGGAAGACGGATCTTGCCGCGTGCGAGCGCGCCGGCCTTGCCGGCGAGGGCGTACGGGAGCTCGAGGGCGCCAGCGCCGGCGAGTCCCGCGATGCCGAGGATCTCCCCGGCGCGTGCCTCGAGGTCCACCCCGCGCAACCACTTGCCGCGGATCTCGCGGGCCTCGAGGGTCACGGGCTGGTCGGTGCGCTCGACGACATCTGCGCGGAAGTCGGGGTCGACGTCGTCGCCGACCATCGTGCTCGCAAGGCCGCGGGGGCTGAGGTTGCTGACGTCGTAGGTGCCGACGCGGCGCCCGCCGCGCAGGACGGTGACCCGGTCTGCGAGCGAGAAGATCTCGTCCATCCGGTGCGAGACGTAGAGCACGCTGGTGCCCCTTCGGCGCACCTCGGCGACGACCTCGAAGAGCCGCTCGACCTCGTCGTAGGGGAGGACCGCCGTGGGCTCGTCGAGCACGAGGACGCCGCCGCCGTCCCATCCCTGGAGCGCCGCGGCGATCGCGACGACCGTGCGCTCCACCGGGGTGGCAGCAGCCAGCGGGCGGTGGATGTCGAGCTCGACGCCGAACGCCGCGAGCACCCGGCGGGTCTCGGCTTCCTGCTCGCGCCAGAGCACCCGCCCGCCGAGGCCGCGGGCGAATCCTCCGTGCAGGGCCAGGTTGTCCTGGGCGCTCAGCTCGAGGATCAGGCCGAGATCCTGGTGGACGAAACGTAGACCGTCGGGCACCGACCTGCCGACCTCGAACGTCGCTCCCTCCATCTCTGCGTGGGCGCCGGGGTCGGCGGCGTGGTAGGCGGCGAGGAGCTTGATCAGCGTCGACTTGCCCGAGCCGTTCTGCCCCATGAGCGCGTGGACCTCGCCCGGCGCGATGTCGAGCGATACGTCGTCGAGGGCTCTCGTGCCGGGAAAGGTCTTGGAGAGGTTGCGGACCCTCAGCACCGAGTGCAGGGCCGGGTCGGCGGTATCGCCGGGGCTCGCAGTGGTGCGGAGGTTGACCTGCGGCACGTCCACGCGATCCCCGCCTTCGGTCGCTCGATAGAGAATGAGTTGAGTTCACTTCAGTTTGAAGGATAGACACGAAGTCGATGTGATGGCAACCACATCGGGCACACTTCTTTGCGCGGGCTCGGGCTGCAGGGGGACTCGTCGCCCGGCCCTCGGGAAACGGGCAGATCGGGGTCTTGTGGTCCTCGTCACCATGATCTAGATTGAATCGAACTAAGTTCAGGCTGTATCGAGATCCCCGGGCCTCACGGCCCTGTCACCGAGTGGAGGGTCATCCCCATGACAACGATCGATCACCCAGCGTTCTTCATCGGCGGCTCCTGGCGTCCCGCGCAGTCCGACGACCGGTTCGACATCATCTCGCCGAGGTCCGAGCAGGTGATCGGCCATGTCCCGGCTGCGTCGCGCGCCGACATCGACGCGGCCGTGGGCGCCGCCCGCACGGCGTTCGACGAGGGCGAGTGGCCGCGACTGACTCCCGCCGAGAGGGCCGACTACCTGACCCGGATGGCGGACGCGATCGCCAAGCGGCAGGAGGAGCTCGCCGAGCTGATCACCGAAGAGCTCGGCTGCACGCTGTTCCTCTCCCAGGTGTACCAGGTCGTATCCCCGCTGATGAGCCTGAACTACAACGCCGAGATCGGCCGCAGCCTGGAGACCGCCCAGGTGCGGCTCAGCGACCTCGGCCCGCTGGCGGCGAGCTCCGAGGGTGGCAGCATCATCCCGATGGCCGGTGCGAGCCTCGTCCTCCAGGAGCCCGTCGGCGTCGTGGCCGCGTTCCCGGCGTACAACTTCGCGTTCCCGGCCGTGCCCCAGAAGGTCGCGCCCGCGCTGATCGCCGGCTGCACCGCGGTGGTCAAGGTGACCGAGCCGAACCCGCTCGCCACCTTCATCTACGGCGAGCTCTGCGAGGAGGTCGGCCTGCCGCCGGGCGTGATCAACATCGTCGCCGCCCGCGGGCCGGAGTCGGAGTACCTCGTCCGGCACCCCGGGGTCGACATGGTGACCTTCACTGGGTCCATGCAGACGGGTTCCCGCATCGGTGCCGCCTGCGGCGAGCTCATCCGCCCCTGTGTTCTCGAGCTCGGCGGGAAGTCGGCCGCGATCGTGCTCGAGGACGCGAAGATCGAGGACGTCCTGCCGGTGCTCATCGGCGCCAGTGCCGGCACGAACTCAGGGCAGAGCTGTGTCGCACTCACCCGCCTGCTGGTGCCGGCGTCGCGGTACGACGAGTACGCCGAGGCACTTGTGGAGGGCTATCGCTCCCTGAAGATCGGCGACCCGATGGAGGCCGACACCGTCCTCGGCCCGCTCGTGACCGAGCGTCAGCGCGAGCGCGTCGAGCAGTATGTCGAGCTTGCCCGGAAGGAGGGTGCGACGATCGCCACCGGTGGCCGTCGGCCGGCGGGCCTGGACCGCGGCTGGTACTTCGAGCCGACGCTGGTCACCGACGCAGACAACTCGATGCGAGTGTCGCGCGAGGAGATCTTCGGTCCCGTCGCCTCCCTCATCGCGCACACCGGTGAGGACGACGCCGTCCGGATCGCCAACGACAACGAGCTCGGCCTCTCCGGTGCGGTGTTCACCGCGGACGACGCCCACGGGTTCGAGATCGCCCGACGGATGCGGACCGGGACCTTCTCGGTCAACACGTTCGCGGCGGACCTCGGCTCGCCGTTCGGCGGCTACAAGAAGTCCGGGTTCGGCCGGGAGCACGGGCCGACGGCGTACCAGGAGTTCCTGCACTACAAGACCATCTCGGTCGACCCGAGCCGCGTACTCCCGGAGTCGGTCACGGCGGGATTGCCGCACGGCGCCGGCCCGGGCACGCGCTGAGCCCGGGGGAGCACGGGATGGACGACGGCTTCCCGCACGTCTTCTCGCCGTTCCGCATCAGCGGCTTCGACGTGCGGAACCGACTCGTCGCGCTGCCCGCGGGGACGAGCCTGGTCGAGCGAGGGATTCCCACTCACGGCGACCTCGAGCACTTCGAGCGCCTCGCCGCCGGCGGGGTCGGGATGATCGTCGCCGGGGCCATGGTGGTCCACCCGACGTCCGCGCTGCGGTCCGGCAAGCTCGTGGAGGGCTACCTCGACGAGGTCGTGCCCGCGATGGCCGAGAAGGCCGTCGTCGTCCACAGGCACGGTGCCCGACTGGTCGGGCAGCTGTGCCATCTCGGTCGGGAGTTCATCGGCGGTGAGTCCGACAGTGCGCCGATGGCGCCGTCGGCGATCAAGACGGTCCGCGACGCGTATCCGCCACACGTGCTCACGCATCGCGAGATCGACGAGATCATCGAGGGCTGGCGGGTCTCGACGGAGAACCTCGTCAAGGCGGGTCTCGACGGTGTCGAGATCCACGCAGCGCACGGCTACCTGCCGGCCCAGTTCATGTCGCCACTGACCAACCGGCGCACGGACGTGTTCGGCGGCTCGTTCGAGAACCGGATGCGCTTCCTGCACCTGGTCATCGAGGCGATGCGCTCGGTCACACCGGCGGGCTTCGCCCTCGGCGTCCGACTCAGCGGCGAGGAGGAGATCCCCGGGGGGATGGGCATCGACGACTGCGTCCGGATCGCCGAGGATCTCGCCGCACTCGACACGATCGACTACTTCAGCATCACCCACGGCACGCGCGGCAAGTATGTCAAGGACTCGACCGGACCTGATGCGGTCGCCGTCCCGTCGGCGTCACGGGTGCGCGCCGCCACTGGCGTTCCCACCCTCGTCGGCCAGCGGATCCGCGACGTCGGGACCGCCGAGCACGCGGTCAAGGCCGGCCACGCCGACCTCGTCGGGATGGCGCGCGCCCTGATCGCCGACCCGGACCTGCCGGTGAAGTCGCAGACCGGTCGACTGGGCGAGGTCCGCGGATGTCTGGGCATCAACCAGGACTGCCGGGCGTTCGACCCGCACCTGCACTGCGCGGTCAATGCCGAGGTCGGCCGCGGGCGACCTCCCGGGGTTGGCGTACAGGTGTCCCGGCCCAAGGAGATCTACATCGTCGGCGGCGGCCCGGCGGGGCTCGAGGCCGCCCGGGTCAGTGCCGAACGCGGTCATCGTGTCACCCTCTTCGAGCGCGACACGACCCTCGGTGGCGCGGTGCGGATCGCCGCGGCCGCACCCCACCGGGCAACCCTGATCGACATCATCGACTACCTCGAACGGGAGACCCGGCGGCTCAAGGTCGACCTCAACCTCGGAGCAGCGATCTCGCCCGACGACCTCGAGGAGATCCGCGACCTCGCGGACCACGTCGTCCTGGCCACCGGCTCCCGGGTCGCGCCGCTTGCTCCGAACCTCATGGCGCGTGGCGCGGTCTCTGTCGAGGACGTCCTGGTCGGCGCCGTCCCTGCGGGAGACCCGGCGTCCGCCGTCGTGTACGACGAGGCGGACGGCTTCTGGCCCGCATACAGTGCCGCCGAGGCGCTCGCGAAACGCGGATGGAAGGTCACCCTCGCGACCGCCCTGACCGCTCTCGCGCCCCGGGTCCCGGCGGAGAGCGTCGGACCGCTCCTGCAGCGCCTCGGAGACGCAGGCGTGTCCCTGCAGGTGGCCCACCACCTGGTCGTCCCGGACGACCCGGCCAGTCCTGTGGCGCTGCGCCCGGTCTTCGGTGGCCCCGACCACGTACCTGGCCCCTCGTTGCTGGTGTGGCACCAGCAGCGGATCGGTGACGACGACCTGGCGCTTGCGACGGGTCCCGGCGACACGCTGAGCGTGATCGGTGACTGCGTGACCCCGCGCCGGATCAGCCACGCCATCGCCGAGGGCTACCGGCTCGGTGCGACCGTCTGATGCAGAACTAGAGAGAGGCTGACCATGACCAGTGTCGAGGACCGCATCGCCATCGAGGACACGCTCTACCGCTACGCGTCGAGCATCGACTCGGCCAACCCGGACGCGCTATCCGACGTCCTGCACCCGAACCTGTGGGCGCAGTACGGCAACGCCGAACCGGCCGAGAGCGCCGACACCGTGATCGGTTGGATCCGCGAGGCGACCAAGAACTGCGTGTGGCAGCACCACCTGCTGAGCGTCTACCACGTCGACGTGCAGGGCGACACCGCGACGGCGCTCGTCTACCACACGTCGTATCAGAAGTTCGAGGGCGATGACGACGTCTGCCTCCTCGTGGGCCGCTACCACGACGAGCTGGTCCGCCACGAGGGCACCTGGAAGATCTCCCGGCTGGTCTTCGAGATCATGTGGGGGGAGCGCCGCGCCGACGCCGCCGGCTACCTCGCGTCGGTGGGAGGACGCGGACCGCAGGTACCGAACTGGCCATGACCCAGGCTGCTGACCGCGCCGACACCCCGCCGATGTCGGCTTACCGCCTTCCGGGCTGGGGTCGGCCGGTCGAGCTGGTCGACGTACCCGTGCCGGTCCCGCGAGGCTCGGAGGTCCTGGTCGAGGTGCAGGCCGTGGGCCTGTGCCACTCCGACCTCTTTGTGATGTCCTGCGACGAGGGCGTGCTTCCCTACGACCTGCCGCTGACCCTCGGCCACGAGGTGGCCGGCCGGGTCGTCGCCGTCGGTGCGGCCGCGGACGCCTCCCTGGTCGGGCGCGCTGGGGTGGTCCATGGCGTCTGGTCGTGCGGCGACTGCCACAACTGCCGACGCGGACAGGACAACTACTGCGTGGCCCTCGACGGCCGGGTCGGCTGCGGGCTCGGCCGCGACGGCGGACTGGCGCAGTACGTCCTGGTGCCCGACGGTCGCCATCTCGTCACCGTGACGGGTGTCCCACCAACGGCGCTGGCGCCGCTCGCCGACGCGGGTCTCACCGCCTATCACGCGATCCGCCAGCACCGCGACGCGCTGGTAGGTGACTGTGCCGCCCTGGTGATCGGTGTCGGCGGGCTCGGCCACCTGGCGGTCCAGATCCTCCGCGCGACCACGTCTGCGCGGGTGGTCGCCGTCGACCCGCGACCCGAGGCGTGCGCGCTGGCCGAGAGTCTCGGTGCCCATCACAGCGCGACGTCCGTGGACGACGCGCTGGCCTGGTTGTCCTCCTCGACGGGGCTCACGGGTGCGGACGTCGCGCTCGACTTCGTCGGCTCGGACGACACCATGCGGGTCGGCTCCGATGCCCTTGCGCCCGGTGGCCGCCTCGTCGTGGTCGGCGGCGCCCGGGGAAGCCTGGCGGTGGGCAAGGGCTTCAGCCTTCCACTCGGCTGGCAGGTCTCGGCGCCGTTCTGGGGATCACGTACGGATCTGGTCGCCGTGGTCGAGCTCGCCGAGAAGGGCCTGCTCGACCCGGTCGTCGAGGTGGTGCCGTTCTCGGACGTGCCGGCGGCGTACGCGCGACTCCACGACGGTGGTGTAACGGGCCGCGTCGTGGTGGTCCCCGAGCCGGGTGAAGGCCCGCCACGATGACGCGCACTGGCCGCGAGGTCCGGGTCGTCCGCTACCCGAACGGCGTCGTCACCCCCGAGGACTTCGAGGTCGTCGACGTCGGGGTCGGCGAGCCGGGCCCCGGTCAGGTCCTCGTCCGCAACACCTGGACCTCGGTCGACCCCGGTCTCCGGCTCCGGCTTCGTCCCGATGCTCCCTCCGGCTACTTCGTCGCCTTCCCGCTGGGACAGCCGATGGACGGGGTGATGGCGGTCGGCGAGGTGGTCGCGTCGCGGGCCGAGGGATTCGCCCCCGGAGACGTCGTGTCCCACGCCCAGGGCTGGAGGGAGTACGCCGTGGTCGACCCCGAGGCCGTCCCGCTCGGGGGAGTCGGCACGCTCACCCGGCTCGACGTGGGCAGAGCGGACCCTCGGGTGTACCTCGGTCCCCTCGGCGGACAGGGTCTCACTGCGTATGCCGGCCTACACGTCGTCGACGCACTGAAGGGCGGGGAGACCGTCTGGGTCGCCGCGGCCGCCGGGGCGGTCGGCAGCCTGGCCGCGCAGATCGCGAAGCTCTGCGGGAACCGCGTGATCGCCAGTGCGGGCTCGGACGAGAAGGTCGCCTGGCTGCGCGACGTCCTCGGCGTCGAGGCGTTCAACTACCGCGCCGATGACCTCGACAGCAGCCTGCGAGCGCTCGCGCCCGAAGGCATCGGCGTCTACTTCGACTCGGTAGGTGGCGAGCATCTCGAGGCGGCCCTGGATCACCTGAATCGAGGTGGCCGCGTGGCGATGTGCGGGTCGATCTCCGAGTACGAGTCCGGGCCCAGGGGTCCGCGCAATCTCTTCCTCGCGGTCTCCAAGGACCTCACGTTGCGCGGCTTCCGGGCCAGCAGCAACCTGCATCTCATGGACGCGATGCAGAGCCGGCTGGCGGGCTGGCTTGGCAGCGGCGACCTCGTGCACCGCGAGACCGTCTTCACGGGTCTCGACCAGGCTCCCCGTGCGCTCGCGGCGATGATCGCCGGAAACACGATCGGCAAGACGCTCGTCAGGATCGGCCGACCGGACAGAGGAGGTACGACGTGACCGCGATGGGCCAGCGGATGAAGGACAAGGTCGTCCTCCTCACGGGAGCGACCGGGGGCCTGGGACGGGCGACGGCCGAGCGCCTCGCGGAGGAGGGTGCCCGGCTCGTCCTCACCGATCTCAGCGAGCAGGCGTGCAAGCGGCTCGCCGCGGGCCTCGTCGCCGAGGCGGGCGGACATCTCGCTGCCCGGCTCGACGTCGCGGACGAGCGCCAGTGGGTGGAGGTGGCCGCGACCGTCGAGCGGGAGTGCGGCCGCCTCGACGGACTGGTGAACAACGCCGGCATCGGTAGCGTTGCCACCGTCGAGGACGAGACCGTCGAACGGTGGGAGCGCGTGATGTCGGTCGACTCGACCGGCGTGTGGCTCGGCATGAAGCACCTCGGCCCGCTCATCGCCTCGTCCGGGGGCGGCTCGATGGTCAACCTCTCATCGGTCCTCGGGACCGTCGGCGGGTTCGGGAACAGCGCCGCCTACCACGCCGCAAAGGGTGCGGTCCGCACGCTCACCAAGAACGCCGCGCTGCACTGGGCGACCGCAGGAGTACGGGTCAACTCCGTGCACCCGGGGTTCATCGGCACGGCCGAGCTGCTGGAGCGGTACGCGGGCACTCCGCGGCACGAGGCCATGCTGGCGAGCACTCCGGTCGGCCGTCTCGGACGCGGCGAGGAGATCGCTGCCGTCGTCGCGTTCCTCATCAGCGAGGACTCGACGTTCGTGACCGGCTCGGAGGTCTACGCGGACGGGGGCTACACCGCTCGTTGAGCGGGCTCACGACTCGGGGAACTCGACCTGCGGCGTACGGCCGATGAGCAGTCGCCGGCACCGGCCTGGGGCCCCGTCGATCATCGCGGAGGCGTTGAACGTGGCCTCGAAGGCGCCGTCGCGCGTCGTGCGGCCCAGCACGAGCTCGACGCCGTCCACGCGGGCGCCGTGGGTGAGGTGATGGACGAACACGCTCTTCTCGCGCTGCTCGAGGTAGGCCACGAGGCCCGCGCGGTCGCCGACGAACTCCGCCGACAGTCCCTCGCCCTTCGAGTACTGCACCGACATCACGAAGTCGTCGGTGATCAGGTCGAGGACCCGCTCGGGATCGTCGGAGTCCATGATCGCGAACCAGGCCTGCAGGAACGGCGTCTCGGTCATGAGTCCTCCACCAGGACGTGCTCGGTGTCGAAGGTGACCTCGTAGCTGGCGATCAGCCCGTCCGCACCGAGGCGGACACCGGAGAGGAATCGGCCGGTCGTGATGCCGCCCTCGGTGACCTTGCCGTAGACGAACTCGACGTCGGCGTCGCGTGACTCGCGCAGCACGACGTGCGCCCGATCGGGTACGCCACGGCCGGAGAGGTACGCCTCCATGTCCGCCCGAGTGTGGCCGCGGCGTACTCCGGCCGGAAGCACCATCACGAACCGGATGTCCGGGTCGAGCATCGCCAGGGCGTCGTCGGTGCGGTCATCGTCGAGGGCTCGGTAGTACCGGGAGACGGTCGTCTGAGGCATATAACTGAAGTTAGTTCAAATTGGGGACGTTTGTCGAGGTGGTCTTGCCGAAGGTGAGCCGGTGCCGTAGATTGAACTTAAGTCAATTCAGTTCCCCCGCAGGAGGATCCGTGAACGCTCAGCCGTGGCCCGTCGCTGACGCGTCCGTGCTGGCGCCCGTTGCCGAGCACGAGGACCTGCGCAAGGTGATGCGCGACATCCTGACGTCTCAGGCCGCTCACGAGGACGTACGCCGGGCCGCCGACAGCTCCCTCGGCTACTCGCCCAAGCTCTGGTCCCTGCTCAACGAGGAGATGAACGTCGGGTCGCTGGGCGTGCCCGAGAACCGCGGCGGACTCGGTTACGGGGTCGGCGTACTCGCCGTCGTACTCGAGGAAGCCGGCCGCGCTCTGCTCCCCGAACCGGTGCTGGCCTCTGCGGTCCTCGGTGTCCGGGCCGTTCTCGCGGCGCCCGCCGGGAGCGTTCCCGACGAGGTGGCCCACGGCGTGGTCGAGGGTCGTCTCGTGGCGACGGTCGCGACCAGGCACCAGGTCGACGGCGATCTGGCCGTGTCAGGGTCCGGCGACTCGCTGACGGTGTCCGGCACGGTGGCGCGGGTGCTGCTCGGAGCGAGCGCCGGCGTCGTGGTCGTGCGCGCCGGCCTCGGCGCAGGAGAGTCGCTCTACCTGGTCGATCTTCGACGTCACGGTGCGGTGTGCCGCGCTCCGCTCGAGGTCCTCGACCTCACCCGCCGCCAGGCACGCCTAAGCCTCAGTGGTGCTCCGGCGTACCTCGTGGCGGGCCCCGAGACTTCCGGCGCACTGACCGTGGAGCTGGACACGCTCGGCCGGGTCGCACTCGCCGCCGAGCACGTCGGGATGATCGAGGCGATGCTCGAGATGACGCGCACCTACCTCGGCCAGCGCGAGCAGTTCGATCGCCCGCTGGCCTCCTTCCAGGTGATCAAGCATCGGCTCGCCGACATGCTCGTGGACCTCGAACGCGCTCGGTCGGCGGCTCGCTACGCCGCGGCTGCGTTCGACCAAGACCCGGCCACGGCGGACTTGCCCTCCGCCGTGGCCGGTGCCATCTGCACCGACGCGGTGGTCCGGGCCGCGCACGAGTGCGTCCAGCTGCACGGAGGCATCGGTTTCACGTGGGAGCACCCCGCCCACTACTACCTGCGGCGAGCCCTCGGCGACGAGGCGACCTTCGGCGCGGCACGCGCCGACCGCGCCCTGGTCGCGGAGCTGCTCGGCCTCTGATGAGCGACTCCGACCGTCCCGAAGTCGCCCCCGTACGCCCGGGCGAGGAACTCGACTGGCCGGCGCTCGAGCGCCACCTGCGCGCGCATCTCCCGCACGCGGACGGCGAGTTCTCGGTGCTGCAGTTCCCGAACGGCTCGGCCAACCTGACCTACCTGGTCAGGTTCGGCGAGTGCGCCGTGGTCGTGCGCCGCCCCCCGTTCGGCGTGGTCGCGCCCGGCGCGCACGACATGCGCCGTGAGTACGCGGTGCTCTCGCGGCTGCCCACCTCCTACCCGCGTGCGCCGCGGGCACTGCACTTCTGCCCCGACGACTCCGTCGTCGGGGCGCACTTCCTGGTCTCGGAATATCGCCCCGGCGTGGTGGTGTGGGACCACGTGCCCGAGCAGCTCGCCGTGGGTGAGCATCCGGGCCACCGGATCGGGCTGGCGGTTGTGGACGCGCTCGCCGACCTGCATCTGGTCGATCCCGACGTGTGCGGCCTGGGTGACCTCGGCCGGCCCGCCGGCTACCTCGAACGGCAGGTCCGGGGCTGGCGGCAACGGTGGGACGCCGTGGCGCCGGATGGTGACCGCCGTCTCGACCGGGTCGCCCACCTGCTGGCGCGTCACCTCCCGGAGTCCGGCCGTTCCAGCGTGGTGCACAACGACTTCAAGGTCGACAACTGCCAGTTCGCACCGGATGCGCCGGACGTGGTCGCGACGGTCTTCGACTGGGACATGGCGACTCTGGGCGACCCGCTCACCGACCTCGGCACGCTGCTCAACTACTGGCCCGACGGAGCGACCCCCGCCGAAGGTGTTCCCGGTCTCGAGAACCTCGGCCTACCCAGCCGTGACGACGTGGTGGCGCGCTATGCCGAACGGACCGGGCTCGATCTCACCCGCGGCGCCGTGGCGTGGTATGAGGCGTTCGGCTGCTGGAAGACCGCGGTCATCATGCGGCAGCTCTACGTCCGCCACCTACGCGGCGAGAGCTCCGACGACCGGATGGCCGCGCGCGGCGAGCAGGTCGGGCGGATCGCCGACCGTGCTCTCTCGCTCGCCGAGACCTTTTGACCCGCGACCCCGAGGACCGACTGATGAGCATCGACCTGACCCCTGACCCGTACGTCGCCGACCTGGCTGCCCGGACCGCGGCCTTCGTCCGCACCGCCGTGGCGCCGGAGGAGGAGCGTTGCGCCGGCGTCGCGAGTGCCGGCGGCGAGGACCTGCGCAGCCGCCTCCAGCAGGCCGCCCGCGCGGCCGGAGTCTTCGCGCCTCATGTCCCGAAGGAGTACGGCGGGCACGGCCTCGACATGCGCGACCGTGCGGTCGTGTTCGAGGAGGCTGGCTGGTCGCTGTTCGGTCCGCTTGCGCTGAACATCGCCGCGCCCGACGAGGGCAACATGCATCTGCTCGAGGCGGTCGCGACGCCGGGGCAGAGGGAGCGCTACCTCAGGCCTCTTGCCGAAGGTGCCGTCCGGTCCTGCTTCGCGATGACCGAGCCGGCTCCCGGCGCGGGATCCGACCCGGCCGCGCTCGCGACGACCGCGACAGCCACGCCAGGGGGCTGGCTCGTGAACGGACGCAAGTGGTTCATCACCGGGGCCGACGGGGCGGCGTACACGATCTGCATGGCGCGCACCTCGGGCCGGCCGGGAGACCGCGGGGGAGCGACCATGTTCCTCATCGACGCCGGAGCGGACGGTCTGCGGATCACCCGCCACATCGACACCCTCGACGAGGGCTTCTTCGGCGGGCACTGCGAGCTGGAGCTCGAGGACGTCTTCGTCACCGAGGAGTCGGTGCTGGGCGAAGTGGACAGGGGGTTCGAGTACGCGCAGGCCCGGCTGGCGCCGGCCCGACTCACCCACTGCATGCGCTGGCTCGGCATTGCGCGGCACGCCCAGGAGATCGCGGTGAACCGGGCGACCGAGCGCGAGCTGTTCGGTTCCCGGCTCGGCGACCTCGGCATGGTCCAAGCGATGGTCGCCGACTCCGAGATCGACATCGCCGCCTCGCGACTGCTGATCTGGCAGGCGTGCGCCGAGCTCGACCAGGGCCGCAGCGCGGCGCAGTCCAGCTCGATCGCGAAGACGTTCGTCGCCGAGGCGGTGGGCCGGGTCGTCGACCGGTCCCTGCAGATCTGCGGGGCCCTCGGTGTCTCCGGGGACACCCTCTTGTCGCGCTACCACCGGGAGGTGCGCCCGTTCCGCATCTACGACGGCCCTTCGGAGACCCACCGCTGGGCCATCGCCAAGCGCCGGCTGCGCCCGTCATCGTCGCCGGGAGCGGTCCCGGACCCCATCGAGAAGAGGACCGTAGATGCCTGACGTGGTCGCACCCCCCCGCGCCATCGCGTACGCCGACCTGCCGGGCTCGCTTGGCGTATCGTTCGGCCCCACGCCCTGGACGAGGATCACCCAACCCCAGGTCGACGCCTTCGCCGACGTGACCCACGACCACCAGTGGATCCACGTCGACGAGGAGCGGGCGAGGCACGGTCCGGTCGGCGCGACGATCGCTCACGGCTACCTCACGCTCTCACGGGTGCCGTTCCTCCTCGGCCGGCTGCTCGAGGTCACCGGGGTCTGGATGGCGGTGAGCTACGGACGGGAGAGGGTGCGGTTCCCGGCGCCGGTGCCGGTGGGCGGGAGCCTGCAGGCGTCCGCCGAGATCGCCGGCGTGCAAGCCCGCCCCAAGGCCACCCAGGGTGACCGGGCGCGTGACCGGGGACTGCGACCTGGCCACGCGGCCGGTGTGCGTGGCCGACGTCGCGATCCAGCTCGTCGGCCGATCGCTGAAGTTGGTTCGGTTCGGGACTTGACTTCCGCGCCTCTGTGCATCAAACTGAAGTGGATTCAGTTCAGGTCTCGGAAAGGACCGATTCATGGTTGACACTGACCACGTCGTGCTCGAGAAGGACGGCGAGATCGCCCGCGTGTGGCTGAACCGGCCGCACAAGCTCAACGCTGTCACCACCGAGCTGCTCCATCGCCTCGACGAGATCATCGTCGAGGTCGACAGCGACCCGAACCTGAAGGTCCTCGTCCTGCGCGGTCGGGGAGGCACCTTCTGCTCGGGGTTCGACCTCGACGAGCTGCTCGCCGACTACGTGGGGAAAACCACCGCGATGGAGGTGGCCGTGCTCTCGGCGAAGGTGTGCGATCGGCTGTACTCGATGAACACGCCGTCGGTCGCCGTGCTCGAGGGCTACGTCACCGCGGGCGGGTTCGAGCTGATGATCTCCTGCGACTTCGCTGTGGCCGCCGACGACGCGAAGATCGGCGACTTCCACATCCGCCGCGCGCTGTTCGGCGGCGCGGGCCCGATCTACCGGCTGCCCCGGATGATCGGCATCCGCAGGACCAAGGAGCTGATGCTCACGGGCAAGCTGCTGTCCGGCAAGGCGGCCGTCGACTTCGACCTGATCAACGCCTCGGTCCCAGCCGACGAGCTCGACCAGCTGGTCACCGACTTCGTCGCACCGATCATCGACAAGAGCCCCTTCGCGATGCGCCTCACGAAGATGACCATCGACCGCGGGCTCGACGCCGACATCCAGTCGCTCATGGTCATGGAACACCTCGCCGTCGGCAATGCCCTCCAGTCGGAGGACGCTCGCGAGGGCGTCAACGCGTTCCTCGAGAAGCGTGAACCCAAATGGGTCGGTCGCTAACCGGCAGCCGCTGCCCGCACTGCGGCACGGTTGCCTTCCCCTCGGCCCGTGGCTGCCAGCGATGCGGCCTCCCGTCGGCGGAGGCCCTGGAGCTGAGCAGCCGCGGGACCGTGTGGGGCTTCACCGTGCAGCGGTTCGCACCCAAGTCGCCGCCGTACGTCGTCCCGGAGGGCGGGTTCGTCCCGTTCGCCGTCGGCTACGTCGAGCTGCCCGAAGGGGTCAAGGTGGAGGCGGTCCTCGAGTGCACCGACTTCGCCGAGCTCGACGGCGCGGACGTGACCCTGGTCGCGACCGACCCGGTGCCCCGGTTCGCCACAGACCAGGCGTTGGGCCGCTCGGGAGTGAACGCATGAGCACCGGAGTCTCGATCGTCGGAGCCGGGCTCTCGAAGTTCGGCCGGCAGCCGGAGAAGAGCGGCCGGGGCCTCGCGCTCGACGCGATCCACGCGGCGCTCGGAGACGCCGGCCTCGAATGGGCTGATGTGCAGGTCGCGTTCGGCGGCAGCGACGGTTCCGGTCTCGCAGACACGCTTGTCGCGGACCTCGGGCTGACCGGTATCCCGTTCACCAACGTCAAGAACGGCTGCGCCACCGGGGGCAGCGCTCTGATGTCCGCGGTCAACGCGATCCGTTCCGGCGCTGCCGAGATCGCCCTTTCGGTGGGGTTCGACAAGCATCCACGCGGCGCCTTCGACCCGCGCCCGGAGGACTGGGGACTGCCCACGGCGTACGGCGAGGCCGGGCTGATGGTGACGACGCAGTTCTTCGGTATCAAGATCGCGCGCTACCTGCGCGAGCACGGCATCAGCGAGCGGACCCTCGCGCTCGTCGCCGAGAAGGCCTACCGCAACGGCACGCTGAACCCGAATGCCTGGCGTCGCAAGCCGATCCCGGCCGACGAGATCGCCGCGGCCGACATGGTCAACGACCCGCTGACCCGGTTCATGTTCTGCTCTCCCGGAGAGGGCGGTGCCGCGGTCCTCGTCACGAGCGACGCCGTGGCCGCCCGCCTCGGTCGCGCTGTGAAGATCCTCGGTGCCGCCACCCGCACCCGGCGCTTCGGCTCCTTCGAGGTGTTCAGTCCCTCGATCCAGGGCTCCGGCAAGCCGTCGAGTGTCAGTGCCGACGCCGCTGCCGCTGCGTTCGCTGCTGCCGGCGTCGGGCCGGCGGACGTCGACGTCGCCCAGCTCCAGGACACCGAGAGCGGTGCGGAGATCATGCACCTGGCCGAGTG
>CAYPYK010000003.1:0-40738 GCA_964414665.1 uncultured Intrasporangiaceae bacterium | reverse complement strand
TGGGACGCCGAGGCCGTCGCGGCGATGGACCCCGAGGACTACTACGACTTCCAGGTCAACCGCCCCCGCGTCGTGCAGGAGGGCCCCGGTCGGCGGATCAGCTGGCGGACCACCAGGGTCCTCGTGGCGCAGGGGACGACGCTGGGCCGCGACGTCGTCCTCATCCAGGGGATCGAGCCGTCCTTCCGCTGGCGCGCCTTCGCCATCGAGCTGATGGAGCTCGCCGACACGGCGGGCGTCACCGAGGTCTACACCCTCGGTGCCCTGATGGCCGACGTCGCGCACACCCGTCCCATCCCGGTGACAGCGACGTCGGACGACCCCGACACCCGGGAGAGCTACGACCTCGACGCGAGTACCTATGAGGGACCCACCGGCATCGTCGGCGTCCTCGCCGACGCGGCGTCCCAGGTCGGCCTGCCGTCGATCTCGTGCTGGGCGGCCGTCCCGCACTACGCCGGCCACTCGCCCTCACCCAAGGCCACGCTGGCTCTCGTCTCCCGCCTGGAGTCCCTGCTCGACGCCCCCATCGAGCACCAGGACCTCGACGACGACGCCCGCGCCTGGGAGCGCGGGGTCAACGAGCTGGCCTCGGGCGACAGCGACGTGGCCGACTACGTCGAGTCCCTCGAGGAGGCCCAGGACACCGCCGAGCTGCCCGAGGCGAGCGGTGACGCCATCGCCAGGGAGTTCGAGCGGTACCTGCGCCGGCGCGGCGTCGAGGGCACCGAGTCCTGACCGCGCCCGTCCCCGGTCCACCGCCCGCCGGCCGGTCCTGTCGGCGGGTCAGACTCGTACGCCGAGCAGCGCGTCGATAGCCCGGGCGAGCACCCCCGGCCCGCTCGGGTCGTCCCCGCCGCGGCTGAGTGCCTCCTCGGCCCACCGGTCGACCGCGGTCAACGCCGCGGGAGCGCCGACGTCGTCGGCGAGCGCCGCCCGCAGCGTCGCCAGGGTGGTGTCGGCCGAGGGCCCGGTGCCGGTCGACAGGGCCCGCCGCCACGTCTCGAGCCGCGCCTGCGCCGCGGCCAGCATGGTCGGCCGGTACTCCCAGTCCTCGCGGTGGTGATGGGCGAGCAGGACGAGCCTGATCGCCATGGGGTCCACACCGTCGGACCGCAGCCCGGAGACGAGAACGAGGTTGCCCAGCGACTTGCTCATCTTCTCGCCGGCATACCCGACCATCCCCTGGTGCGCGAACAACCGCGCGAACACCGGCTCCCCGGTGAGCCCGTTGGCCTGGACCGCGCTCATCTCGTGGTGCGGGAAGATCAGGTCCGAGCCGCCGCCCTTGATGTCCATGGCCATCCCGAGGTGGGTGACCGAGATGACCGTGCACTCGATGTGCCAGCCGGGCCGGCCTGGTCCGAGGTCGTCGACCGGCCAGGACGGCTCCCCCGGGCGGGCGGCCCGCCACAGCAGCGGGTCCAGCGGGTCGCGCTTGCCGGGCCGCTCGGGGTCCCCGCCCCGCTCGGCCGACGTGGCGAGCATCTCGGCGCGGCTCCACGAGGCGACGGCCCCGAACCCCGGCTCGGTGGACAGGTCGAAGTAGACGTCCTCTCCGGTTCCGTCCGGGACCGGGAGCCGGTATGCCGCACCGAGGCTCAGCAGGCGTCGCACCGCGTCGACGATGAGGTCGATCGACTCGACGACGCCCGAGTAGTGGTCGGGCGGGATCACCCCGAGCGCCGTCATGTCCTCGCGGAACAGGGCGACACCCTGCTCGGCGAGGTCGCGCCACTCCACGCCGTCGCGCGCCGCGCGCTCGAGCAGCGGGTCGTCGACGTCGGTGACGTTCTGGACGTAGGTGACGGCGTGCCCGGCGTCGCGCAGGGCCCGGCCGACGAGGTCGAACGTCACGTAGGTGGCCGCGTGGCCGAGGTGCGTCGCGTCGTAGGGGGTCACGCCGCAGACGTACATCCGGGCGGTCGGCCCGGGCGTCACCGGGCGCACCTCGCCGGTGCTGCTGTCGTGCATCCGCAACGGCTCGCCGTGGCCGGGCAGCTTGGGGATGGACGGCATCGGCCACGAGATCACGCGGTGAAGCCTACGTCCCCGGCCTCACATCGGCGGCCAGGGGATCGCGGGCCATCCGCCGTGCGGGAGAGGGTGGCGCCCCGTGGACGTCAGGCGGGCCGCCCGGGACCGCAGGGCGCGCACCTCGTCCCCGGTGAGCAGGCCCGCGAGCTCGTCGAGGACCGGACCCGGATGCTCGAGCGCCTCGCTCACCCGGGACAGCCTCGCGAGGTCGGCGTCCGGCAGCGCCTCACCCGCCCACCCCCACAGCACGGTGCGCAGCTTGGGCTCGACCCCGAGGCTCACCCCATGGTCGAAGCCCCGCACCCCCGACCCGTCGCGGACGAGATGGCCGCCCTTGCGGTCGGAGTTGTTGATGAGCGCGTCGAGAACGGCCGTCGTGCGGACCGGCGCCTCGTCGGCGTGCGAGACCACGAGCCGCGCTCCCCGTCCCCCTTCCCCGCGGACGACCACCCGCCACCCGTCGGGCACCTCCGCCAGGGCGGTCACGGCCACGACGAGGTCGGGCTCCACCGTGGGGTCGCCGACCCACTGCTGGACGGCGCCGGTGCCGAGCGGCCCGTCCCGAAGGACGGTTGGGGGCACCACCGCGAAACCGCCCACTGAGCTGACGACGTATGCCGCCCGCTCCCGACCCGCGAGCGTGCCGTCGGGGAAGTCCCACAGCGGGCGCTCGGTGGTGACGGGCTTGTAGATGGCCAGCAGGGTCTCGCCCCGGGCTGCCACCTCGCACAGGAGGGCACCGTTGGAGGAGTCGCTGATCCGCGCCACAGGGGTCAGCTCCCCCCGTGCAAGCAGCTCCTCGGTCTCAGCGTCGGTAGCCGTTGGCACGGGGGCAGATGTGGCCGTCGGGGTCGAGAGGCTGCCCGCAGAAGGGGCACGGCGGGCGGCCGGCGGCCACGACCGCCGCGCAGCGCCTGGCGAACTCGCGGGCCGGCGCTGGGCCGAGGACGACCCGGACCGTCTGGGGCTCCCCCTCGGGGACGACGGGGACCTCGTCGGGCTCGGCCTCGTCCTCGTCGTCGAGGTCGCGGTCGTGGCACTCGATGACCACCACCTCGCGCTCGGAGTCCCAGGACAGGGCCATCGTGGTGACCCGGAAGGAGTCCTCGATAGGAGTGTCGAGGGGGTCGTTGTCGACCGACAGCTCCGCGAACCCGACCCCCGAGACGCCGTCGAGCAGCTCGGTGATGCGCTCGGCGAGGACGCTGACCTGGACCTTCTCGAGCGACAGGGACACGACTCGGCCGCCGCCTCTGGCCTGGAGGAAGAAGGTCCGCTGCCCGGGCGGGCCGACGGTGCCGGCGACGAAACGCTCGGGGGGGTCGAACTCGGCGAGGGTCACCGTCCGACCCTAACCCGCGTCCCCGCCGACCATCGAGTCCCCCTCGGCGGCGGCCGGGTGCGCAGCGACCAGGGCCGCCACGCCCTCGCCCGTGGTGTTGCTCGCGACGAGGAACGGCCGGCGCTCGGTGTAGCGGACGACGCTCACCGACGCCGGTGCCGCTTGGAACCGTTGGAAGTGGTCGAGGTGGGCGCCGGCGGCGTCGGCCAGGACGGCCTTGATCGGGTCACCGTGGCTCACCGCGACCCAGACGGCCCCCGCGCCGTGTTCGGCCTCGACCGCGGCATCGCGGCGCCGGACGGCCTGCACGACCCGGTGCGCCATCTGCGCGAGGCTCTCCGCGGCGTAGCTCTGCGAGTCGGGGAACCTGGCGTGTCCGGCGTGGTCCTGGAGCACCCGCCACAGCGGCTCCCTGGCGAGCTCGACCAGCGCGCGCCCCGTCCAGGCGCCGTAGCGGCATTCGCCGAGGTCGTCGTCGATGACCACCTCGGCCCCGGGCCGCTCGGCCACGAGCGCCTCGGCGGTCTCGACGCAGCGCTGGAGCGGGCTCGTCACGACGAGGACGACCCGGACCGCGGCGAGCCGGGCGGCCAGGGTCCGCACCTGCTCCAGACCCCGCTCGGTGAGCGGCACGCCCGGCGTCCAGCCGGCGAGGACGCCGTCGGCGTTGCCCGTCGAGTGCCCGTGCCGGACCAGAACCGTCGTCGCCACGGCAGCACTCTAGGCCCGGCCTGCGCGGCGCGAGCGCGCCGGGCGGACACAATGGCCGGGTGATCATCGACAAGGCGCTCTACCGGGACGGGCGGCGCGGCCCCTGCGGCGACCTGAGCACCGAGCTGGCTCGGGTGCGCGAGGACCCCGACCCCGGGGCGTTCCTGTGGATCGGTCTGAAGGACCCGACGACCGAGGAGTTCGACGAGGTCAACGGCGACCTGCAGCTGCACGCGCTGGCCGTCGAGGACGCCGTCAACGGGCGCCAGCGGGCCAAGTTCGAGCGCTACGACGACTCGCTGTTCGTCGTCCTGAAGACCCTGCGCTACATCGAGGCCACCTCCGACATCGAGACGGGCGAGGTGATGGCGTTCGTCGGCGACCGGTTCCTCGTGACCGTACGCCGCGGCGATGCCAGCCCGCTGTCAGGCATCCGGCAGCGCCTTGAGACCGACCCCGAGCTACTGGCGCTCGGCCCGATGGCAGCCCTGCACGGGATCGTCGACAGTGTGGTCGACACCTACCGCGCCATCGACGTCGAGGTGGCGGGCGACCTCGACGACATCGAGACTGCGGTGTTCGCCGGGGGCGAGGTCGACACCAGCGGTATCTACCGGCTCAAGCGCGAGGTGCTGGAGTTCCGCCGCGCCGTCGTCCCGCTGTTCGAGCCTGTCCACATGATGTTCACCCAGCCGAACTCCCCCGTGCAGGACCCCGAGCTGCGGCTGCTCTTCCGCGACGTCAGCGACCATCTGCAGGGTGTCAGCGACCACATCGAGACCTACGACCGGCTGCTGACCGACATCCTCGGAGCCCATCTCGCGCAGATCTCGGTCCAACAGAACGAGGACATGCGCAAGATCTCGGCCTGGGTGGCGATCGCCGCGGTGCCGACGATGATCGCCGGCATCTACGGCATGAACTTCACGAACATGCCCGAGCTGCGTTGGCAGCAGGGCTACTTCGCCGCCCTGGCCGTCATGGCCGTGGCGTGCGCGTCCCTCTACCGGGCCTTCAGGCGATCCGGCTGGCTCTGAGCGGCGCCGTGCCGTTCGTCGCTCAGGTGGCCGTGAGCCACTGCATGCCCAGCGCCACGACGAGGGCGGCACCCACCGCGAGGCGATACCAGATGAACGTCCGAAGCGAGTTGCTCTTGACGAACCTGAGCAGCCAGGCGATCGAGGCGTAGGCGACCCCGAAGGCCACGACGATCCCGACGAGCATCTGGTCCACGCCGAGGGAGGACAGGTCGGAGCGGTTCTGTGCCACCTCGAAGAGGCCGGCGGCGGTCAGGGCCGGAATGGCCATGAAGAACGACAGCTCGGTGGCGGAGACCCGGTCGATCCCCCTGGCCAGGCCGGCCGAGATCGTCGCCCCGGACCGGGACACACCGGGGACGAGCGAGAAGCACTGGACCAGCCCGATCACCAGCCCGTCCATGACCGTCACCTCGCCCTCGCCCCGCTGGACGCCCTGCTTGACGAGGTCGTCATGGCGTCCCTCCGCCCACCAGATGACCATGCTCCAGCCGATGAGCGCCCCGGCGACGACCCACAGGCTGCGCAGCGGGCCCGCGACGACGTCCTTGAGGAGGAAGCCGACGATGCCGACCGGGATCGACCCGACGACGACGGCCCAGGCGAGCTGGTAGTCGTGGCCTGTGCGCGCCTCCGCCGAGCGCAGGCCACGGACCCAGGCCATGAACAGCCAGCCGATCTTCTTGGCGAAGTAGACGAAGGTCGCGACGATCGCGCCGATCTGGATGATGGCCGTGTAGGCCGTGACCGTTGCCGCGTCGACCTGCAGGCCCATCAGCTTCTCGGTGATCGTCAGGTGCCCGGTGGAGGACACCGGGAGGAACTCGGTCAGTCCCTCGACGACTCCGAGGATGACGGCCTGGAGATAGCTGAGGTCGGCTGCGGGCATGGAACGGCTCCTTGTCGGGTTGGGGGGTCTCAGCCGGCCAGGCCGGTGTCGTCGAGGATCTGAGCCATGACGCGCAGCGTCTCGGCCCGCTCCGCCGGCGTCGCGGCGAACGGGGACACCGCAAGCATCGTCACTCCTGCCGCGGCGTAGCGCGGGAGCCGCTCGGCGATCCGCTCGCGGGGGCCGATGAGGGAGGTTGCGTCGATGAGCTCACGCGGGACGGCCGCGGCCGCCTCACGGTGCCGCTTGGCGAGGAACAGGTCCTGGATCTGCTTGGCCTCGCGCTCGAAGCCCATCCGGACGGCGAGCCGGTTGTAGAAGTTCTGCTCGCGCGAACCCATCCCGCCGATGTAGAGGGCGGCGTAGCCGCTCACCGCGGCCCGGGCGGCCTCCAGGTCGTCGGTGAGCACGACGGGGACGGTCGGCACCACCTCGAAGCCCGCCATCGGGTCGTGCTCGGTCCCCTTGCCGGCCCGCCGCCGCCCCTGCTCGATCGACTCGAGCATCGGCCCGGAGTGCTCCGGCGAGAAGAAGATCGCGAGCCACCCGTCGGCGATCTCGCCGGCCAGCTCGAGGTTCTTGGGGCCGACCGCCGCGAGGTAGACCGGGATCTCCGGCCGGACCGGGTGCAGGGTCAGGGAGAGCCGCTTGCCCGGGCCGTCGGGCAGCGGGAGGGTGAAGTGCCTGCCGTCATACGCCACCATGTGCCGTCGTAGGGCCATCCGGACGATGTCGACGTACTCCCGGGTGCGCCCGAGCGGCTCGGCGAACCGCACCCCGTGCCAGCCCTCGCTCACCTGTGGGCCCGATACCCCGAGGCCGAGGTGGACCCGTCCACCGGAGAGGGCGTCGAGGGTGGCTGCCGTCATGGCGGTCATGGCCGGGGTCCGCGCCGGGATCTGCATGACGGCCGCCCCGAGGCCGAGCTGCGTGGTCTGGGCGCCGATCCAGGCCAGGACGGTCGGGACGTCAGAGCCGTACGCCTCGGCGACCCACGCCGCGGCATACCCGAGGTCCTCGGCCACCTGGGCCAGGGAGACGAGGTCCTCGGCCAGCTCCATGCCGGCATACCCGAGGTTGACTGCGAGTCGCATGGCCGACACCGTAGCGGTCCGCACTGGGACGTCGGGACCTCGGCCCGGTGTGTCGATAGTGTCGGCCCCATGCTGCAGCGTCATCTGGGGGCCTCCGGCCTGCTCGTCTCCCGGCTGGGGCTCGGGACGATGACCTGGGGCACCCGGACCAGCCCGGAGGACGCCGAGGACCTTCTGACCGCGTTCCGGGAGGCCGGAGGCACACTGGTGGACACCGCCTACGGATATGCCGGTGGGGCGAGCGAGCAGATCCTCGGGCGCCTGCTCGCGTCGGTCCCGCGCGAGGACGTCGTGGTCGTGACCAAGGCCGGGATCCGCGGCTCGGCCGGGCGTGAGGGTGGGGCCGGCCGCGTCGTCGACACCTCACGCGGGGCGCTGATGGGCCAGCTCGACGCCTCGTTGGCCCGCCTGCGCACCGACCACGTTGACGTGTGGCTCGCTCACGCCTGGGACCCCGCCACGCCGCTCGCCGAGACACTCAGCGCCCTGGAGTGGGCCGTACGGTCCGGCCGGGCGCGCTATGTCGGTGTCGCCGACCACACCGCGTGGCAGGCCACCCGGGCGCTCTCGCTCCTCGAGCGGGCGGGTGTGCCCCTGGTCGGCGTCGAGGCGGAGTACTCGTTGGTCTGGCGGCGCACCGAGCTCGAGCTCGTCGACGCCGGGCAGGCGCTGGGGTTCGGGCTGCTGGCGTCCTCGCCCCTCGGCCGCGGGGTGCTGGCCGGACGCTACCGGGACGCGGTGCCCGCCGACAGCCGGCTGGCCTCCGATGAGCTGGCGCGGTTCTCCCGGGTCCACGTCGGGGAGCACACCAGGGGCGTCGTCGACGCCGTCCTCACCGCGGCCCGCGGGCTCGAGACGACGCCGGCGGCGGTGTCGCTGGCCTGGGTGCGCGACCGGGCGGCCGTGGCGTCGGCGGTGATCGGGCCGAGGACGACCACCCAGCTCCGCGCGCTGCTCGCCGCCGAGGAGCTCACCTTGGCGCCCGAGATCGTCGACGCGCTCGACGAGGTGTCCGCCGACCACCTCTGAGCGGGCTCAGGAGCGCTCGGTCTCCTCGAACTCCTCCTCGTCCAGGCCGGAGTAGATCGCGTTGTCATCGTCCGGGTCATCGTCGTCGAAGCCGTCGTCATCGTCGTCGCCGTCATCGTCGTCCGCGTCATCGTCGTCGTCAGCGTCATCGTCGTCGGTGTCATCGTCGTCCGACTCGTCGTCGAGGTCGGCGTCGTCGAAGTCGTCATCGTCGGAGTCGTCGTCCTCCGGACCTTCGTAGACCACGAGCGGGGTCATCTCGGCGTAGGCCTCGTAGAGTGCAGCGTCGTAGGCCTCGAAGGCCTCGCTGAGGTCGTCGTACGCCGCGATGACGGCGGGGTCGTCTTCTCCTCGTCGGCCCGAGCTGGCTTCCAGGTGTCGCTCCAAGGCGGCGACGAGCTGGTTCAGGGCTCCCCGCGGTTCTGCGCTCATGCGATGACCGTATCGGCTTGTGACGCACAATGGGAGGTGATGGTGGAGTACGAGTACCGAGTCCTGGCCTTCCACCGCGACACCGCGCGGGGGGACATCCGCCGGCTGCTGGCCGAGCACGCCGAGTACGGGCATTGGGAGCTGCACCGCACCCGGGTCTACATGGGCGGGCTCACCCGGACCTGGTTGCGGCGCAAGATCATCCGCCCTCCGGCGCCGAGGGTCAGCAGCCCTCGATGAGCCTGCGGAGCACCCGCGCCCCGAACCGCAGGGCCTGCACCGGGACGCGTTCGTCGACCCCGTGGAACATCGGGGCGAAGTCGAGGTCGGCCGGTAGCCGCAGCGGGGCGAACCCGTAGCCGACGATGCCCAACAGGGCGAGCGCCTTGTTGTCCGTCCCGCCCGACAGGCAGTAGGGCAGGACCGTCGCGCCGGGGTCCTCGGCGAGCAGCGCGGAGCGCATGGCGTCGACGAGCGGGCCCTCGAACGGGACGTCGAGCGCGACGTCGCGCTGGGTGACCTGCACCTCGACGTGCTCCCCGGCCAGCTCGCGAAGTGTCGCCACCACGTGGTCCTCGTGCCCGGGCAGGAACCGGGCGTCGACGGCGGCGGTCGCGCTCTGCGGGATGACGTTGTGCTTGTAGCCCGCCTCCAGCATGGTGACGTTGGCCGTGTCCTGGAGGGTGCCCCGGACGAACCCCTGCGAGCCGCCGAGATGGGCGAGCAGCGCCTCTGCGTCGTCATCGGTGTATGCCGTTGCGGTGAGCTCGCTGACGCCGTCGAGGAGAGCCCGCACCGACGGGAGGTACTCCCGAGGCCACTCGTGCGCGTCGACCCGGGAGATCGCCTTGGCCAGCCGCACGATGGCGTTCTCGGCGTTGGGGACCGAACCGTGTCCGGCCCGCCCCGACGCGACGAGGTGCGCCCAACAGATGCCCTTCTCGGCGGTCTGGACGAGGTAGGCCCGTCGGTCCTGGCCGTCGGCTCCGGGGACCGTGATGCTGAACCCACCCACCTCGCTGATCGCCTCCGAGACACCGGCGAACACCTCGGGGTGCTCCGCCGCCATGAAGTGCGAGCCGCGGAGACCGCCGGCCTCCTCGTCGGCGAAGAAGACGAAGAGCAGGTCCCGGGGTGGCACCGTCCCGGTCCGCGCGAGGTGGCGGAGCACCGCGAGCATCATCGCGACCATGTCCTTCATGTCGACCGCGCCCCGCCCCCAGATGCAGCCGTCGCGCTCCTCGCCCGCGAAGGGGTCGACCTGCCAGTCCTCGGCCCGGGCCGGCACGACGTCGAGGTGCCCATGGACGCACAGCCCGGGGCGTGCCGGGTCGGCGCCCGGCACCCGCACCACGACCGTCGTCCTGCCGGGGTCGCTCTCGTAGACGGAGGGCTCCAGGCCGACCTCGCGGAGCAGGCCGACGACATACTCCGCCGCCGCCCGCTCCCCGGGCCCGGACCCGTCGCCGAAGTTGCTCGTGTCGATCCGGATCAGCTCCTGGCAGATCCGGACCACCTCGTCCTCGGGTGTGCCGGCGGCGGTCGCCTCGCTCATGGGCGACACCCTAGGCTGATTTCGGCAACGTGCCCGCGACCGTGTATCGTTCACGGTCGCAGCAGGAGGCCTCCCCGGCCCCTGCGGCACCACTCGTCCGGGTGGCGGAAATGGCAGACGCGCTAGCTTGAGGTGCTAGTCCTCGCATAGAGGGTGGGGGTTCAAGTCCCCCCTCGGACACCCAGAAGCCCCGGGTTTGACCTGGGGTTTCCTGCTTGTCAGGCGGAGACCTTCAGTGCGGGCACGGCCGCTGTCGCGGCCCTACCGTCACACGTGCGACGAGTCCTGACGCGACAGCTTGTCCAGGTCACGCTGGCAGAACCGGTGGTGAGCCCATTCCTCGTTGAGCACGGTGCCGAGGCATTGCCGCACTGTCCGCCCCTTGGCGTAAGGGGGCCATCGGTCGTCGTCCGGGACCGGGGCGATGTGCGCGAGCCGATCAGGCGTGACCTCGGCCAGCCATGTCTCGATCTCTGACGCCTGTCGGACTCGGACGGCAAGCACCTCGTCCAGGCTCGGTCGGGCAGACGGGTCCAGCTCCAGCTGCTCCCGGTCCATGACGAACGGCGGACCCAGTCCCATGGTCGTGAACGGCTCGGTGAGCCCAAGCACGCAGCGTCGGAACCAGGAGTCGTGCACGAAGACGAGGTGACGCAGGGTCTCCACCATCGACCACTCGCCGTCAACGCCGTGATGTTCGCTGTCCTCGGGCATGGACCGAACTCGCTCGGTGGTCGTGGCCCAACCGTCTCGCAGCTGCCGCCAGGCCTCGCGCAGGTCGTTCGGCTGATCCGAGCGGATCAGCAGTCGTACCGGGTGACGGCGGTCGAGCTCCCCGTCGACGTACGGCATCACCTCGACCCCGTTGACCACAAGATTGGTGACCAGGCCGTCGATCTCGGCGTCCTGCATGACCACGCCGACCATCCGCGCCCTGCTCAGGTCGCATTCGCGAAACTCTGCGCCCGTCAGGTCCTCGTCGTGGAAGCGTCGCATGCAGACAGGCTAGGTCGCGCCGCACACACCACACCCGGATCTCCCGCGGACCGTGCCTGTGTGGGGGCGGGGCTTGGGGTGAGTCGTCCCGCTGGTTCCGCACGGCTGAAGCGTAGGGTCTCGACGCCCCGGCCGCTGCCCCTTCGGAGCTGTCGGACCCGAACCACGAGAAGCAGCCCAGAGGCGCCGGCGAAGGCACCGACTGGCCCCAGGACGTCAAGCAGGAGTTGGGACCGAAGATGGCCCCCGAGCCACGCACTCCCGCGCGTGCGGACAGCACGCCCAACGGTGCCATTGAGACCATCCAACGTGGGCCTGCGGCCGCCTCCCATCCTCAAACGGCCAGACCAATACGAGCGAACGTCCTCCTATGCCGCGCAGCGGCCTCACGCTGCCGCTGCCGACGCGGTGGCGTCCGACTCATGCCGCTGTCGCGGCCGTAGGCTGACCAGCGGACCGAGCGGGCGGTCGTGCCGATGATGGACTGCTTCACGACGCAGCCTTCAGCAGTGGACACAACGGCCCCCACGCCTCGCGTGCTCGTGATCGGGCTCGATCCGGATCGGGTGCCGGGCCGTGGGACCCCAAGCCGGTAACAGATGCCATCGACGTGGGAACGACCCGGTTCGCCGACCACGGCGTGGGTGCTGAGTCCTGCCTGTTCGCCTCGACGGCAGCGACGACGTGGAGGCGGTGGTCTCCGCTGCCCTGGGAGCCCGGCCGTGGGAGTGCGTCGTCGTCGGTGGCGGGATGCGCAAGCCCGACGATCAGCTCGAGCTGTTCGGGCGCTCCCTACCGGGCCTGGACGACCCGCCGTTGGGCGGTCAGCGGGCCCGGAGCGTCGCCGGTGTTGACCGTGTCGCTGGGCTCGAGGAGCAGTGCGCTCGCACCGTCCGCGGAGTAGGGCTGGTGCGCGGTCCCGCGGGGCACGACATACATCTGGCCAGGCCCGAGCACGACGTCGCCGGCGTCGAGGCGGATCGTCAGCTCTCCCTCGATGACGAGGAAGAGCTCGTCGGTGTCCGGGTGGGTGTGCCGCGCGAACTCCCCCCGCGCCTTCACCAGCCGCACGTCATAGTCGTTGACGGTGGCGACGGTCCGCGGCTGCCAGGTCTCGTCGAACCCGGCCAGTACCTGCTCCAGTGACACGGCATCCATGGCGGCACCCTACGTGGGCCCGCCCGTAGGCTGTGCGTCGTGCTCGAACGGATCACGGCGACCCGCTACGTGACCCCCCTCAAGGAGGGCGGGTCGCTACCCGGGATCGTCGAGGCCGACGACCTCGGCACCTACGTCCTGAAGTTCCGCGGCGCCGGCCAGGGCCTCAAGGCCCTCGTGGCCGAGGTCGTCGTCGGCGAGCTCGCCCGTGGCCTCGGGCTCAACGTGCCCCGGATGACGGTCGTCGACCTCCGTACGCCGATCGCGAAGTACGAGGCCGACGAGGAGGTCCAGGCCCTGCTGACGGCCAGCGTCGGCGACAACCTCGGGATCGACTTCCTGCCCGGCTCGTTCGGCTACGACGGCTCGCGCCGGCCCGACCCGGACACGGCCGCCGCCATCGTGTGGCTCGACGCGTTCACGGCCAACGTCGACCGCACCTGGGCCAACCCGAACCTCCTGGTCTGGCACGGGGCGCCGTGGCTCATCGACCACGGGGCGGCCATCTACTTCCACCATCGGTGGCCGAGCAGGGCCCCCACCCCCGAGGCGTTCGCCCGGCAGCCCTACGACGCCTCGAGGCACGTGCTCGCCACACCGGCCGGGAGCATCCAGGCAGCCCACGACCGCCTGGCACCCCTCGTCACCGACGAGCTGCTCGGCGCCGTCACGGCCGACGTTCCCGACGAGTGGCTCGAGCCCGGCCCCGCAGTCGCGTCACCCGACGCGGCTCGGGCGGCCTACCGCGACCACCTCCGCGCCCGGCTCGACGCGGCGCCGGCCTGGCTCCCCCAGGGGGACGGATGGACCTGACCGGCTACCAGTACGTCGTGCTGCGCTGCGTGCCCCGGGTCGAGCGTGAGGAGTTCGTCAATGTCGGCGTCGTCCTCTACTGCCAAGGGGCCGACTTCCTCGCCGCTGGGCACCGCCTCGACGTGGCCCGGCTGCGGGCCCTCGCACCGGGCCTGGACCCCGACGCCGTGCGCGACGTCCTCGAGACCGTGGCACGGGTATGCCGCGGGGAGAGCGGCGACGGGCTGCCCCACATCGACGGGCTCGGCAAGCGGTTCGGCTGGGTCACCGCACCCCGATCGACGGTCGTGCAGCCCGGGCCGGTCCACGGTGGGCTGACGGCCGACCCCGGCGCGGAGCTCACCCGGCTCGTCGACAGCCTCGTCAGCTGACCCGCAGCGCCCAGGCCGCTACGGCGCTTGCCGCCGCGACGTTGAGCGAGTCCACCCCCCCGGCCATCGGGATCGTCACGGTGAGGTCCACGGACTCCAGGGTCCGCCGACCCAGCCCGTCGCCCTCGGTGCCGAGCACGAGGGCCAGCCGCTCAGGTGGGTCGGCGGCCAGGGCGTCCAGTGCGACCGCGTCGTCGGCCAGGGCCAGCGCCGCCACCGTGAAACCCAGCCGCCGCAGCTCCTGCACCCCGCCGGGCCAGGGGTCGACCCGGGTCCAGGGCACCTGGAACACGGTGCCCATCGACACCCGGATGCTGCGCCGGTAGAGGGGGTCTGCGCACCGCGGGGTGACCAGAACCGCGTCGACGCCGAGGCCGGCCACACTGCGGATCACGGCGCCGACGTTGGTGTGGTCGACGACGTCCTCGAGGACGACCACCCGGCGGGCGGCCCGGCATACCTCGGTCACCGAGGGCAACGCGGGCCGCTGCATCGCCGCCAGCGCGCCCCGATGGAGATGGAACCCGGTGAGGGCCTCGAGGACGGCGCGCTCCCCGACGTATACCGGCACGCCGGCACGCTCGGCCCCGGCGACGACGTCGGCGAGGTCGGTGAGCCAGCGCTCGGCCATCAGGTAGGACCGTGGCCGCAGGCCGGCCGCCAGGGCCCGCCGGATGACCTTCTCGGACTCGGCGATGAACAGGCCCCTCTCGGGCTCGGTGCGCCGACGCAGCGCGACGTCGGTGAGCCCGACGTAGTCGGCGAGCCGCGAGTCGCTCGGGTCGGTGATCCGCTCCGGCATCAGCTGAACCACACGATCTTGGCGATGGCGACCACCCCGATGACGACGATGACCGCCCGCAGTACCGCCGGGTTGAGCCGGCGGCCGACCGTCGCCCCGATGACGCCCCCCGTGACGGATCCCACGGCGATGAGGGCCGCGACGAGCCAGTTGATGGCGCCATGGGCCACGGTGACGAAGACGGCCGCCGCGACGACGTTGGCCCCGGTGGCGAGGACGTTCTTGTATCCGTTGAGCCGCTGCAGGGGCTCGGCGCTGAGCGTGCTGAGGATCCCGATCAGGAGGACGCCCTGGGCCGCTCCGAAGTAGCCGCCGTAGATGCCGGCGGCGAAGACCCCGGCCATCATCGCCCAGCGGTGCCAGCCGCCCCCGGTTGCGCCGCGGTGGGCGGCGGCCGCCGACGACACACCCGGCCCGACCACGACGAGGACCACGCCCAGGGCGATGAGAACGGGGACGATGGCCCGGAACGCCGACGGGGGGAGGACGAGCAGCAGGGTGGCCCCGAGCGCCCCTCCCAGCAGCGACATCGGGACCAGGCGCTTGAGGGTCGCCGTCGCGCCGACGAGCTCGGCCCGGTAGCCCAGCGCGCCGCTCGCACCGCCGAAGAGCAGCCCGACGGTGTTGGACATGTTCGCTGTCACCGGGGCGACGCCGAAGAAGAGGAGCGTGGGGAAGGTGACCAGCGTGCCGGAGCCGACGATCGTGTTGATGGTCCCGGCGGCCACGCCGGCCAGGACGACGGCGAGGGCGGCGAGCACGGACACCCGGTCACCCTAGCGAGGGCGACCGGGTGTCCGATGCGGTGTATTCGCCGGTGCGGGGCGGTATGCCGCTCCCACGGGCGAGCCCGGCTCAGCCCTCCTGCGGACCCTGCGGGGGCTCGGGGAACTGGGTGGGCGGCTGCGCCGTCGGCGGGTGCTGGGTCGCCGGCGGAGTGGACGCCTCCGGCACGGCGTCGGCTGGGCGCTGGATCGGCGGCTGGACCCGGCCGACCGGGTTCGCATGCTCGGTCGCCTCCTGGCTGGCCAGGCCGGCCTGGCCGCGGGCCTCGGCCAGGGCCTTCGCCGCATCCTCGAGGGTGGTGTCCTCGAAGATGTTGGCCATCTCCGGTTTGTCGTCGACCCAGTCCTCGTCCGAGCCGCCGTCGAAGCCGCCCCCCGAGTCGTTGCGGCCGAGCATCCCTCCGAATCCCTTCAGGGCGTCGGTCAGCTCGCTCGGGATGATCCACATCTTGTTGGCATCGCCCCGGGCGATCTGCGGGAGGACCTGGAGGTACTGGTAGGCCAGCAGCTTCTGGGTGGGCTTGCCGCGGTGGATGGCCTCGAACACCTGCTGGATGGCGCGCGCCTGGCCCTGCGCCTCGAGGACGCGAGCCTGGGCGGAACCCTCGGCGCGGAGGATCTGGCTCTGCTTCTCGCCCTCGGCGGTGAGGATCGCGGACTGCTTGGTGCCCTCGGCATAGAGGATCTGGGCACGGCGCTCCCGCTCGGCCTTCATCTGCTTCTCCATCGACTCCTGCACCGACATCGGCGGGTCGATCGCCTTGAGCTCGACGCGGTTGACCCGGATGCCCCACTTGCCGGTCGCCTCGTCGAGGACGCCGCGCAGCTGGGCGTTGATCTGGTCACGGCTGGTGAGGGTCTGCTCGAGGTCCAGTGAGCCGATGACGTTACGCAATGTCGTGACCGTGAGCTGCTCGATGCCCTGGATGAAGTTGGCGATCTCGTAGACGGCCGACTTCGCGTCGATCACCGAGTAGTAGATGACGGTGTCGATGTTCACGACGAGGTTGTCGGAGGTGATCACCGGCTGTGGCGGGAAGGAGACCACCTGCTCGCGCAGGTCGACGTTGGCCCGCACCTTGTCCACGAAGGGGACGAGCATGTTCAGGCCGGGGATGAACGTCGCGTGGAACTTGCCGAGCCGCTCGACGATGAGCGCCGTCTGCTGCGGCACGATCCGCACCGTACGGACAAGGACGATAAGGATGAAGACGACCAACAGCAGCACGACGATGAGGCCTGCGCTGGGCATAGGGGTTCTCCTGGTTCTCGAGGTACCGGACGACCGTCAGAAGGCCTGGGAGTCCTCGTGGTGGGTGTGAATGATGTCGGCTGCAACGATGGCTGTCGCGCCGTTGATCGCAAGGACCCTCGCCTCGGTGCCGGGCTCGCAGGGCACTGCCCCCGCGGCGGTCCGGGCCGACCAGGTCTCGCCATTGAGCTTGACCTGGCCGTCGGTCGTGGTGACGCGGTGGATGACCTGGGCGTGCCGGCCGACGAGGCTGGCAGCACCGATCCCGTGGTCCATCTCGCCGTCGGTGAAGTGCCGCTTGACGAGCGGCCGGACGAGGACGAGCAGGATCACGGCGACGATGACGGCCACGATGACCTGGCCGACGAAGTTCGCGCCCAGCGCGGCGGCGACAGCACCAGCGAGGGCGCCACCGGCGAGCATGATGAACACGAAGTCGACGGTAGCCGCCTCGACTGCGGCCAGGACCAGGGCGATCCCCACCCAGGCCAGCCACGAGTTGTCGGTGAGCCAGTTCATCTCAGTCCTCCTCGGCGCGCCCGAGCGGACGCGCGCAGTGCTTAGACGTCACCACGATCATCCTCGTTCCCGGCTCGGCCGGGCAGCCCTGGCGGCATACCGTGACCCACGCGACTCCAGCTCGAGTGGGAGGTCGAACGTCGCCGAGAGGGTCTCGGCGGTGAGGGTGATCTCGATGGGCCCCTGGGCGACGACCGAACCGCCACGCAGCAGGAGCACGTCGGTGAAGTGCGGGGGGATCTCCTCGACGTGGTGGGTGACCACGACCATCGCCGGCGCGGCGAGGTCGGCGGCGAGGTCGCCGAGCCGTCGTACGAGGTCCTCGCGCCCCCCGAGGTCGAGCCCCGCCGCGGGCTCGTCGAGGAGCATGAGCTCTGGGTCGGTCATCAGCGCCCGGGCGATCTGAACGCGCTTGCGCTCCCCCTCGGAGAGGCTCCCGTAGCGCCGGTCGGCCAGCTCGCTCACGCCGAACGCCTCGAGCAGCTCCGCCGCGCGGGCGTGGTCGAGATGGTCGTAGGCCTCCCGCCACCGCCCGACCACGCCGTAGGAGGCCGTGACGACCACGTTGTGGACCTTCTCGCCACCGGGGATGCGGTCGGCGAGGGACGCGGACGCGAGCCCGATCCTGGGCCGGAGCTCGAAGACGTCGACGGCCCCCAGGACCTCGCCGAGGATCCCCACGACGCCACGGGTCGGATGCATCCGGCCTGCCGCCAGCTGCAGCAGCGTGGTCTTGCCGGCCCCGTTGGGTCCCAGGACCACCCAGCGCTGCCCCTCCTCGACCTCCCAGGAGATCTCGTCGAGCAGGGTGGTGTGCCCCCGAACGACGCTCACTCCAGCAAAGGCCAGGACGTCGCTCATGGTCAGCACCCTAGACGACACGGAGGTGCCTACGATGGCTCGATGCCCGAGCTGCCCGTGAGTGTCCGGCTGGCCCTGTGGGTGACCCACGCCTGGGGCCGGTCGGGGGATCTCGCGCGCGCCGTGGACCGGTCCCACCCGGACATCGACGACGTCGGCGGGGCCCTCGAGCGGCTGTCGCTCTGGCACGACCTGGGCGAGGCGGCGCTGCTCATCGCCCTGCCGGCTCCCGGCGACACCGTCGGCATGCCCCGGGCCTGCGCCGAGGTCCTCGCGGCAGCGGCCGACGCGGGTGAGTGCGTCCTCGCCCCCACCCTCGGTGGCGTCCTCGTCCCGGTGGTCGAGGCCTACGGGCCGCAGACCGACCTGGGCACCCGGGTGACGTGGACGGCATACGACAGCATGCCCGTCCCTCGACATCGGGTCGAGGCGCTTGACGCGCGGGCCGCGGCGCGGGACCTCGCCCGCGCCGTCTCTGTGGCGACGGCCGAGCTGGAGTCGCTGGGTGGGCTGCCTTTCGACCACGCCGAGGCCCGCCGCGCGGCGGCGGCCGACCGGCGCCGCTGGGCGCTGCCCGACGACCTGCCCGGCGACGTCATGCTCACACTGCGGACCGCGGCCGACGTGGCAGCGACGGCCGAACGGGGGCTCGCCGCACACAGTGGGACGGACGCCGCCACCGTGGCCGCCCGCGAGCGGGCCCTGAACACCCTCCGGCGCGAGGCGGAGCGGGCGCTGGCGGTCACGACGAACGCCGCGGCCGCCGCCCTGGCCGGCTGGCTCCCCACCGCCTGACCCGGCGGCGGCCGCTCAGAGCGCCCGACGGCGCAGCACGTCGAGGTAGACCTGCATGGTCCGCTCCCCGATGGTCGCCCAGGAGAAGCTCTCGACCACCCGCTGCCGGCCGGCCAGACCGAACCGGTCAGCCCGCCCGCGGTCGCTCACGGCGGCGTTGAGCGCACCCGCGAGGTCGGCGACGAACCGCCCCTCGTCGACCGGGGTCCCGGTACCGTCCTGGACCTGCTCGATCGGGACCAGCCATCCGGTCTCGCCGTCGACGACGACCTCCGGGATCCCTCCTGTGGCGGTCGCGACGACCGGCAGCTCGCAGGCCATCGCCTCGAGGTTGACGATCCCCAACGGCTCGTACACCGACGGGCACGCGAACACGGTGGCCGCGCTCAGCAGGGCGACGACATCGGCCCGCTTGAGCATCTCGGGGATCCACACGACGCCCGCCCGGCTCTGCCGCAGCCCGGTGATGAGCGCCTCGACCTCGGCCTGGATCTCAGGGGTGTCCGGCGCCCCCGCCAACAGGACGATCTGGACGTCCGGCGGCAGCTCCGCGACGGCCTTGAGCAGGTAGGGCAGCCCCTTCTGCCGGGTGATCCGGCCGACGAAGATGACCGAGCGCTGGTCCGGCTCGACCCCGAGGCTGCGCACCCGGTCCGCGTCGCGGCTGCGCTGCCAGGTCTCGGAGTCGATGCCGTTGTGGACGACCCGGACCGCGTCGGGGTCGATGCCGGGGTAGCTGCGCAGGATGTCGGCGCGCATGCCGGCGCTCACGGCGATGACGGCGTCGGCCGCCTCGTAGGCGGTCCTCTCCACCCAGGAGGAGAGGCGGTAGCCGCCGCCCAGCTGCTCGGCCTTCCACGGGCGCAGCGGCTCGAGGCTGTGCGCGGAGATCACGTGGGGTATGCCGTGGAGCAGCGAGGCGACGTGCCCGCCGAAGTTGGCGTACCACGTGTGCGAGTGGACCAGGTCGGCGCCGCCGCAGTCGCCGGCCATAGCCAGGTCGACCCCCATGGTCCTGACCGCGGCATTTGCCTCGGCCAGCCCGGGGAGGTCGGGGTAACCGGTGGTGCCGTCCTCCTGACGGGGCTCGCCGAACGCGTGCACCCGGACGTCGACGTCGCCGCGGCGCCGCAGGGCGGCCACGAGCTCCTGGACGTGCACCCCGGCGCCGCCGTAGATGTTGGGCGGGTACTCCTTGGTCAGGATGTCGGCTCGCACACTGGGACCTTAGTCGCCTCCAGGGGTGTCCGCGAGGGCGCGGGTTCTCTAGGGTCGACACATGATGGCACACCGCAGCGGAGGTCCGAAGGTTCTCGCGATCGTCCTTGCGGGCGGGGAGGGCAAGCGCCTGATGCCGCTGACCGCCGACCGAGCCAAACCCGCGGTCCCCTTCGGGGGCATCTACCGGCTCATCGACTTCGCGCTGAGCAACGTCGTCAACTCGGGATACCTCAAGGTCGTCGTCCTGACGCAGTACAAGTCACACAGCCTGGACCGGCATGTGACCAAGACCTGGCGGATGTCGACGATGCTCGGCAACTACATCGCCCCGATCCCCGCCCAGCAGCGCGTCGGCAAGAGCTGGTATCTGGGCAGCGCCGACGCGATCTACCAGAGCCTGAACACCATCCGGGACGAGCGGCCCGACATCGTCATCGTCGTCGGCGCCGACCACGTCTACCGGATGGACTTCTCGCAGATGGTCGCCCAGCACATCGAGTCCGCCGCGGGCGTCACCGTCGCCGCGATCCGCCAGCCCATCTCCCTCGCCGACCAGTTCGGGGTCATCGAGGTCGACGCCAAGGACCAGCGCAAGATCGACGCCTTCCTCGAGAAGCCCACGCACCCCCAGGGCCTGCCCGACAGCCCCGACGAGGTGCTCGCCTCGATGGGCAACTACGTCTTCGACGCAGACGTCCTCGTCGACGCCGTGACCCGCGACCACGCCCTCGAGGGCAGCACCCACGACATGGGCGGGGACATCGTCCCGGCCTTCGTCGACCAGGGCGCCGGCTACGTCTACGACTTCATCAACAACGTCGTCCCCGGAAGCGCCGACCGGGACCGCGGCTACTGGCGGGACGTCGGGACCCTCGACTCGTACTTCGACGCCCACATGGACCTCATCTCGATCCACCCGATCTTCAACCTCTACAACTACGACTGGCCGATCTACACCGACTACGGGCCCTACCCGCCGGCCAAGTTCGTGCACGGCCACCATGGCCGGTTCGGCGAGGCCCTCAACAGCGCGGTCTCGCCCGGAGTCGTCATCTCCGGCGCACGCATCAACGCCTCCGTGGTCTCACCCAACGTCAAGGTGCACAGCTACGCCGAGATCGAGTCCTCGGTCCTCCTCGACGACGTCACCATCGGGCGGCACGTGAGGATTCGCCGAGCCATCGTCGACAAGAATGTCATCATCCCCGAGGGCACGACCATCGGCTATGACGAGGAGCACGACCGGGCTCGGGGTTTCGTCGTCACCGAGAGCGGAATCGTCGTCGTCGGCAAGGAGCAGACGGTCATCCAGTAGGTGGACACGTCGGTGCCAGGGGGCCGCGCCGGGCGCGCCGCGTCATCGGGACCGGGCCTCCCGTCCGTGCGGCGGTGGCTAGCCTGGCCGCGTGACGACCACTGCCACCGCGGCCGAGCCCCGCACGGTCCTGCTCACCCTCACCGGCGAGGACCGCCCCGGGGTGACGAGCACACTCTTCGACGCCCTGGCCGCCGTCGGCGCCGACGTGCTGGACCTCGAGCAGGTCGTCGTGCGGGGCCACCTCACCCTGGCGGTCCTACTCGTCGCCGAGGGGCGGTCCGGGGCGCTCGTGGCCGCCGCCGAAGAGGCCGGGACCCGGCTCGGGATGGACGTACGGTTCAGCAGCGGTACCGGCGACAACGCCCACCGGCGGACGGGGCGTGCCGAAGTCGTCGTCATCGGAGCCCCGCTGGAGGCCGGAGCGGTCGCCGCCGTCGCGCGCAGCATCGCCGCGCACGGGGCCAACATCGACCGGATCCGCCGCCTGGCCCGCTACCCGGTGACGACCATCGAGCTCGACGTCTCCGGGGCCGACCTCCGCCGGCTGCGCGGCGAGCTGGCACTCGTCGCCGCCCGATCGTCGGTCGACGTCGCGGTAGCCCCCGCCGGGCTCGCCCGGCGGGGTCGACGCCTCGTCGTCATGGACGTCGACTCGACCCTCATCCAGGACGAGGTCATCGAGCTGCTCGCCGCCCACGCCGGTCGTGAGGCGGAGGTCGCCGCCGTGACGGCATCGGCGATGCGCGGCGAGCTCGACTTCGCCGACTCGCTGCGGGCACGGGTGCAGACGCTGGCCGGGCTGCCCGATTCCGTGTTCGCGGACGTGCGCGCTGAGGTGCGGCTCACCCCGGGGGCGCGGACGCTGGTCCGGACCCTCAAGCGACTCGGCTTCAGCGTGGCCCTGGTGTCGGGAGGGTTCATCGAGGTCGTGGGGCCGATCGCCGAGGAGCTCGGCATCGCTCACGTGGCCGCCAACCGGCTCGAGGTCCGGGACGGCGTGCTCACCGGCCAGGTGCTCGGCGAGATCATCGACCGGGCCGGGAAGGCGGCGTCACTGCGCCGGTTCGCCGCGCTGGAGGGGCTGCCGCTCGGCCACACCGTGGCCGTCGGCGACGGCGCGAACGACATCGACATGCTCCAGGCGGCCGGGCTCGGGGTGGCCTTCAACGCCAAGCCGCTCGTGCGCGAGCAGGCCGACACCGCGGTCAACGTCCCCTACCTCGACGCCGTGCTCTTCCTCCTCGGGATCGCCCGCGAGGAGATCGAGGACGCCGACGACGCCGACCTCACCGACCCTGCCTGACCCTGTGCGCCGCGGGGCGGCGGCATGCGCCCTCGTCCCGACCCTCAGCCACCCATGGCGTGGAAGCCGCCGTCGACGTGGACGATCTCCCCGCTCGTGGCCGGGAACCAGTCGGACATCAGCGCCAGGCAGGCCTTGGCCGCGGGCTGGGGGTCGTCGACGTCCCACGGCAGCGGCGCCCGGCGGTGCCACTCCTTCTCGAACGCCTCGAACCCCGGGATGGACTTGGCCGCCGTCGTGCGCAGCGGACCGGCGGCGACGAGGTTGACCCGGATGCCCTTCGGGCCCATGTCGCGGGCGAGGTAGCGGTTGGTCGACTCGAACGCGGCCTTGGCGACGCCCATCCAGTCATAGAGCGGCCAGGCGTAGCGCGCGTCGAACGTGAGGCCCACGACGCTCGACCCGGGGCCCATGAGCGGCAGGGCGGCCTTGGTGAGGCTCGCGAGAGAGTACGCCGAGACGTGGACGGCGGTGCGGACGTCCTCCCAGGTCCCTTCCATGAACGTGAACGCCCCCTGCGGCGCGTACCCGATCGAGTGCAGGACACCGTCGAGGTGCGGCACGTGCTCACGCACCCGATCGGCGAGCGAGGCCAGGTCCTCCTCGCTCGTCACGTCGAGCTGGACGATCGCCGGTGTGGTCGGCAGGCGCTTGGCGATCGTCGCGGTGATCTTCATCGTCCGGCCGAACGACGTCAGGACGACCTCCGCGCCCTGCTCCTGCGCGAGCCGCGCGACGTGGAACGCGATCGAGGTGTCCATGAGCACCCCGGTGACGAGCAGCTTCTTGCCCTCGAGCAGCATGTGGCTCCCTCTCCTGTGGTCCGTCGGTCCGACCGTATCCCGGACGCGGCGGTCAGTGCCCCATACCCAGGCCGCCGTCGACCGGGATGACGGCGCCGCAGACGTAGGCTGCGGCGTCGCTCGCCACGAACCGGACGACCTGGGCCACCTCCTCGGGGCTCGCGAAGCGGCCGGCCGGGATGCTCGCCTGGTATTCCGCGACCCGGTCGGGCGGCAGTCCGGCGGTCATGTCGGTCTCGATGAAGCCGGGCGCGACCACGTTCGCGGTGATGCCGCGACCTGCGAGCTCCCGGGCGATGGAGCGGGCCAGGCCGACGAGCCCGGCCTTGCTCGCGGCGTAGTTGGCCTGGCCCGCCGAGCCGTAGAGCCCCACGACGCTGGAGATGAAGACGATCCGCCCCCGGCGCAGCCGGATCATCCCCTTGCTGGCCCGGCGGGCGCACCGGAACGCCCCCACGAGGTTGGTATCGAGCACCGTGTCGAAGTCGTCGTCCGTCATCCGCATCAGGAGGGTGTCCCTGGTGACCCCGGCGTTCGCCACGAGGACCTCGATCGGGCCGCCCAGCTGCTCCTCGGCGGCGGCGAAGGCCGAGTCCACCGAACCCGAGTCGGTCACGTCGCACTGCACGGCCACGAGCCCGGTCGGCGGCGTGCCCGACCGGTAGGTCACCGCGACGTGGTCGCCGGCGTCGGCCATGGCCCGGGCGATGGCCAGCCCGATCCCTCGGTTGCCCCCGGTCACGAGCACGTTGCGCGCCTCGGTCATGTCGTGTCCCTCCTCCTGGGCGGCTCCCGCGGCCGCCCCAGCTCCCGGCGAACGCTAGTGGACTACCGCCCGGTAGCCCCAATCACCCCGGCCGCCCCGGCACGTGCCCTTGGCGACCCGCCTAGAGTGGTGTGATGAGCATGCTCCGCCGAGCGCCCGGGTCCCCGGTGCAGTCGGTCACCTCAGCGCCGGAGTCGCGCGAGGAGGAGCAGGCCAAGCGGATCCACCGCTACCTGCTGACGATGGGCATCCGGACCGCCTGCTTCGTCCTGGCTGTGGTCGTCGACGGCTGGGCCCGCTGGGTGTTCGCGGCCTTCGCCATCGTGCTGCCCTTCTTCGCCGTCGTCCTGGCCAACGCGGTCCGGCCCCGGGTCCTCGGGACCACGACGCCGGTGGGACCGACCGCGGACGACGTCCGCCACCTCGAGCGGTGAGGGTCGCTTGAGCGAGACCCCGCTGGTCTGCAGCGCCAAGGGGTGCCGTGCGGTCGCACACTGGGCCCTGCTGTGGAACAACCCCAGGCTGCACAGCCCGGAGCGCCGCAAGGTGTGGCTCGCGTGCGACGGTCACCGGGAGCGCCTGGCCGAGTTCCTGCGCCTGCGAGGGTTCCTCAAGGACGTCGTGGCCGCCGACGCGATCCCCGAGACGCCCGGCTGACGGCCGCGCGGCATACGGACCGCCCACCGGCGCGCCAGGTATGCCGGCGACGCCCGGCGCCGGAGGCGGGCCGGCTCAGCCGCCGATCGCCGACATGGGCCGTTGGGGCTGCTCGAACCCGGGCAGCGAGATCCCGTGCCCGGACCCCTTGCGGGCCATCTCGGCGATGACGAGGTCGGCGAGCTCCTCGTCGCGGGCCCCGGCGCGCATCGGGCCGCGCAGGTCGACCTCCCGCCGCGCGAACAGGCAGTTGCGGAGCTGGCCGTCCGCGGTGAGCCGCACCCGGTCGCACCTCGAGCAGAACGGCGCCGAGACGCTGGCGATGACCCCGACGGTCGCCGGGCCCCCGTCGATGTGGAACAGCTCGGCCGGGGCGCTGCCCCGCTCGGAGACCGGGGTGAGGGTGAACCCGGCGGAGAGCCGCTCCAGGATCTCACCCTGGGTGACCATCTCGGACCGGTGCCACGAGTGCTGGGCGTCGAGGGGCATCTGCTCGATGAACCGGAGGTCGTAGCCGCGGTCCAGACACCACTGCAGCAGCTCGACGACGTCGTCCTCGTTGACCCCGTGCATGGCGACCGCGTTGACCTTGACGGGGGACAGCCCGGCGTCCGCCGCGGCCTTGAGCCCCGCGACGACGTCGTCGAAGCGGTCCCGGCGGGTGAGCCGCTCGAAGTGGTCCCGGTCGACCGTGTCGAGGCTGACGTTGACGCGGTCCAGGCCCGCCACAGCCAACGGGCGGGCGAGGCGGTCCAGACCCACGCCGTTGGTCGTCATGGCGATGCGAGGGCGCGGCTCGAGCGCAGCGATGCCGGCGACGATGTCGACCAGGCTGCGGCGCAGCAGGGGCTCGCCGCCGGTGAGCCGTACCTGGGTGATCCCGAGGCCGACCATGACCCGGACGAGGCGCAGCAGCTCGTCGTCGGAGAGCATCTCGGGCCGCGGCATCCAGTCCAGCCCCTCGGCCGGCATGCAGTAGGTGCAGCGCAGGTTGCACCGGTCGGTCACCGACACGCGGAGATCTCGCCCGATTCGGCCGAAGCCGTCGAGCAGGCGGGCCTGCGGTGTGGGGGTCATAGTCACCCAATCTACGACGGGTACGGTGTCCGCGTGCTGAGGCGGTTGCTGACACGACGCTGGTTGGGGGCGCTGCTGGCCGCCATCGTGTACGCGGTGCTCGCCTACCACCTCGGCACCTGGCAGTGGGGACGCTACGAGGGCAAGGCCCAGCGCAACGACCGGCTCGACGCACACTACGCCGCCGCCCCGGTCCCCCTGGCGGGTGTTCTCACCACTTCTCCGCTTCCCCTCGACAGCGAGTGGACGCACGTGACGGCGACGGGTCGATACGGCGGGCAGCAGCTCTTCGTGCGCAACCGGCCCAACGACGGCGTCTACGGGTACGAGGTGGTGGCCCCGTTCGTCGTGGACGGCGGGGGCACGGCGCTCGTCGACCGGGGCTGGGTGCAGAACTCCGTGCAGGCCTCGGTCCTGCCCTCGGTGCCGGCGCCACCGGCTGGGACGGTCACGGTGGTGGGCTGGGTGAGGCCCGGTGAGGCGTCCCTCCATCGCGACCTGCCGGGCCCGCAGCTGGCCAGCATCAACCTCGCGGAGGCGTCGCGGGCGCTGGGTACTCCCCTGCTGGGCGGGTACGTCATCCTCGACGACGAGCGGACGGCGACCGGCGAGGCCCCACCGCGCCCGCAGGCGCTGGCGCCGCCGAGCCGGGACCTCGGCCCGCACCAGGCCTACTCGGTCCAGTGGTGGGGCTCGATGCCGGTGGGGCTCGTCCTCGTCTTCTTCGGGATCCGCCGCGAGCTGCGCGAGGAGGACCCCGACCGCCCCGCCAAGGTGAGGAAGCCGAGCATCTGGGAGGAGGAGGACGTCGACTGAGCGATGGTGACCCAAAAATGGGGTGCCGCTCCCGATGTCGCAACCGCGTCGGCGACCGACGCTGGAGGCACCGTCGACACCGTGCCGACGGACACGACGCAAAGGAGCATCACCATGAAGCGGTTCATCGTCGAGCGCGAGATCGAGGGCGCGCACCACCTCAGCCGAGAGGAGCTGGCGTCCATCGCCCGGACGTCGAACGAGGCGGTCGCCTCCCTCGGCGTGCCCTACACCTGGGTCAACAGCTACGTCGCCGGCGACAAGATCTACTGCGTCCACGAGGCGGAGGACGCCGACACGATCCTTGAGCATGCCCGGCGGGGCGGCTTCCCGGCGAACCTCGTCCGCGAGGTCGCCAACGAGTTCGGGCCGCAGACCGCGGACGAGCTCAGCGTGTGACCGAACTTCGCGGTCACGCCCTCGTTGTGGGCTGGACCAACGGCCGGGGCGATGTCCCTCCCTACCGCGCCCCGGCCGTCCGCACGTACGCTGAGCCGGTGGGTCTGCTCGAGCGAGACCACGAGCTCGCCGTGATCGGCGCCGTCCTCGCGAGCGCGGCCGGCGGCAACGGCGGCGGCGTGGCCGTGACCGGCGACGCGGGGACCGGGAAGTCGGTTCTCCTCGAGGCGGCGTGCGCCGGCGCGTCCGGTGTCCGGGTGCTTCGAGGCAGTTGCGACCCGTTGCGGACCCCCCGACCCCTCGGGCCCTTCCGTGACCTCGCCCGGTCGGCCGGCCTACAGATGCTCGACGGTGACATCCCGCTCGCGACCGTCTGCGAGCAGGTCTACGACGCGTTGCGGGAGACCCCGACCGCGCTCCTCGTCGAGGACCTGCACTGGGTGGATGAGGCGTCAGTCGACGTCCTGAGGTTCCTTGCTCGGCGCCTCGACGCGATGCCGCTGGCTGTGCTGGTCAGCTACCGCGACACCGAGGTCGGGCCGCGGCACCCGGCACGCTCCTTCATCGAGGACGTGGCGAGGCTCGACATGCTCCGCGCCCTGGTGCTGCGACCGCTCTCCCTCGATGCCGTCCGTACGCTCCTCGGCGAGCGCGGGCCGGACCCCGAGCGCGTCCTCCACCTGACCGGCGGGAACCCGTTCTTCGTCACCGAGATCGCCAAGGAGCCGGACCGGCCGTTGCCCACCTCAGTGCGCGACGCGGTTCTCGCACGGACCTCTGGTGTGGCACCGGAGGACCTCGAGGTGCTCCAGCTCGCGGCGGCAGCGCCCGGACGTCTCGACCACCGGGTGCTGCCTGCCCTGGGAGTCGACCTCCCGACTCTGCGCCGCCTTGACGCCACGGGGCTGCTGGCCCGCCACCCAGGCGGCCTGGAGTTCCAGCACGAGCTGTCACGGCGAGCCATCGAGAGCACCATCCCCCCGGGTGGGGAGCCCCACCTGCATGCCCGCCTGCTGGCCGCCCTTGAGCGCCTTGATCCGATGGAGCCCGCGGTGCTCAGCCACCACGCGGTTGCGGCCCTGGATGCCGCGAAGGCGACGCGCTACGCCGAGGCTGCCGCCGCGGACGCGATCCGCGCCGGATCCCACAGCGAGGCGGTGGCCTTCTTCGAGACGGCGCTGGCGCACCTCGACGGCGCGACCATGGCCGATCGAGCGGGGCTCCTGCTCCGGCTCGCATTCGAGCAGTACATGACGAGCCACCTTGCGGACGCCATCGACACCGTCCGGGCCACCTTCCCGATCTGGCAGGACATCGGCGACGACGCCGGCCTGGCTGCGGCATACGAGACCTGTTCGGTCCTCGAGTACTACAACGGCTGCAGGGCGGCGGCCCTGGCCCACGCCGAGCAGGCGGCCACGGTCGCCGAGCGGTCCGGCGCCGACCTCGCCTACGGTGCTGCGCGGGCGACCCGTGGCTTCCTGGCGTACCTGGGCAACGACCTCGCACTCGCCGCCTCCTGCGCCGAGCAGGCGAGCGACGTCGCGGGCCGACACGGGCAGGACGCCCTGCGCCTGCGCGGTGGGGTCGTGCGGTCCCTCGCGACACTCGCCGCCGGGGACGGAGAGGTCCGGCGGACCCTGATGGACCAGATCGAGGTGGCGCGCTCCCGCGGATGGGACGAGCTCGCGTCGACGGGTTACTCGCAGCTGGCCAGCCTCGATGTCGAGTTCAGACGCTTCCGCGCGGCCCAACACACCCTGGAGGAGTCGTTGCCCTTCACCGTCGCGCGAGACATCCCCATCTGCCACCACTGGCAGACGGGCGTGCGGTCCCGTCTTCACTTCGCGCTCGGTCGGTGGAACGCCGCCTTGGAGGACTCCGGGTCCGTGCTGGAGCACGATGGGATGCCGATCGCCCGGCTGTGGCCCCACATCGTGGCCGGCCTCGTGGCGCTCCGCCGCGGTGCGCCGTTCGACGCCGAACAGCTCGACCGGGCTTGGGACATAGCCACCCTCGTCGATGAGCCGCTGCGCCGACTGCCCGTCCTCTCGGCCCTGGCCGAGGTGGCGTGGATGACGGGTACCCCCGACTCCCGGGTCTGCGATGACGCCCTGCACACCCTGCAGCGGAGCGTGGGCGTACCGGGAACCCAGTGGGCTGCCGGGGAGCTCGCCGTGTGGCTGCACCGGCTCGACCTGCTCAGCGAGCTCCCCGACGCCGTCGCCGAGCCCTTCCGGGCCGCCCGCGCCGGGAGGTTCGACGACGCAGCCTCCTGGTGGGCCAAGGCGGGCGAGCCCTTCGCCGAGGCCATGGTGCTCGGGGACTCCCCCGACCCCGGGCTACGCGCTCGTGGGGTCGAGCTACTCGACCGCCTCGGCGCCATCGCGACCGCCGACCGGCGGCGGGCCGAGCTGCGACGCGACGGCGTCGTCCAGGTGCCCCAGCGGCCGCGCATCAGCACCCGCGCCAACCCGGGCGGTCTCACGAACCGCCAGCTCGACGTCGCCAGGCTCGTGGCGCGGGGGTTCACCAACGCCGAGATCGCCAGCCGGCTGTTCATCTCGCCGAAGACGGCGGACCACCACGTGTCCGCCGTGCTCACCAAGCTGGGGCTGCCGAGCCGTCGTGCGGTGATGGTGCAGGCGGACGAGCTGGGCCTCGCGTAGTGGTCTCGGAACCCTGCCCGGCGCCCGTGGCGACCCGGGTCGCCGAGGCTCCTCGGACTCAGGCGGGCAGCTGGGAGCCCTGGTCCTGCTCGGCGAACTGGGTGTGGTAGAGGTCGCTGTAGAGGCCGCCCGCCGCCACGAGCTCGGCGTGCCGGCCCTGCTCGACGATGGTGCCGCGGTCGACGACGAGGATGAGATCGGCGTGCCGCACTGTGGAGAGGCGGTGGGCGATGACCAGGGCCGTCCGGTCCTTCAGGGCCTCGTCGAGAGCCCGCTGGACCGCCACCTCCGACTCGCTGTCGAGGTGCGCGGTCGCCTCGTCGAGGACCACGAGCCCCGGACCCTTCAGGAGCAGCCGCGCGATGGCGAGGCGCTGCTTCTCACCGCCGGAGAGGCGGTGCCCCCGGTCGCCGACCACCGTGTCGAGGCCCGCCGGGAGCGACTCGACGAGCTCCCAGACCTGCGCCGCTCGCAGCGCCGCCACGAGGTCGCCCTCGGCCGCGGAAGGAGCGGCATACCGCAGGTTGGCGCGGATCGTGTCGTGGAAGAGGTGGGCGTCCTGGGTCACCACCCCGATCGTGTCGTGAACCGACGCGAGGCCCGCCTGGCGCAGGTCGAGACCGTTGATCCGCACGACACCGCTGTCCGGGTCGTAGAGCCGCGCGACGAGCGAGGTGATCGTCGTCTTGCCGCCGCCGCTGGGGCCGACGAGGGCGACGAGCTGTCCCGGCTCGACCGTGAACGACACGTCGTGCAGGATCGGGCCGCTGCTGCGCCGGTCCCCCTGGGCGATGCCCTCGAGGGAGGCGAGCGAGACGGCGTCGGCCGAGGGGTAGGTGAAGTCGACCCTCTCGAGGTCGACGCGCACCGGCCCGCTGGGGATGGGCTCCGCGTCGGCTGCCTCGTCGATCAGCGGGCGCAGGTCGAGGATCTCGAAGACCCGCTCGAACGACACCAGCGCGGTCATGACGTCGACCCGGACGTTGGACATCGAGGTGAGCGGCCCGTAGAGGCGGGCCAGAAGCGCCGTGAGCGCCAGCAGCGACCCCACCGTGAGGGTGCCGTTGACCGCCATGACACCGCCGAACCCGTAGACCATCGCGGTGGCCAGTGAGGCGACCAGGGTGAGGGCGATCAGGAACACCGAGCGGTTGACGGCGATCCGGACCCCCACGTCGCGGACCTTCCCGGCGCGCTCGGCGTACTCGGCGTCCTCGATGGCGGGGCGGCCGAACAGCTTGACGAGCAGGGCCCCGGCGACGTTGAACCGCTCCGCCATCCGGGTCCCCATGTCGGCGTTGAGGTTCATCTGCTCATACGACAGCGATGCCAGCCGCTTGCCCATGAGCCGGGCGGGGATGAGGAAGAACGGCACGAGCACGAGCGCGCCCAGGGTCAGCTGCCACGACAGGCTCGCCATCGCGGCGATGATGAGCACGAGAGAGATGGCGTTGCTGACCACGCTGGACAGGACCGAGGTGAAGGCCTGCTGGGCACCGATGACATCGCTGTTGAGCCGGGTGACCAGAGCCCCTGTCTGGGCGCGGGTGAAGAACGCGATGGGCTGGCGCAGGACGTGGGAGAACACCTCGGTGCGGAGGTCGTAGATGAGGCCCTCCCCGATCCGGGAGGAGTACCACCGCTGGACCATCGTCTCGAGCGCTCCGACCGCCGCGATCGCCGCGACGACGAGCGCCAGGCGGACGACGACCCCGGCGTCCTTGGGGATCACCCCGTCGTCGACGAGGTTCTTGAGCAACAGGGGGGTCGCCACGATGAGGACGGCGTCGATGACGACGAGCACGAGGAAGACGGCGATCTGGGCGCGGTAGGGGCCGGCATACGACAGGACGCGCCTGGTCGTCCCCGGCGGCAGCTCGTGGTTGGTGACGCTGGCGTCCTTGGTGAGGCTGCGCATCATGTGCCAGCCCTGCATGCTCATCGGTCGCCTCCGTCTCTGCTCGTCGTGCCGGTCAGTCAACCACGCCGGGCCGACGACGATTCCCGACGTCGGAGGCGGCGACCGGCGCCGGGCCCGGGTGACGCATCACATGATGGACCGGGCTGGTCCGGCCACCAGGCGGACGACAGGATGAGGTCGGCGCCGCCGCGCGGGCGGCCAGCAGGCGAAGGGGTATGCCGTGGCACCGGTCAAGACGCACAAGATCACGCTCGACGAGAGCGAGATGCCCACCCGCTGGTACAACATCCTCCACGACCTCCCGACCCCGCCGCCGCCGCCGCTCCACCCGGCGACCGGAGCGCCCGTCGGCCCCGACGACCTCACCCCGATCTTCCCGATGGACCTGATCCTCCAGGAGGTCAGCACCGAGCAGTACATCGACATCCCCGACGAGGTTCTCGACGTCTACCGACTGTGGCGGCCGTCGCCGTTGTACCGGGCGCACCGGCTCGAGAAGGCCCTCGGGACGCCCGCCCGGATCTACTACAAGTACGAGGGTGTCTCCCCGGCCGGCTCACACAAGCCGAACACGGCCGTGCCGCAGGCCTTCTACAACGCCAAGGCCGGCATGAAGCGGCTGACGACGGAGACCGGGGCCGGCCAGTGGGGCACCGCACTCGCCTTCGCCTGCGCCCAGTTCGGGCTCGAGTGCGAGGTCTGGCAGGTGCGCGCGTCCTACGACGGCAAGCCCTACCGCAAGATGATGATCGAGACCTTCGGCGGGACGATCCACCCCAGCCCCTCCGACCTCACCGCGGCCGGACGGGCGGTCCTCGCCGAGCACCCGGACTCCCCCGGCTCGCTCGGCGTCGCGATCAGCGAGGCCGTCGAGGTGGCTGCGGGCGACCCGACGGCGAACTACGCGCTGGGCAGCGTGCTCAACCACGTCCTGCTCCACCAGAGCATCATCGGCGAGGAGACGCTGCTCCAGCTCGCCAAGGCCGGCGAGACGGCCGACGTCGTCATCGGCTGTGCCGGTGGCGGCTCCAACTTCGGCGGACTGATCACGCCCTTCCTGCGGGAGAAGCTCGCCAGCGGCTCCGGGCCGGTGCTCCGGGCGGCCGAGCCGGCGTCGTGTCCCTCGCTCACCCAGGGCACCTATGCCTACGACTTCGGCGATGTCGCCGGCCTGACGCCGATGATGAAGATGCACACGCTCGGGCACGACTTCATCCCCGACCCGATCCACGCCGGTGGCCTGCGCTACCACGGCATGAGCCCGCTCATCTCGCACCTCTACGAGGAGCGGCTCATCGAGGCGGTCGCCGAGGTCCAGCAGGACACCTTCGCCGCCGGGGTGCTCTTCGCCCGGACCGAGGGCATCGTTCCCGCCCCGGAGACCGCTCACGCGCTCGCCGCGGTCGTCGCCGAGGCCCGGGCCTGCACCGAGTCCGGCGAGGCGAAGGTCATCGTCGTCGGTCTGAGCGGTCACGGCCACCTCGACCTGCCGGCATACGAGGCCTACCTGCACGGCGACCTGTCCGACCACACCTGGGCCGACGCCGAGCTGCAGGAGTCGGTCGCCCGGGCCCTGGCCAGGCTGCCCCTGACGACGGCCTGACCCGTCCTCCTCACCACGGCCTGAACCGTCCCGCTCACCTGACGGGGCCTCTCCCCTCTCGGCCCCTCCCCTAACCTCTGCTAGCAGAGGTTGTGCGACCAAGCAGAGGTTGCACCCTGTGCTTGGTCCCCTAACCTCTGCTAGCAGAGGTTAGGGGTCGGCGCGGGGTGAGGCGGGCCCACGCGGGAGGTCCGGGTCCGGGGCGGGTCCGGTCAGGCGAGGGCGACCAGGTCGCGGTAGCCGGTGCCCCACAGATCCTCGACGCCGTCGGGCAGCAGGAGGATGCGCTCGGGCTCGAGGGCGTCGACGGCCCCCTCGTCGTGGGTGACGAGGACGACGGCCCCGCGGAAGGTCCGCAGGGCGCCGAGGATCTCCTGGCGCGAGGCGGGGTCGAGGTTGTTGGTCGGCTCGTCGAGGAGGAGGACGTTCGCGGCCGAGACGACCAGTAGTGCCAGCGACAGCCGGGTCTTCTCGCCCCCGGAGAGGACTCCGGCGCGCTTGTCGACGTCGTCGCCGGAGAAGAGGAAGCTGCCGAGCACCTTGCGGACCTCGGTCTCCCCGAGGTCGGGCGCGGCGGACTTCATGTTCTCGAGGACGGTGCGCGAAACGTCGAGGTTCTCGTGCTCCTGGGCGTAGTAGCCGAGCTTGAGGCCATGGCCGGGCTCGACGACCCCGGTGTCCGGGTCGTCAACGCCGGCCAGGATGCGCAACAGGGTCGTCTTGCCGGCGCCGTTGAGGCCGAGGACGACGACCCGCGACCCGCGGTCGATGGCCAGGTCGACGTCGGTGAAGACCTCGTTGGAGCCGTAGGAGCGGGACAGCCCGCTGGCCCGTAGCGGCGTCCGGCCGCACGGCGCGGGGTCGGGGAACCGCAGCCGAGCCACCTTGTCGTGGGCCCGCTCCCCTTCGGTGGAGGCGAGGAGGCGCTCGGCCCGACGAGCCATGTTCTGGGCCGCGACCGCCTTGGTGGCCTTGGCGCGCATCTTGTCCGCCTGCGCGAGCAGCGCGGCCGCCTTCTTCTCGGCGTTCGCCCGCTCCCGGTGACGGCGCCGCTCATCGGTCTCCCGCTGGAGCAGGTAGCCCTTCCACCCGAGGTTGTAGATGTCGAGCTCGCACCGGTTGGCGTCGAGGTGGAAGACCTTGGTGACGACCGCGTCGAGCAGCTCCACGTCGTGCGAGATGACGATGAGCCCGCCGCGGTAGGCCTTGAGATGCTCGCGCAACCACGCGACGGAGTCGGCGTCGAGGTGGTTGGTCGGCTCGTCGAGCAGCAGGGTCTCGGCGCCCGAGAAGAGGATGCGCGCCAGCTCCACCCGGCGACGCTGGCCCCCGGAGAGCGTGCCGAGGCTCTGCTCCAGCACCCGGTCCGCAAGCCCGAGCGACCCGGCGATCGACGCCGCTTCGGACTCCGCGGCATACCCGCCGGCGGCGGTGAACTCGGCCTCGAGCCGCGCGTAGCGGCGCATCTCCCGCTCCTGGCGCTCGCCCCGGTGGGCCGACATCGCGTGCTCGGCCGCCCGCAGGCCCCGCACGATCGTGTCCAGGCCGCGCGCCGAAAGGATGCGGTCCCGGGCGCTCATCTCGAGGTCGCCCGTGCGGGGGTCCTGACGGAGGTAGCCCACGTGGCCGGTCGTCGCGACGGTGCCGGCGGCGGGTTGGGCCACGCCGGCCAGCACGGTGGTCAAGGTGGTCTTGCCCGCGCCGTTGCGGCCGACGAGCCCGATCCGGTCCCCCGCCGCCACCCGGAACGTCGCCCCGTCGAGGAGCAGCCGCGAGCCGGCGCGCAGGGCGATGCCGGTCGCGGTGATCACGGTGAGGTCCTTCGGGTCGTGTGTCCTGCAGCGCCGGGCCGGCGCCCCAGTCTAGGTCCGTCCGCGGTCTGCTCGCCGCCACGCCCACGGCCCGCCGCTCAGGTCTCGGCGATGACGATCCGGACGGCTCGCCCGCGCTCCAGGGCGCGCCGCAGCACGACGAGCTTGGGGTCCGGGAGGTCGTAGAGCTCGCGTCGCGGCAGGCCCGCCAGGTGCGCCAGGCGCGGGTCGGCCAGCACCTCCGCGGCGAGCGCGCGGTCCCCGCCGAGGACGAGGCCGGCGACCCTCCCCGAGCCGAGCAGCCGCGCGGTGTGGTCGGCCACCGCGTGCACGAGAGCGTCGGCCTGGTTGCCGCGTCGGCGAGCGAAGCGCTGCTGGGACCAGCCGCCGGCGGCCGTGCGCGACTGGACGTAGCGGGTGCCGACCTTGTGTGCGGCGAGGGCGGGGCCGCGGGCCAGGCCCACGGCATACCCGCCGCGGCGCAGGAGCACGAGGGCGAGCGGGTCGTGGTCGAAGCGCTGGATCGACTCCACCCGCTGGGCGGGATCGGCTCCGGGGTTGTTGGCGGCGAACGTGGCCAGCCAGCGCTCGAGGCGTTCGGGGGCGACCTCGACGGTCCGGGTCATGAGGTGCCGCCCGACGTGAGGTGCGGTGGCTCAGATGTTGAAGCCGAGGGCGCGCAGCTGCTCACGGCCGTCGACGGTGATCTTGTCCGGTCCCCACGGCGGCATCCACACCCAGTTGATCCGGTGCGAGGGGACGATGCCCTCGAGGGCCGCGCGGGCCTGGTCCTCGATGACGTCGGTGAGCGGACACGCCGCGGAGGTCAGCGTCATGTCGATGACCGCGCCCCCGTCGTCGTCGAGATGCAGCCCGTAGATCAGGCCGAGGTCGACGACGTTGATGCCGAGCTCGGGATCGACCACGTCGCGCAGCGCCTCCTCGATGTCGACGAGCTCGGGCTGGGCGCCGCCCTGGTCGTGAGTCGTTGTCGTGTCGGTCATGGGGTTCCTCCGTCGGACTCGTCGGTGGGGGTCTCGATCCCGGCTCGGTGCAACGCATCGGTGAACGCCATCCATCCCAGCAGGGCGCACTTGACCCGGGCCGGGTACCTGGCGACGCCGGAGAAGGCCACCCCGTCGCCGATGACCTCCTCGTCGCCCAGGTCGGCGCCCTTGGACGTCAGCATGTGCCGCATGGCGGCGAAGGTCCGCATCGCCTCGCTCAGGGGGTGGCCGACGACCTCCTGGGCGAGCACGGACGTCGACGCCGTGCTGATCGAGCACCCGACGGCGCCGTAGGAGATGTCAGCGACCACCGGGTCGGCGCCGTGGCCGTCGGAGTCGTCGAGGTGGACCCGCAGCGTCACCTCGTCGCCGCAGGTCGGGTTGACGTGGTGCACCTCGGCCTCGAAGGGCTCACGCAGCCCGGCGTTCACGGGCCGCTTGGAGTGCTCGAGGATGAGCTCCTGGTAGAGGTCCATCACGACCCTGCCATCGCGTCCACCCCGAACACCGCGGGCACGCTGTCGAGGGCGGTGAAGAAGGCGTCGACCTCACCCGGAGTCGTGTATGCCGCGACGCTGGCCCGGGTCGAGGAGGTCGCCCCGAAGCGGCGGTGCAGGGGCCACGCGCAGTGGTGGCCCACGCGCACCGCGACACCGGCGTCGTCGAGGACCTGGCCGACGTCGTGGGCGTGGATCCGTGGGGAGGTGAAGCTCACCGCTCCCCCCCGGTCCTTGAGGTCGGTCGGACCCAGCACGCGGGTCCACGGGCGCTCGGCGAGGCCCTCGAGGAGGCGGCCGGTCAGCATCTGCTCGTGGGCATGCACCCGGTCCATGCCGAGCCGCTCGAGATAGTCGACGGCCGCGGCCAGCCCGACGGCCTGGGCCGCCATGGGGACGCCGGCCTCGAAGCGCTGCGGCGGGGCGGCATACGTGCTGCCCTCCATCCGCACGGTCTCGATCATCGAGCCACCGGTGAGGAAGGGCGGCATGGCGTCGAGAAGGTCGTAGCGGCCCCACAGGACCCCGATCCCCAGCGGGCCGAGCATCTTGTGGCCGGAGAACGCGACGAGGTCGACCCCCAGCTCGCCGACGTCGACGGGCAGGTGCGGCACCGACTGGCAGGCGTCGAGGACGACCAGCGCACCGACGGACCGGGCGGCCTGGACCATCGGAGCCACCGGGTTGACCGTGCCGAGGACATTGGACGCGTGCGCGAACGCGAGGACCTTGGTGCGGCCGGTGATGACCCGCCCGAGGTCGTCGAGGTCGAGCCGGCCCTCGTCGGTCAACCCGACCCAGCGCAGCGTCGCCCCCGTCCGGCGGCACAGCTCCTGCCACGGGATGAGGTTGGCGTGGTGCTCCATCTCGGTGACGACGACCTCGTCGCCCTCATGAAGGACCAGCCGCGGGTCCGCGGACGGGGCGGTGGCCGCGTTGGAGAACGTGTAGGCGGCGAGGTTGATCGACTCCGTCGCGTTCTTGGTGAACACGACCTCGCGGGCCGGCGCCCCGATGAACCCGGCGATCCGGGCGCGAGCGGCCTCGTAGGCGTCGGTGGCCTCCTCGGACAGCTGGTGCGCGCCCCGGTGCACCGCGGAGTTCATCCGGGTGTAGAAGTCCCGCTCGGCGTCGAGGACGCTGGTGGGCTTCTGCGAGGTCGCCGCCGAGTCGAGGTAGACCAGCGGCTTGCCGTCCCGCACGGTGCGGGCCAGGACGGGGAACTCGGCGCGGATCGCGTCGAGCTCGGCCTCGGTGAAGGGTGTGGCGGTCATCTGCTGGCTGGTCCTTGCTGGGTGCCGGTGGTGCGTGGTGGTCGTGCGACCTGGTCTTCGGTGGTGTCCGGGCGGCTCAGGCGGGCGCCAGGAAGCGGTCGTAGCCCTCGTCCTCGAGACGCCCGGCGAGCTCGGGGCCGCCCTCCTCGGCGACCCGGCCGTCGACGAAGACGTGGACGAAGTCGGGCCGGATGTAGCGCAGGATGCGGGTGTAGTGCGTGATGAGCAGCACCCCGCAGCCGGTCGTCTCGGCAGCCCGGTTGACCCCCTCGGAGACGACGCGCAGGGCATCCACGTCGAGACCGGAGTCGGTCTCGTCGAGGATCGCGATCTTGGGCTTGAGCAGCTCGAGCTGGAGGATCTCGTGACGCTTCTTCTCGCCGCCGGAGAAGCCCTCGTTGACGCCGCGGTCCGCAACGTCGGGGTCCATCCGGAGGCGGTCCATGGCCTCGCGGACCTCCTTGACCCAGGTCCGCAGCTTGGGGGCCCGGCCGTCGTTGGCGGTCCTGGCGGTGCGCAGGAAGTTCGACACCGAGACGCCGGGGACCTCGACGGGGTACTGCATCGCGAGGAACAGCCCGGCCCGGGCGCGCTCGTCGACCTTCATGGCCAGGACGTCCTCGCCGTCGAGGGTGACGCTGCCGCCGGTGACGGTGTACTTGGGATGCCCGGCGATCGAGTAGGCCAGGGTGGACTTGCCCGACCCGTTGGGGCCCATGATCGCGTGGGTCTCGCCCGAGGACACCGAGAGGTTGACGCCGCGCAGGATCTCCTTGGAGCCCTGCTCGACCTCGACACTGACGTGGAGGTCCTTGATCTCAAGAGTGGACATGGGTGGGTGAGCCTCAGTTCTGGTCGGTGAGCGCGACGTAGACCTCGTCGCCCTCGATCTTGACGTGGTGGGTGGCGATGGGGACCGTGGCCGGGGGGCCGGAGGGCCGGCCCGTGCAGAGGTCGAACCGGGAGCCGTGGAGCCAGCACTCGATCTCACACCCGTCGACCTCGCCCTCGGAGAGCGAGACCTCGGCGTGGCTGCAGGTGTCGTCCACGGCGTACACCTCGCCGTCGGAGGTCCGGACGATCGAGATGACCCGGCCGCCGATGTCGGCGGCGGCCGCCCCCACCGGGGGGAGCTCCTCGAGCCGGCAGACGCGGACGAAGGCGGTGTCGCTGACGGCGGCGTCGCTCATGGGCCGTCCTGCTGGGCGAGCTCTCGGTCGATCGCCTCCATCAGGTGGTCCTCGACCTCGGGGACGCCGATCCGGCCGACGACGGAGGCGAAGAACCCGCGGACGACGAGGCGCCTGGCGGTGTCCTCGGGGATGCCGCGGGCCATCAGGTAGAACAGCTGCTCGTCGTCGAAGCGTCCGGTGGCCGAGGCGTGCCCGGCCCCCTCGATCTCCCCCGTCTCGATCTCGAGGTTGGGCACCGAGTCGGCGCGGGCACCCTCAGTGAGCAGGAGGTTGCGGTTGAGCTCGTAGGTGCGGGTGCCCTCGGCACCCGCCCGGATGAGCACGTCCCCGACCCACACGGTGCGCGCGCTCTCGCCCTGGAGGGCGCCCTTGTACGCGACGTTGGACGTGCAGTGCGGCGCGTCGTGGTCGACGAAGAGCCGGTGCTCGAAATGCTGTCCGGCGTCGGCGAAGTAGACCCCGAGCGCCTCGAAGCTGCCGCCGGGACCGGAGTAGGTGGCGTTGGTGCCGATCCGGACGATCGCCCCGCCGAGGGTGACGGCGATGTGCCGGACCCGGGCGTCGCGCCCCACGACGACGTCGTGCTGCCCGAGGTGGTGGGCGTCGTCGGCCCACTCCTGGACGGTGACGACGGTGAGGTCGGCCCCGTCGGCCGCGAGCACCGAGAGGACCTCGGAGTAGTCGGCCGACCCGTCGTGCTCGACGATGACCAGGGCCTTCGAGAACCGCCCGGCCGTGATGACGAGGTGACCCCACACCCGCTCGCCCTGGCCGGTGAGGCGCACTCGCACCGCCTGGTCCAGCTCGGCGTCGGCAGGGATGTCCAGCCGCGTCGCACCGCCCGATCGGGCGACGGCCACCGCGGCGGCGCGGTCGCCCGGAGGCCTGGCGCCGAGCTCGCGGGCCCGGTCGGTGCCGATCTCGCGGAGCGTGACGCCGTCGGGCAGCGTCGTCGCCAAGGTGAGGCGGGCCTGCGACGGCTCGTCGGCGAACAGTCGCCCGAGGCGGTCGACGGGTGTGAACCGCCACTCCTCCTCACGCCCGCCCGGCACCGGGAAGTCGCTCACGGCATACGACGTCGTCCGCTCGGCGCGGGACTGGTCCGGGATGTATGCCGCGGCCCCGTCGGTGTGGGCGCGGGGGTTCAGCAGGGAGCCCTGGGGGGCCCCCTTCTCTGCCAGCAGGCTCATCAGCCCACGGCTCCTTCCATCTGCAGCTCGATCAGCCGGTTCAGCTCGAGGGCGTACTCCATGGGGAGCTCGCGCGCGATGGGCTCGACGAACCCGCGCACGATCATCGCCATGGCCTCCTCCTCGGTCATCCCGCGGGACATCAGGTAGAAGAGCTGGTCCTCGGAGACCTTGGAGACGGTCGCCTCGTGGCCCATCTGCACGTCGTCCTCGCGGATGTCGACGTAGGGGTAGGTGTCGGAGCGGCTGATCGTGTCGACGAGCAGGGCGTCGCAGACGACGTTGCTCCTGGACCCGTGGGCCCCCTCCATGATCTGGACCAGCCCGCGGTAGGACGTGCGTCCACCACCGCGGGCGACCGACTTGGAGATGATCGAGCTCGAGGTGTGCGGGGCGGCGTGCACCATCTTGGCTCCCGCGTCCTGGTGCTGGCCCTCGCCGGCGAAGGCGATGGACAGCGTCTCGCCCCTGGCGTGCTCGCCGAGGAGGAAGATCGCCGGGTACTTCATCGTCACCTTGGAGCCGATGTTGCCGTCGACCCACTCCATCGTCGCGCCCTCGGCCGCGGTCGCCCGCTTGGTCACGAGGTTGTAGACGTTGTTGGACCAGTTCTGGATGGTCGTGTAGCGCACCCGGGCGTTCTTCTTGACGATGATCTCGACGACCGCGGAGTGCAGGCTGTCGGACTTGTAGATCGGCGCGGTGCAGCCCTCGACGTAGTGCACGTAGGAGCCC
>CAYPYK010000002.1:0-42088 GCA_964414665.1 uncultured Intrasporangiaceae bacterium | reverse complement strand
AGCAGGTCAGCGACGAGACGCCCCCCGAGGGAGATCCGGGAGGCGTCCTTCTTGTCCGAGCGCGCGTAGGCGAAGTGGGGGATGACCGCGGTGATCTGCCCCGCCGACGCCCCTCGCGCGGCGTCGATCATGAGGAGCAGCTCCATGAGGTGCTCCTGGGTCGGCGGGATGAGCGGCTGGACGATGTAGACGTCGCGCTGTCGGCAGTTGGCCAGCAGCTGCGCCTGGAGGCAGTCGTTGCTGAACCGGGTGATGTCGCTCTCGGAGATGGGGACACCCAGCTGGTCGCAGATCTGCGCGGCGAGGTGCGGGTGGGCGCTCCCGGAGAAGACCACGATGTCCCGCATGCGGCGAAGCCTAGCCCCTCCCTTATGGTCGAGTCATGACGGTGAGGCGCGTGATGGGCATCGAGACCGAGTACGGCATCTCGGTGCCCGGCGACCCGACCGCCAACCCCATGGTCCGCTCCGGCGACGTCGTCAGCGCGTATGCCGCGAGCACCGGGCGCCGCCCCACCCGGGCGTCCTGGGACTACGCGGACGAGGCGCCGCTGCGCGACGCCCGAGGCTTCGACATGGGCCGGGGGGCGGCCCACCCGAGCCAGCTGACCGACCTCGAGGACCCCTCCCTCGCCAACGTCGTCCTCACCAACGGGGCGCGCCTCTACGTCGACCACGCCCACCCCGAGTACAGCTCGCCCGAGGTGACGACCCCGAGGGCGGCCGTGACCTGGGACCGGGCCGGGGAGCTCGTCATGCGCGAGGCGGTCGCGCAGCTCTCGAGGGTGCCGCCGGGGCTCAACCTCTACAAGAACAACAGCGACGGCAAGGGAGCCTCCTACGGCACCCACGAGAACTACCTCATGTCCCGGCGCACCCCGTTCGCCGACATCGTCACCCACCTCATCCCCTTCTTCGTCGTCCGCCAGGTCATGTGCGGCTCGGGACGGGTGGGGATCGGCGTCGACTCACGGACCCCGGGGTTCCAGATCGCCCAGCGCAGCGACTTCTTCGAGGTCGAGGTCGGCCTCGAGACCACCCTCAAGCGGCCGATCATCAACACCCGGGACGAGCCGCACTCCGATGCCGAGCTCTACCGCCGGCTGCATGTCATCATCGGCGACGCCAACCACTGCGACGTCGCCAACCTGCTCAAGACGGGGACGACCTCCCTGGTGCTGGCGATGATCGAGGACGGCTTCATCGACCAGGACCTCAGCGTCGACCACCCCGTGGCGACGCTCCATGCGGTCTCGCACGACCCGACCCTGGCCGCCAAGATCCGGCTCCGCAACGGCCGCACCCTGACCGCGCTGGAGCTGCTCGAGACCTACCGCGACCTCGCCGCCGGCTACCTCGAGCAGCGCTTCGCCGGCGAGACCGACGCCGACACCGTCGAGGTCATGAGCTGGTGGGGCACGGTGCTCGACCACCTCGGCAGCGACCCGATGCAGGCCCACCGAGAGGTCGACTGGGTGGCCAAGCTCGCCGTGCTGCAGGGCTACCAGGACCGCGACGGGCTCGACTGGAGCGACCCCCGCCTGCGGGCCGTCGACATCCAGTGGTCCGACGTGCGGGCCGACCGGGGGATCGCCCACCGGATGCAGGCGGCCGGCCGGTTCGAGGTCCTCGTCCCCGACGAGGAGGTCCGCCGGGCCGTGACCATGCCACCGGAGGACACCCGGGCCTGGTTCCGGGGGACCTGCCTGCGGCGGTTCCCCTCCGAGGTCGTGGCCGCCTCGTGGGACTCGCTGATCTTCGACCTGCCCGGATCGCGCAGCCTGCAGCGCATCCCCATGCTCGAGCCGCTGCGCGGGACCCGGGCGGCGGTCGGCGAGCTCGTCGAGGCGGCGCCCGATGCCGCGACGCTGCTCGCGGCCCTCGCCGCGCCCGACGGCTGAGCCGACCGGTGAGCGCTACCTGGCGCAAAGACTAGGCTCGGCCTGTACGCACCATCCCGCCGGTGGCGCCCCGCGCCACCCCTGACGGATCAGGAGGAGCCATGGCCGGTCAGGAGCAGGTCAAGCCCCAGCGTCGCGACGACGGCCCGGACGACACTCCCGAGCCCGCAGCGTCGGCGCCTGCCGCGGCCAAGGAGGCGCTCGACAGCGACATCGACACCATCCTCGACGAGATCGACGGAGTGCTCGAGTCCAACGCGGAGGAGTTCGTCCGCGGGTTCGTCCAGAAGGGCGGCCAGTGAGCCCCTCCGCCGAACCCTTCCGGCTGCCCGCGGCATACCTGGTGCCCGGTTCGTCCTCGTTCACCGAGTTCCTCGGCGCCCACTCTCCCGCCCTGCTGCCCTCCCGTCGGCCGCTGCCGGCCGGCGCCGCGCTGGAGGTCCCGCACGGCACGACGATCGTCACCTTGTCGTATGCCGGGGGCGTGCTCATGGCGGGTGACCGCCGGGCCACGATGGGCAACCTCATCGCCAACCGCGACATGGAGAAGGTCTTCGCCACCGACGAGTTCTCCGTCGTCGGCATCGCCGGAACGGCGGGCCTGGCCATCGAGCTCGTTCGGCTGTTCCAGGTCGAGCTCGAGCACTACGAGAAGATCGAGGGCGCGCTGATGTCCCTCGAGGGCAAGGCCAACCGGCTGGCCTCGATGATCCGGGGCAACCTCGGGATGGCGATGCAGGGGCTGAGCGTCGTCCCGGTCTTCGCCGGGTTCGACGTCGGCGATGCCCGGGGGCGGATCTTCTCCTACGACGTGACCGGCGGCTGCTACGAGGAGCACGACCACCACAGCGTGGGGTCCGGCTCGCTCTTCGCCCGCGGTGCGCTCAAGAAGCTGTGGAAGCCCGGCCTGGACCGGGGCGGCGCGGTCCGGGTCGCCGTGGAGGCGCTATACGACGCCGCCGACGACGACTCGGCCACCGGTGGCCCGGACGTGGGGCGGCGGATCTGGCCGACGGTCGCGACCGTCGAGGAGGTCGGCGCCGGCTTCCTCGACCCGAGCGACATCGAGCCGGTCGTCGACGCGATCGTCGCCGACCGGGTCGGCAACCCGGGGGGTGCGCGATGACCGCGAGCATGCCGTTCTACGTCTCGCCCGAGCAGCTGATGAAGGACCGGGCGGACTTCGCCCGGAAGGGCATCGCCCGGGGCCGCTCGGTCATCGTCCTCTGCCACGACCATGGCATAGCGTTCGTCGCCGAGAACCCCAGCCGCAGCCTGCACAAGGTCTCCGAGATCTACGACCGGATCGGGTTCGCCGCCGTCGGCAAGTACAACGAGTTCGAGAACCTCCGGGTGGCGGGCGTGCGTTACGCGGACCTGCGCGGCTACTCCTACGACCGCTCCGACGTGACGGCCCGGGGGCTCGCCAACGCCTACGCCCAGACCCTCGGGGCGGTCTTCACCCAGGAGTCCAAGCCGTACGAGGTCGAGATCGTCGTGGCCGAGGTCGGCACGAGCCCCGAGCACGACCAGATCTACCGGCTGACGTACGACGGCTCGGTGGCCGACGAGCACGGTTTCGTCGTGATGGGCGGCGCCGCCGAGCAGATCGACGTCGGCCTGCGCGACGGCTACCGCGAGGGGATGACCCTCGCCGACGCCCTGGCCCTTGCGGTGGGACTGCTCGGCAAGGACCCGGCCGGGGGCCCCGACCGGGAGCTCACCGCGGCATCCCTGGAGGTGGCCGTTCTCGACCGCAACCGCCCGAGGCGGACCTTCCGCCGGGTCACCGGGCACCTGCTGGAACGGCTGCTGAGCACCGAGGACCCGACGATCGACGCCCCGGTCGGTGACGAGGACGACGACCAGGACTGACCGGTGTGGGCTGGTCGCCGGCGCGATCCGCCGGGGCGCACCGCTGCCGGACCCAGGCGGGAGCGGGCATCCGCGCCTAGAGTGCGGTCATGGAGCGGCGGATCTTCGGCATCGAGAACGAGTACGGCATCACCTGCCTGACCCGTGGCCAGCGCACGCTCACCCCCGACGAGGTCGCCCGGCACCTGTTCCGCAAGGTCGTGGCCTGGGGCCGGTCGAGCAACGTCTTCCTCAGCAACGGGGCGCGGCTCTACCTCGACGTGGGCTCGCACCCCGAGTACGCCACGCCCGAGTGTGACTCGGTCCTCCAGCTGGTCGCCCACGACAAGGCGGGGGAGCGGGTGGTCGAGGCCCTGGCGGCCGACGCCCAGCAGCGACTCGGCGAGGACGAGGTCGCCGGTGACATCTACGTGTTCAAGAACAACACCGACTCCGCGGGCAACTCCTACGGCTGCCACGAGAACTACCTGGTCGCGCGCACCGGGGAGTTCCAAGCCCTGTCCGACGGGCTGCTGCCCTTCCTCATCAGCCGGCAGCTCACCTGCGGTGCCGGCAAGCTCGTCGTCTCGTCCAAGGGGGCGGCATACGCGGTGAGCCAGCGCGCCGACCACATCTGGGAGGGCGTGTCGTCGGCCACGACCCGCAGCCGGCCGATCATCAACACCCGGGACGAGCCGCACGCCGACGCCGAGCGCTACCGGCGGCTGCACGTCATCGTCGGCGACTCGAACATGTCCGAGACGACGACGATGCTCAAGGTGGGCTCGTGCGACCTCGTGCTGCGGGTGGTGGAGGCCGGGATCCCACTACGGGACATGGCGCTGGAGAACCCCATCCGGGCGATCCGGGAGATCTCCCACGACATGACCGGTCGCCGCGCCGTCCGCCTCGCCAACGGGATGACGATGACCGCACTCGACATCCAGCGCGAGTACCTCGCCAAGGCGAGCGAGTTCGTCGAGCGCGAGGGCACCGACGACCCGGCGCACAAGGCCGTCCTCGAGCTGTGGGGGCGGACCCTGACCGCCATCGAGACCGATGACCTCGCCCTGGTCGACACCGAGATCGACTGGGTCATCAAGTACCGGCTCATCGAGGCGTATGCCGCTCGGCACGGCCTGGGCCCGGAGCACCCCCGCCTGGCCCAGATCGACCTCGCCTACCACGACATCGACCGCGAGCGCGGGCTGTTCTACCTCCTCCAGAAGCGCGGCCGGGTGGCCCGGGCGGTGACCGACCCGGTGATCTTCGAGGCCAAGGTGGTGCCGCCGCAGACGACCCGGGCCCGGCTGCGCGGCCGCTTCGTCAAGGCCGCCTCCGAGAACCGCCGCGACTTCACCGTCGACTGGGTCCACCTCAAGCTGAACGACCAGGCGCAGCGGACCGTCCTGTGCAAGGACCCCTTCGCCAGCGAGGACCCGCGGGTCGACCGGCTCATCGAGGGGATGCGCTCCTGAGGGCCACGGACACGCGGGCCACCAAGGGTGGATCCGGACGGTGCTCGCTGCCCGCGACGGCACGGCGGGTGGTGTACCGGCCGACGGCGTGCCGGGTACACGGCTGGGGCCGTTAGGGTGGCACCCGGTTGCTCCCGTCCACCGATCGAGGTCCGTCTCGTGTTCCTTGTCCGCAAGGCCCTGCCCGTGGCCGCCGTTCTCGCCCTCGCCCTGGCCACGACGGGCTGCAGCGGCAGCTCGTCGTCGTCCTCGGGCACCGACCCCCTCGCGAAGGTCACGGTGAGCGGCTCGGACGCGACCAAGGCACCGACCGTCACCCTCAGCCCCACCCCGCTCAGCGTGGACCGGACCAGCACCCGGGTCGTCACCGAGGGCGACGGCGCCACCCTCAAGGCGACCGACCTCGTGACCATCAACGCGCTCATCCTCAACGGCAAGGACGGCAAGGTCGCGACGAGCACGTGGGACGCGGCGCCGGTCGGCCTCGACCTCGGCGCCAGCGACCTCTTCCCCTCGCTGAAGTCCCAGCTCCCCGGCAAGAAGGTCGGCGCCCGTCTGCTCGTGGCCTCCCCGCCTGCCGACGCCTTCGGGTCCCAGGGCAACAGCACCCTCGGCATCGGGAGCACCGACACGGTCGTCTTCCTCGTCGACCTCATCTCGACGACCGTTCCGCTGGCGAGCGCGACCGGGACGGTCGTGGCACCCAAGCGCGGGCTGCCCACCGTCACGATGACCGAGGGCAAGGCGGCGACCATCACCATGCCCAAGGGGGCCAAGCCGCCGACCAAGCTCGTCGTACAGCCGCTCATCACCGGCGCCGGCGCCAAGGTGACCAAGGGCCAGACGGTCCGGGTCACGTACACCGGCGTGCTGTGGAAGAACGGTACGGTCTTCGACGCCAGCGCCCAGCACGCCGACCAGCCGTTCTTCGAGTTCCCCGCCGGCGAGGGACAGGTGATCCCGGGGTGGGACAAGGGCGTGGTCGGCAAGACCGTCGGCAGCCGCCTGCTGCTGGTCGTGCCCCCGTCGGACGGCTACGGCTCCGGCGGCAACCCGCCCACCATCAGCGGCACCGACACGCTCGTCTTCGTCGTCGACATCCTCGCGGCGTACTGACCGGCGCGTCCGCCCGGTCGCCCACCCGTCCGATCCCCCCACCGCAAGGAGAGCCATGCCCTTCGACCCCACGACGACCAAGCCCGAGATCGACGTCCCCGACGACGCCCCGCCCGAGGATCTGGTGATCGAGGACATCACCGTGGGGGACGGGGCGCAGGCCGCGGCCGGCTCGACCGTGCGGACCCACTACGTCGGGGTGGCGTACTCGACCGGGGCGCAGTTCGACGCCTCGTGGGACCGCGGGGCGCCGCTCGACTTCCGGCTCGGCGTCGGGCAGGTGATCCAGGGCTGGGACCAGGGCATCGAGGGCATGCTCGTCGGCGGTCGGCGCAAGCTCGTCATCCCGGCGCACCTCGCCTACGGGGACCGCGGCGCCGGGGCTGCGATCGCCCCCGGAGAGACCCTCATCTTCGTCGTGGACCTCGTCGACGTCCGCTGACCGCCTGCGCGGTCACGGCAGCAGCGACGCGGCATACCGGCCGGCGGCCGCGGCGGCGAGGAACGCCGCCGGGTCCTCGTCGAGCCCGCGTCCCATGGTCGACAGCGGCACCGGGCACGCCCGAAGTGCCGCCAGTAGGCCCTCGAGACCGACGGTGACCAGCTCCAGCGGGGCCGCTGCCGAGGCCGCCAGCTCGCCGGCCTGGGCGCGGACGAGATCGCCGATCTCACCGTCCAGGGCGGGGACGGGCACCGCGGCGACGGCGAGGAGGGCGCGGCCGTATGCCGTGGTGCTGTGGTGCGAGATCCCGCGGTGCCGGTCTCGCCGGTCGCCCTGCGACACCCGCAGGCACGCGACGGGCCGCCCCCCGAGGACGTGGGCGGCGTGCAGGGCCTCAGCGACGGCCACCCCGGAGTAGCCCCAGCGGGTCCCGGTGCCGACGTTGCCCGGTCCCTGGCCGACGACGACGACGTCGGCGTCCAGCACGTGTCGGGCGGCCAGCAGGCCGGTGTGGACGCTCACTGCCTCGTGGTCGCCCCCGAACGCCTGGCCGGCGGTGACCGTGGCGCCGAGCCAGCCCACCTCGCGCAGGCCTGCGACCGTGCGCGAGAAGGCGATCGGCAGGGCACCGCCGTCGGTCATCACATAGACCACCCGCGCCCCCGGTCGGTCGGCGCGCAGCCCGGCGATCACCCCCGGCAGCGCGGAGTGGAGGTCGGCGGCGACGACGGGCATCCCATCGACCGAGTCCGCGTCCGCGAGGACGTCGTGGTGGGGGCTGTCCTGCTCGTCGACCGCCAGGAACATCTGCTGCAGAGGCGTGTAGCGCGCCTTGACGATGTGGCCGGGACCCCCCTCGGGGTCCTCGGGGAGCCGGTCGGGGACCGCCACGACGAAGGCCAGGCCGCCGGTGCCCAGGCCCTTGAGCAGGGCCGAGGCGTTGAGCAGGACCCTTTCGCCGGTCTGGGGGACCCCCACCATCGCGGTGTAGGCCAGGGCCCGTACCTCGGGCTGCTCGTCCCCGGGGGCGAGCGGCGCCGCACCGTCCAGGCGCACGGCATACTCGACCGCCCCGGGCCAACGCCGGATCTCGCCGAGGACGGTGCCGGCGCGCCACTGCATCACGTCCGGCAGCGTATCCATGGACGGGCGCGCGCGTCGGGTAGCGTCTGCGGCCATGAGGGCAGCACCGGGTCCGGCCGCCAAGACCGAGCGGTTGCTCAACCTCGTCCTCGTGCTGCTGTACACCCGTCGGCCGCTGCCCAAGAGCAAGATCCGCGAGCTCGTGCCGCAGTACGGCAGCGCCGCGTCGACCGAGGCCTTCGACCGGATGTTCGAGCGGGACAAGGACGAGCTGCGCGAGCTCGGGGTGCCCCTGGTGACCGAGGAGATCGACAGCCTCTGGGAGGACGAGCCGGGCTACCGCATCCACGAGCGGGACTACGCGCTGCCGGACATCTCCTTCGAGCCCGACGAGCTGGCGGTGCTGGGCCTGGCCAGCCGCACGTGGGCCCAGGCCTCGCTCGCCGGACCCGCGGCGCAGGCCCTGCGCAAGCTCCGGAGCGCCGGGGTGGAGCGGGACGAGGGCTCGCTCATCGGGATCGAGCCGCGCCTGCGCACGGCTGAGCCGGCCTTCGACGCGGTCAAGGACGCGGTACTGCGCCAGCTGCCGGTCCGGTTCGACTACCGGCGCCCCGACGCGCAGCACGCGACGACCCGCCGGGTCCAGCCGTGGACCCTGGCCTCGTGGCACGGCCGGTGGTACCTCAACGGCTTCGACCTCGACCGTGACGCCGCCCGGGTGTTCCGACTGTCGCGCATCGTCGGCCCCGTCCGCCCCGACGGTTCTCCGGGCTCGTACAGTGTGCCGGCGGACCACCGGGCCCACGAGATGATCCAGGGCTCGGCGTCGGCGCCGGCGCCGGCGAGGACGGCCGTGGTCCGGGTCCGTGTCGGCGCGGGCCAGGGGCTGCGCCGACGGGCGCAGGCCCCCTCGGGCACCGCCCCGGCCGGATGGGATGCGCTGAGGATCGTCTACACCGAGCTCGAGCCGCTGGCCGAGGAGCTGTGCGGCTACGGCCCGGACGTCGTCGCGCAGGAGCCTGCCGAGCTCGTCGACGCCGTCGTGCGCCGGCTCACCGGCGCTGCCGAGGCCCACGGGGCGCTGCCGTGAACGCGCGCTCGGCGCCAGAGACCGCCACGAGCCGGCTCTCCCGGCTGCTCACGATGGTCCCCTGGCTGGTCAACCGGCAGGGCATCCACCTCGAGGAGGCCGCAGCGGGGCTCGGGGTCACCCCCGCCCAGCTCGAGGCCGACCTCAACCTGCTCTTCCTCTGCGGCTACGGGCAGATGCCCGACGAGCTCATCGACGCCCGCTGGGAGGGCGGCCGGGTCTACGTCTCCAACGCCGAGGCCATCGCGCGGCCGCTGCGGCTGGGCCGTGACGAGGCCGTCACCCTCATGGTCGGGCTGCGCGCCCTGCTCGACGTCCCCGGCCTCGGGGAGCGCGAGGCGGTTGAGCGGACCCTGGCCAAGCTGGCCGGGACCGCCGGGACCGCCGCCGAGGGCGCGGGGCGGGTGCTCGTCGAGATCGAGGGCGGCATCGACGCCGACCTGCTCGCCCGGGCCCGGGAGGGCGTCGAGAGACACCGCCGACTGCACCTGCGCTACCTGGTCCCGAGCCGGGACGAGAGCACCGAACGTGACGTCGACCCGATGCGCGTGGTCAGCCTCGACGGCCACTGGTACCTCGAGGGCTGGTGCCACCGGGCGCAGGACACCCGGATGTTCCGGATGGACCGCATCGAGTCCCTCCGGGTGCTCGACGTCGACGGGACGCCGCCGGAGCAGGCGCGGGTACGCGACCTCAGCGAGGGAGTGTTCCGGCCGGCTCCGGACGACCTCCTGGTCACGGTACGGCTCTCGCCGAGCGCCCGATGGGTCAGCGACTACTACCCCGTCGAGTCGGTGACGGCGACCGACGACAACGCTCTGGTCGTCACGCTGCGTACGGGCGACACGGCCTGGCTGCGGCGGCTCATGTGGCGGCTCGGGGGGCGCGGCCGCGTCCTCGACCCTGCGTCGCTGACCGCCGAGGTGGGCCAGGGGGCGGCCCGTGCCCTCGCGGCATACACCGACGACGCCGGCTAGCGGCGCGCGGACCTCCCGGCAGGCGGATCGTCGGGCGCGGCCGCCGGGGCGGGCTCGGTCCAACTGACCGGTCCTGCCGTGGCGGGGCCGTAGACTGATCCGCACCGGCCATCCCGAAAGGCAGCCTCCATGTTCAGAAACGGGCTCGAGCCCTGGCACGTCCTCGTGCTGATCGTCGTCCTGGTGGTGGTCTTCGGGTCCAAGCGGCTCCCCGAGGCCGCCCGCAGCCTGGGTCGCTCCGCCCGGGTCTTCAAGTCGGAGATCGACGAGATGAAGGGCGACGCGAAGTCGAGCGCGTCCACCGAGACCGTCGCGGGCGAGACGGTCCAGCGCACGGCCGAGACGACCGAGGACGACCCCGTCCGGGAGAACGCGCCGAAGACAGACAAGCCGTCCGGGCCCGGCGCCTGACCTAGCACCAGCACCAGCCCAACCACCGGTAGATGGCACGGCTCCGCCGCCGCTCTCGGGACCCCGAGGGCCGGATGACGCTGCGCGAGCACCTGCTGGAGTTCCGCCGCCGGCTGGTCATCTCGGCCGGCGCGGTCGTCGGGGTCGCCATCCTCGGCTTCACCCAGTACCAGTTCATCTTCGACACGCTCTCGCGCCCGTTCTCCGACTACAAGCGGCTGCACCCCCACAGCCTCATCAGCCTCAACTTCGCCAACGCCACGGCCGCCTTCAGCAACCAGGTCAACGTCTCCATCTTCGTGGGGGTCCTGGTGTCCAGCCCGGTCTGGCTCTACCAGGTGTGGGCCTTCATCGTCCCGGGCCTGACCCGCCGGGAGAAGAGGATCTCGCTCGCCTTCGTCGGCGCGATCGCCCCGCTGTTCCTGGGCGGATGCTGGTTCGGCTACTGGATCCTGCCGAAGTCGCTCGAGATCCTCTACGGCTTCACCCCCCAGGGTGCCTCCAACATCCAGCAGACGACCGACTACTTCACCTTCGTCATGCGGTTCATCCTCGTGTTCGGGCTGGCCGCCCTGTTCCCCGTCCTGCTGATCGGGCTCAACCTCGCCCACGTCCTGCCGAGCCACCTCATGCTCCGCGGCTGGCGGGTCGCCGTGGTGCTCATCTTCGTCTTCGCGGCGGTCGCCACCCCCACCCCCGACGCCTACACGATGTTCCTCCTGGCCGGGCCGCTGCTCCTGCTCTACTTCGCCGCCTACCTCGTCGCCCGCCTCATCGACCGGCGTCGCGCCAAGAGCCGGCCGGACTGGCTCGAGACCGCGGATGACGAGGCGTCGGCCATCTGAGACCGGGGGCGTCGCCGAAGCGCCGCCGACCCGGCCGCGCACGGGTCACCGAGCCGGTACTGTCCGGGCCATGACCACCCGGATCGGCCTCGTCGTCAACCCCACCGCGGGACGGGGGAACGGGGAGCGGATGGGCCAGGAGGCCGCCCACCGGCTCGCCGCGGCGGGCCTGGAGGTCCGCGACCTCAGCGGCGCCGACGCGACGCAGGCGTCGGACCGGGCCAGGAGGGCGGTCGCGGCGGGCGAGATCGACTCCCTCGTCGTCGCCGGCGGCGACGGCATGGCCCACCTCGGCGCCAACGTGTGTGCCGGAACCGGTGTCCCGCTCGGCATCATCGCGGCCGGGACGGGCAACGACATCGCCCGCGAGCTCGGCCTGCCCGTGCGGGACCCCGCCGCGGCGGTGGCCCGGATCGTCCTGCGGACGACCCGGTCGGTGGACGCGACGCGGCATCCGGCGGGGGAGGGGCACCTGTGGTTCGTCGGTGTCCTCGCGGCCGGGTTCGACGCGGTCGTCAACGAGCGCGCCAACGGATGGCGGTGGCCGCGGGGCAAGATGCGCTACAACCTCGCCACGCTGCGCGAGCTGCCGGTGTTCCGCCCCATCCACTACGTCCTCGAGGTCGACGGCGTCCGCCACGACACCGCAGCCATGCTCGTCGCGGTGGGCAACGGGCCGGCCTACGGGGGCGGGATGAGGGTCGTCCCGACGGCGGTGTTCGACGACGGGCTGGCCGACGTCCTGGTCCTGCACGAGATCGGGATGGTGGAGTTCCTCCGGGTCTTCCCCAAGGTGTACTCCGGGGCGCACCTGTCCCACCCGGCGGTCGAGGTCATCCGGGGCCGCCACGTGCGCATCGAGGCCGCGGGGATCGTCGGCTACGCCGATGGCGAGCGGTTCGCGCCCCTGCCGCTCGACCTCGAGGTCGTTCCGGGCGCTCTCACGATCCTCGCCTGAGCGCCGGCCCCGTCGGCACGGTGGCCGGCTCCCGGTGCCGGTACCGCTGCTCACGTAGCCTGAGGCATGTGTCCACCCCCGCCGAGCGGTATGCCGCGGCCGCCGCCCGCGGGCGGCGGGCCCGGTCCGAGCTCGGCCGGTTCGTCGAGTCGCTCGGCTTCCCGCTCGACGACTTCCAGGTGCAGGCGTGCGAGGCGGTCGAGGCCGGCCGTGGTGTCCTCGTCGCGGCGCCGACCGGGGCCGGCAAGACCGTGGTGGGGGAGTTCGCCGTCCACCTCGCACTCGCGTCCGGACGCAAGGCCTTCTACACCACACCGATCAAGGCACTGTCCAACCAGAAGTACCACGACCTCGTCCGTCGGCACGGCGCGGATCGGGTCGGCCTGCTGACCGGCGACGCGTCGGTCAACGGCGACGCCCCGGTCGTCGTCATGACGACCGAGGTGCTACGGAACATGATGTACGCCGGGTCCAGCACCCTGCAGGGCCTCGGCTTCGTCGTCATGGACGAGGTGCACTACCTCGCCGACCGGTTCCGCGGGGCGGTGTGGGAGGAGGTCATCATCCACCTCCCCGAGGACGTCCAGGTCATCTCGCTGTCGGCCACCGTGAGCAACGCCGAGGAGTTCGGGGACTGGCTGGCCGAGGTGCGCGGCAACCATGCGGTGATCGTCTCCGAGCACCGGCCGATCCCGCTGTGGCAGCACATGCTCGTCGGCACCACCATGTTCGACCTCTTCGCCGAGGACGCCGACCCCACCGCCGGCCCGGGCGGCCCAGGACGGCCCGCCCGGCTCAACCCCGACCTGCTCGAGGCCATCCGCAACGCGGAGCAGCGGGGTCGCTGGGACACCGACCCGCGGCCTGCGCCGGGCATCCGTGGCGGCCGGGCAGGACGCCGGGGTCGGGTACCTCGCGGGCCGGGCGGCGCTCCTGGTGGCCGCGGGTTCGCGCGCGGCGGCCGACCGGGCGGCGGCGCGACGCGGGCCGAGGTCGTCGAGCAGCTCGAGCGCGAGGGGCTGCTGCCGGCGATCCTCTTCGTGTTCAGCCGGGTGGGCTGCGACGCCGCGATCGGCCAGCTCCTGGCCGCCGGGACGACCCTGATCCCCGAGCGGGAGGGGGACCAGATCCGCCGCCTCGTGGAGGACCGGGTCGATGTCCTGGCCGACGAGGACCTCTCCGTGCTCGGGTACTGGGATCTTCTCGAGGGGTTGTCGCGCGGGTTCGCGGCCCATCACGCGGGGATGCTCCCGCTGTTCCGGGAGATCGTCGAGGAGCTGTTCACCGAGGGCCGGATCAAGGCGGTCTTCGCCACGGAGACCCTCGCCCTCGGCATCAACATGCCCGCCCGCACCGTCGTCCTCGAGAAGCTCGTGAAGTTCAACGGCGAGACCCATGCCGACATCACCCCGGCCGAGTACACCCAGCTCACCGGCCGCGCCGGGCGCCGGGGGATCGACATCGAGGGGCACGCCCTGGTGATGTGGACCCGTGGCCTGGACCCTCTCGCCGTCGGAGGCCTCGCCTCGACCCGGACCTACCCGCTGCGCTCGAGCTTCCGGCCCACCTACAACATGGCCGTCAACCTCGTGGCCCAGGTGGGGCGGGATGTCGCACGGGAGATCCTCGAGACCTCGTTCGCCCAGTTCCAGGCCGACCGGGGCGTCGTCGGCATGGCCGGCGCGGTGCGCCGCAACGAGGAGGCCCTGGCCGGCTACGCCGAGGCCATGCACTGCCGCCTCGGGGACTTCCGGGAGTATGCCGCGTTGCGGCGCGCGATCGCCGACGTCGAGAAGGACGGCGCCAGGAAGCGGTCGGCGAGCCGTCGGGCGGAGGCGGCACTCAGCCTGGAGTCGCTGACCGTGGGCGACGTGTTCCGGGTCCCGGCGGGCCGCCGGGCCGGATGGGCCGTCGTCGTCGCCCCGGCGCGCCTGACCAAGGGCGGACACGCACAGGGGCCCTCGGTCGTCACCGAGGACCGCCAGCTGCGCCGGCTCACGGTGGTCGACGTCCCCGAGCCGGTCCAGCCGGTCACCCGGATCCGGGTCGGCAGGGACTTCAACGCGAAGTCGCCGAAGTCCCGCCGCGACCTCGCGAGCTCGATGCGGGCGGCGGTGCCGCACGAGCCGCCGCCCCGCACGACGGCGCGGCAGGCCGCGGCGGACACCAGCGACCGGGTCGAGCAGCTGCGCCGGGAGCTGCGGGCCCACCCGTGCCACCGCTGCCCCGACCGGGAGGAGCACGCCCGCTGGGCCGAGCGATGGTGGCGCCTCACTCGTGAGACGGTGGGGCTGCAGCGCAAGGTCGAAGGGCGCACCAACACGGTAGCCCGCACCTTCGACCGGATCTGCCTGGCCCTGGCCGGCCTCGGCTACCTCACGCAGGACGGGTCGGCCGTCACCGAGCTCGGCCAGCGGCTGCGCCGCCTGTACACCGAGCGCGACCTGTTGGCGGCCGAGTGCCTGCGCCACGACGTGTGGAAGCAGCTGGACGCGCCGGGGCTGGCGGCCTGTGTGTCGGCCCTCGTCTACGAGCCGCGGCGCGATGATGCCGATCTGTCGCCCCGGCTCCCGACCGAGGAGGTGGCCCGGGCCCTCACCGACATGCAGCGGCTGTGGAGCCGGGTCGACGACCTCGAGAACGAGCACGCGCTGCCCACGACTGGGGCTCCCGACTCCGGGATGGCGTGGATGGTGCACCGGTGGGCGAGCGGGGCCCGGCTCGACGCGGTCCTGCGCGGGCGGGACATCTCGGCCGGCGACTTCGTGCGCCGGTGCAAGCAGATCGTCGACCTCCTGGACCAGGTCGGCGACGCGGCCACCGACCCGGTTCTGCGCGCGACGGCCCGCAAGGCCGTGGACGCGGTGCTGCGCGGCGTCGTCGCGGCCGACCGCCTGGACTGAGACCGGCGACGCCGAAGGCAACCACCCTGCTCGGCCTGGTCAAGCCCCTCGCGGGCGTCGAGCGTGGTCAGCCCAGCCCGAGGGCGGCGAGGACCCGGTTCACCGGCCCGGTCAGCCCGTACGCGGAGGTCACCTCGCTGAGCAGACGGACGTCAGCCACGGCGCCGGGCAGGGCCGGGTCGACGTCCGCCAGGGGTGCGTCCCTGGCGACACGCACGACGGTGGGCGCGACATCGAGGTAGGCCGCCGCGGCTTCGAGGTTGGCCCGCCGGGCTCCCTTGATCGCCGGGTCGCCGGCGTCGACGGCCTCGCGCAGACGCGCCAGCGAGCCGTATGCCGCGATGAGCTGGGCCGCGGTCTTCTCTCCGATCCCCGCCACCCCGGGCAGCCCGTCGCTGGTGTCCCCGCGCAGGATCGACATGTCGGCGTAGGCGTCTCCGGTCGGCACGGCATACCGCGCCATCAGCGCCGCCTGGTCGATCGGCTCGGCGTCGCGCACCCCGGCCTTGGCGGTGTAGAGCACCCGCACCGAGGCGGCGTCGTCGACGAGCTGGAACAGGTCGCGGTCGCCCGTGACGATGTCGACGGGCCACCGGCCGCGGTAGCGCTCGGTCAGTGCGCCGAGGACGTCGTCGGCCTCGTATCCGTCGGCGCCGAGCCGGACGATGCCGAGGGCCCGGAGGGTATCGACGATGATCGGCACCTGCGGAGACAGGTCGTCGGGGACGGCCTCCGCGACACCGCCCGCACCGGTGGGCTCGCCCTCGGCCACCCGATGCGCCTTGTAGCCGGCGATCAGGTCGACCCGGAACTGAGGCCGCCAGTCGTTGTCCCAACAGGCGACCAGATGGGTGGGCCGGTGTGTCTGCACCAGGGTCGCGACCATGTCGAGGAAGCCTCGCACGGCGTTGGTCGGGGGCTCCTGCGGTGTCCGCCGCTGGTCGGGGACGCCGTAGAACGCGCGGAAGTACAGCGAGGCCGAGTCGAGCAGCATGAGGCGGGGGCCGGTCGGCATGGCCCATCGTTGCACGGGCCGGAACCGTCGGGCAGCGACGACACCGGGCGAAACGTCAGCCGCCAGAGCGCGCAGACGAAGATTCTTCTGCGTAGGCTGCACGTCGTGGAGGATCTAGACCGGCGGATCGTCGAGCAGCTGAGCGCCGACGGCCGGATGAGCTACACCGATCTCGGCAAGGCGCTCGGCATGTCGACGTCGGCGGTGCACCAGCGCGTGCGGCGGCTGGAGCAGCGCGGGGTCCTCAAGGGGTACACCGCCCAGGTGGACCCGGTCGCGCTCGGCCTGCCCATGACGGCCTTCATCTCGGTGACCCCCCTCGACCCTGCCGCCCCCGACGACATCCCCGACCGGCTGCGTCATCTCGACGCGGTCGAGGAGTGCCACTCGGTGGCCGGTGATGAGCACTACATCCTCAAGGTGCGCACCGCCACGCCCACCGACCTCGAGGAGCTGATCGGGACCATCCGCGCGGTCGCCAACGTCTCGACCCGCACGACGGTCGTCCTGTCGACCCCCTGGGAGTAGGCGGCGCGCTCAGCGGGAGATGCGGGCCGGGCCGGCGCCCAGCTGGTCGACCTGACCTCACCGCATGCCGGGCCGCGTCCGGCGCGCGAGGCAGCCGTCCAGCCCCGCCCGGGGGCCGCGCAGCCCGGGTCAGACGAGGTCGGCTGCCGACGCCGACCGGCTCGCCGCCGCCCCGGCGAGCGCCGCGGCGTGCGCGGCGTCGACGTCGGTGTTGCGCCGCCACCACTCCTGGCCCGTGTCGGGCAGGGTGTAGATCGGGTCGTAGTAGACGTACTCGCGGGAGAGTGCCTGCTCGTCGTCCGCCTCGATCGAGGTGCGGTAGTGCTTGCGCCAGAACGACATCCCGCGCTCGGTGTCGTAGGTCTCGACCTGATGCACCCAGCGCTTGCCGACGAAGGGCACGTCGCAGACGACCCTCGGGGTCGCGAAGCCGGGCAGGTAGCCCATGATCGCGTGCTGGAGCTCCTGGGCCTCCCTCAGTGAGAGCCGCCAGTGCTCGGCGAACGGGATCATGTCGCAGAGGTAGAAGTAGTAGGGCGTGATGAGCGCATCGTCCTGGAGGGCGAAGCACAGGTCGAGCAGCTTCTCGGGGGTGTCGTTGACGCCGCGCAGCAGCACGCCCTGGTTGCGCACGTCGCGGACCCCTGCGTCGAGCATCGCCTTGGCTGCCTTGGCGACGAGCGGGGTGACCGAGTTGCGGTGGTTGACGTGGGTGTGGATGGCCACCGACACCCCGCGCTCCCTGGCCGCGGCCGAGATCCGCCCCATGCCGTCGACGACCTCGCCCTGCAGCCAGTGCTGGGGGAGGGCCATCAGCGCCTTGGTGGCGAGCCGGATGTCGCGGATGGTCTCGACCTCGAGGAGCCGTCCGATGAAGCTCTCGATGCTCTTCCACGGCAGGTTCGCCACGTCCCCGCCCGAGACGACGACGTCGCGGACGCCGGGCGTGGCCTTGAGGTAGTCGATCATCGCGTCGTAGCGGTCCGTCGGCCTGCCGGCCAGCTTGAGCTTGGTGAACTGCGGGGTCGGGTTGCCGACGAGGTCCATCCGGGTGCAGTGCCCGCAGTACTGCGGGCACGTCGAGAGCATCTCGGCCAGGACCTTGGTGGGGTAGCGGTGGGTGAGCCCCTCGACCGCCCACATGTCGTGCTCGTGCAGACTGTCACGGATGGCGAACGGGTGCGACGGCCAGTCGGTGCGCCGGTCGGAGAAGACCGGGAGCATGTACTGCCGCACCGGGTCGGCGTAGAAGGCCTCGGTGTAGGCCGCCCCGGCCGGCGGCGCGTCGCCGTCGGGGGCGGGCACCATGGTGTTCATCATCTGGGGCGTGACGAGCATCGACATCGTCGCGCGCTCGGCCTGGTCGCGGACGAGGTCCGCGTAGAAGCCGTCGGTGAGGAGGGGGCCCATCAGGTCGCGCAGCTGGTCGACGGACTTGACGCAGTGCGACCGCTGCCACTGGGCGTCCTCCCACTGCTCGGTGGTGACGTCGCGCCACCCGGGCAGTCGGGTCCAGTCGGGCTCGGTCAGCTCGTGGCGCCGGTAGACGTAGGGCTGCTCGATGAGGATGCTCATAGATGACAGGATACGCAACGAAGTTTAGAATTGTCGCCCCAATGCCGGAGAACTTACATGCCGGTGGTGTTTGAACAGGAGAATCTGTGTCTACGGTTGACCCGTCCACAACTTCGCGCACTACGCCAGCCTCCCCGGTCGGTCTGCATCGGGTGCTCGACCCCGCGGGGGAGTCCCTGCCCCAGGCCGCCCGGGTCCTCGACGCCGGGCCCGAGCTCTGGCCGGACGAGACCCGCATCGCGGTCGAGACACTCAACCTCGACGCGGCGTCCTACCGCCAGCTCGCCGACTCGCACCGCGGCCCGGACGGCGAGGTCGACGGGGAGGCCCTGCGGACGACCGTCCTGGAGATCATCGGCACCCGGGGGAAGATGCAGAACCCCGTGACGGGCTCCGGCGGCATGCTCATCGGCACCGTCGAGGAGGTCGGACCGGAGGCCACCCTCGCCCTGGCGCCGGGCGACCGCGTCGCCACGTTGGTCTCGCTCTCGCTCACCCCGCTGCGGGTGAGCGACGGACTGGCCCGCTGGGACGGCCGTTCCGAGCGGGTCCCGGCACAGGGGCACGCGATCCTGTTCGGACGCTCGATCGCCGCCCGGCTCCCCGACGACCTCAGCCCCGACCTCGCCCTGATGGTGATGGACGTGTGTGGCGCGCCCGCCCTCGTGGCCAGGTTGGTCCGTGAGTATGCCGCGCGCGGCGTGGAGCCGACCGTCCTCGTCCTCGGGGGGGCCGGCAAGTCGGGGTCGCTCTCGCTGGCCGCGGCGGCCGACGCCGGGGCCGGCCGCCGGATCGGCGTCGTCCCGGTCACCAGCGAGGCGGAGCTGCTGGGCGCCACGTCGCTCGCCGACGACGTGGTCATCGCCGACGCCCGCAGCCCGCTCGGCCTCTCCGAGGCGGTGGCCGCCGCGGGAGGCCCCGCTGACATCACCGTGGTCTGCGTCGACGTCCCGGGGTGCGAGCAGCCGGCGATCCTTTCGACCGCCCAGGGCGGCACCATCATCTTCTTCTCGATGGCCACCAGCTTCGCCGCCGCGGCCCTCGGCGCCGAGGGCCTGGCGGCCGACGTGCGGATGCTCGTCGGCAACGGGTACGTTCCCGGACACGCGGCATACGCCCTGGACCTCCTGCGCGCGAACTCCGACGTGCGGACCCTTTTCGAGTCCCGCCTCGAGCCCCGCCGCTGAGCCCGCGCCTGCTGTTGCCTCGGCCGGCGGACAGGGGTTCGATGGTGGCATGACCGTCACGCAGCCCACCGTCACGTACTCCCCGGGCGACCTCGACCTGGACCTGAGGTGGTGGGCCGCTGCCAACTACCTCACGGTCGGCCAGATCTACCTCCAGCGCAACGCGCTGCTTCGCCAGCCCCTCACCCTCGAGCACATCAAGCCGCGCCTGCTCGGGCACTGGGGGACCAGCCCGGGTCTGTCGATGGTCTACACGCTGGTCAACCGGGTGATCCGCGAGACCGACAGCGACTGGCTCTACGTCACCGGCCCGGGCCACGGCGGCCCCGCGCTCCTGGCCGCCGCCTGGCTGGAGGGCACCTACTCCGAGGTCTACCCGAGCATCGGCGCCGACGGGGTCGGAGTGCGGGCGCTGTTCCGGCAGTTCTCGACACCGGGTGGGGTGCCGAGCCACGTCAGCGTCCAGACCCCGGGGTCGATCCACGAGGGCGGCGAGCTGGGCTACTCGCTCGTCCACGCGGCCGGCGCCGCCTTCGACCATCCCGACGTGATCGTGGCGTGCGTCGTCGGTGACGGGGAGGCGGAGACGGGCCCGTTGTCCGCGTCGTGGCGGTTGCCCAACTTCCTCAACCCGCGACGCGACGGTGCGGTGCTGCCGATCCTCCACCTCAACGGCTACAAGATCGCCGGCCCCACCGTCCTCGGGCGCACGAGCGACGAGGACGTCGAGTCCTACCTGCGCAGCCAGGGCTGGGACCCGGTGACGGTGGCCGGTGACGACCCCCGCGAGGTCTTCCCCGCGATGTATGCGGCGTTGCGCAGTGCCTACGAGCGGATCCAGGACCTTCGGACGCGGGCCCGCTCCGAGGGGGCCTCCAGCCCCACCGGGAGGCACCGCTGGCCGGCCATCGTCATGCGCACCCCGAAGGGTTGGACCGGCCCGCACGAGGTCGACGGCATCGTCGTCGAGGGCACCAACCTGTCGCACCAGGTCCCGCTGTCGGGGCTCGCGGAGAACCCCGAGCATCTGCGGATGCTCGAGGAGTGGATGCGCAGCTACCAGCCCGAGGCGCTGTTCGACGAGGCAGGTCGCCTCGTGCCCGAGCTGCGAGCCCTGGCCCCCGAGGGCGACAAGCGGATGTCGGCCACCCCGTACGCCAACGGAGGCCGGCTGCGGACCGACCTCCCGATCCCCGACCTGCCCGCGTACGAGGTCCCGGTGGAGGTGCCCGGCCAGAGCTGGGTCGAGAACACCCGGACCATCGGCGAGCTGATGCGCGACATCTATGCGGCTGACACCCGGCCCGACGGCGGCGGCACCTTCCGCCTGTTCTGCCCCGACGAGACCGCGAGCAACCGGCTCCAGGCCGTCTTCGAACAGACCGACCGGTGCTTCCAGGCACCGCTGGTGCCCACCGACACCCAGATCGGACCCGACGGCCGGGTGATGGAGGTGCTGAGCGAGCATCTGTGCGAGGGGTGGCTCGAGGGCTACCTGCTGAGCGGGCGGCACGGGATGTTCGCGACCTACGAGGCCTTCGCCATGGTCTCGGCGTCGATGGCGATCCAGCACGTGAAGTGGCTCCAGCACGCGATGCCCCTGCGCTGGCGCGCCCCCGTCTCCTCCCTCAACGTGCTGCTCACCTCGACGTGCTGGCGCAACGACCACAACGGTTTCTCCCACCAGGGTCCGGGCCTGATCGACGCCCTCATCCCGCTCGCCCCCGATGTTGTGCGCGTCTGGCTGCCACCGGACGCGAACTGCACCCTGTCGATCACCGACCACTGCCTGCGCAGCGAGAACCACGCCAACCTCATCGTCGTCGACAAGCAGAAGCACCTGCAGTACCTCACCCTCGAGGAGGCGAACGAGCACTGTGCCGCCGGCGCGGGCGTGTGGGACTGGGCCGGCACCTGCGAGGAGGGCGAGGAGCCCGATATCGTGCTCGCCTGCGCCGGCGACGTGCCGACCCAGGAGACGCTGGCCGCGGCCGAGCTGCTCCGCGAGGGCGTGCCCGACCTGCGGGTGCGCGTCGTCAACATCGTCGACCTCATGGCGCTGCTCCCCGAGGACGACCATCCGCACGGGTTCACCGACACCCAGTTCGACGACCTCTTCACAGCCGACAAGCACGTCGTGTTCGCCTTCCACGGCTACCCGCGGGCGATCCACCAGCTCGTCCACGGGCGCACGGCGCCCGGCCGGTTCCACGTGCGAGGGTTCAACGAGCAGGGCACGACGACGACCCCGTTCGACATGGTCGTCCTCAACCGGATGAGCCGCTTCCACCTCGTCAAGGAGGCCCTGCGCCGCTCCTCGCGCCGCACAGCCGGTTGGAACTCCCTGGTCCAGCTGTGCGACCGGCGCCTCGCCGAGCACGAGGTCTACATCCGCGAGCACCTGCAGGACCTGCCCGACATCGCCGAGTGGACCTGGCGGGGCGAGGCCGGCTAGCCGGCCCCGCCCCTGCACAGGGGACGTCCAGGTGCCTGCGAGACGGTATGCCGGTGCGCGCGCCGACCCTGCTCCCCGCCCTGCTCGCCACCCAGCGGTTCGGGATGTTCCGCTTCGCGTTCGTGCTGGCGGTGGTCTTCCTGACCGTCCTCGCCACGATGATGCTCATCGGGGGGTGGCGGCACCGGCGCGACGCCGGCCGGAAGGACGGGCCGCCGCGAGACTGACCGGCTGGGTCGCCGGCGGGTGGCAGGCGGTGGGTGCCACCGCCAAGAACATGCAGATCTGCCGCTCTGAGAGGCACATACCGTAGGTTTTTCCGTGATTGGCGACCCAGTCCGCAGGATCTACACCGCGACCTTGATAGATTGAGCCTGTGTCTACCCGTCAGCGACCCCTGCTCGAGCTCGACCCCGCCGCTGTCCGCCGCGCCCGCACCCTGGCCCGCCGGGCCGGGCGGCCCGTCGTCGACCTGGCCCGCAGCCACACCACCGTCTCGGTCGAGCGCGCGACGCTGCGCCTCGCCGGGCTCTCCGGGGCGGACCATGAGCGAGTCCCGTGGGTCAACCACCTCGTCGACGCCGTCCGGGCCGAGGTCGGTCTCGAGCACGGCGTGACGCCCCCGGTCTGGGACGCCCTGCGCCGTCATGAGGCCCCGGACCTGCTGACGCTGGCCCAGATGGCCGCGAGCGGCTCGGTGTCGTTCCGGCTGCCCGAGGGACGCGACGCCGCGGCCGCCCGCAGGGCCGCCCGGGTGGCTGTCGCCGGCGGCATCCGCGCCATCGACCGGCAGCGCGCCACCCGCGAGCGGCTGGTCCGCCGACACGGCAACCCCCAGCGCAAGCCATGGATCTACCTCATCGTCGCGACCGGCGACATCTACGAGGACATCCCGCAGGCCCAGGCCGCGGCGCGCGAGGGCGCCGACGTCATCGCCGTCATCCGCTCCACCGGGCAGTCGCTCCTGGACTACGTGCCCGAGGGGGCCACCCGCGAGGGCTTCGCCGGCACCTACGCCACCCAGGAGAACTTCCGGCTCATGCGGGCGGCGCTCGACGAGTCGAGCAAGGACCTCGGCCGCTACATCCGGCTCACCAACTACGCGAGCGGGCTGTGCATGCCCGAGATCGCGGCCCTGGCGGGGCTCGAGCGGCTCGACATGATGCTCAACGACTCGATGTACGGCATCCTCTTCCGCGACATCAACCCGATCCGCACGTTCGTCGACCAGCGGTTCAGCCGCCAGGTCCACGCCCGAGCAGGCATCATCATCAACACCGGCGAGGACAACTACCTCACGACGGCCGACGCCGTCGACGCCGCCCACACCGTCACGGTCAGCCAGCTGCTCAACGAGTACTTCGCTGCCGAGGCGGGCCTTCAGCCGTGGCAGATGGGCCTCGGCCACGCCTTCGAGATCGACCCGTCGATCCCCGAGAGCTTCCGGCTCGAGCTCGCCCACGCCCTCCTCGCCCGGCGGCTCTTCCCCGACGCGCCGCTGAAGTGGATGCCGCCGACCAAGCACATGACCGGCGACATCTTCCGGGGCTTCCTGCTCGACGGGTTCTTCAACCTCGCCGGGGCGCTCACCGACCAGGACATCCTGCTCGTCGGGATGATGACCGAGGCCGTCGTCACCCCCTGGCTCTCGGACCGCGACCACGCCCTCCAGAACGTCCGCTACGTGCTGAACGCCGCGGGCGGGCTCACCGAGGACTTCCACCCGCCGCGCGACGGGTTCATCCAGACCCGGGCGCGGCACGTGCTCGGCGAGGCGGTCGCCCTGCTGGAGCGGATCGTCGCGGACTCCGGCGACGACCCGGCATACCCGCAGCCCCTGCTGGCCGCCATCGAGGACGGAACGTTCGGGCTGATGAAGCGGCCGCCGACCAAGGGCAAGGGCCTGGACGGGGTGGTCCGCACGGCCGACGGCTACGACAACCCGGCCACGACCCTGCTCGAGACGGGAGCCACCCGATGAGCCGCACCGGTCATGAGGCGCAGCGGCGCCGCGAGCACGCCCTGGCCGAGGAGCTGAGCCTGCGGGAGCCGAGCCCGCTCATCCGTCCCTATGGCGACACGACCGGCGACGGCATGGTGCAGGTGTCCTTCACCCTGCCCCTGCCGCATGACAAGCGTGCGGAGGGGGCGGCTCTCCAGCTCGCGGCCAAGATGGGCCTGGACCCCGCCCTGCTCAGCTACGCCAAGGCGATCGGCCCGCACTTCACGTACTTCATCGTCTACGGATCGGTGACCCACCTCGTCGACGTCCGCGACGTCACGGTCACCGAGCGCGAGTTCCCCCTGCTGTCCGGGCGGGACGTCAACGCCCAGATCAAGTCGCGGCTGCACCGCAAGCTCGTGGTCGTCGGGGCGTGCATCGGCACCGACGCCCACACCGTCGGCATCGACGCCATCCTCAACATCAAGGGCTTCGCGGGGGAGAAGGGCCTGGAGTACTACACCGAGCTCGAGGTCCACAACCTCGGTGCCCAGGTCCTCGTGCCCGACCTCGTCAACACGGCCCGCGAGCTCAGGGCCGACGCGGTCCTGGTCAGCCAGGTCGTCACCCAGCGCGACGCCCACATCCACAACACGACCGCGATGTCGGCGGCCTTCCGCGAGGCGTTCCCCGCCGGGCGGGTCCCGCTGCTCGTCGTCGGCGGCCCGCGGTTCGAAGAGGGTCTGGCGCCCAGCCTGGGAGTCGACCGGATCTTCGGGCGCGGGACGACGCCAGGAGAGGTCGCGAGCTACCTCGCCCATGCGCTGGCCGCCGATCCCACCCCCCAGAGCAAGGGAGCCTGAGATGACCGCCGAGGTCGGCACCACCGTCGTCCACCGCCGCTACGTGCCCTACAGCCACGCGCACTACGCAGGCAACCTCGTCGACGGCGCCTACTCGCTGGCCGCCTTCGGCGACGTCGCCACCGAGATGTGCATCCGCACCGACGGCGACGAGGGACTGTTCGCGTCCTACAGCGACGTCCAGTTCGTCGCTCCGGTCCGGGCGGGAGACGTCATCGAGATCGAGGCCCGGCTGGTCCGGGTCGGCACCCGCAGCCGGGAGATGGCGTTCGAGGTGCGGGTGGTCGGACGGGGAGCGCCCGAGCGCGGCGGGTCGTCCGCCGACGTGCTCGACCCGCCCGTCGTGGCGACCACGGCCCAAGGGGTCGTCGTCGTGCCACCACCTGCGTGACCTACCCTGCACGGGTGACCCGTGCGAGCCTCGCCCTGCGCCTGTCCGCGGGCCTGTTGGCCGGGCTGGCGCTGTGGCTCGCCTTCCCCGACCACAACCTGTGGTGGCTCGCCCCGGTCGGCGTCGCGCTGCTCGCGGGGGCGACCCTCACGACGACTCCCCGATGGGGCTTCTGCGTCGGCCTGGTGGCGGGGGAGGCGTTCTTCGTCCCGGTCCTGTCCTGGTCGGGAACGTATGTCGGCAACCTGCCGTGGTTCGCCCTGGCCACCCTGGAGTCGTTGTACGTCGCGGCGATGTGCGCCCTCGTGGCGTATGCCGGACGCCGCCTCGTCGCCGCGAACCGCCGCGCGGCCGCGTACGCCGTCGTTCCGCTGGCGTGGGTCGCGCAGGAGCTCGCCCGGGGGGCCACCCCGTTCGGCGGCTTCCCGTGGGCCCGGCTCGCCTTCAGCCAGTCGGACAGCCCGTTGGCGCGGGTCGCGGCCTACCTCGGAGCCCCCGGAGTCACCGCCGCCGTGGCGCTGGTCGGCACCGGGCTGGTCGCCGCGGCATACGGCGTGCGACCGCGACGCGGGCGGGCCCTGCTGGCCGGCACGGCCGTGGTGGTCCTGGCGCCCGTGCTGTCGGCCGCCATCCCGCTACCGACCGATGGCTCCCGGGTGACCGTGGCCCTGGTCCAGGGCAACGTGCCCCGGGCCGGGCTGGAGTTCAACGCCCAGCGCCGCGCCGTGCTCGACAACCACGTGCGCGGAACCCTGTCGCTGGCTGACCGGCACGTCCCCGACCTCAGCCTGGTCATCTGGCCGGAGAACGCCTCCGACATCGACCCGCTCCGCAACCCCGACGCCGCCGCCCAGGTGCAGCGGGCGCTCGACGCGGTCGGAGCGCCCATCCTGCTGGGCGCTGTCCTCGACGAGCCGACCCCGGACGTCTCCAACGCCTCGCTGTTCTATCGCCCGGGGGCGTCGACGCCGGAGCGCTACATCAAGCTCCATCCGGTGCCGTTCGCCGAGTACATCCCCTTCAAGTCCTTCTTCCGGATCTTCAGCGACAAGGTCGACCTGGTGCGCGAGCCGTTCGTCGCCGGGCACACGGTCGGTGGGTTCGAGGTGCCGTCCAGCGAGGGGGCCTACTGGGCGCTGCCGACGATCTGCTTCGAGGTCGCCTATGACGGCCTGGTCCGCAACGCCGTCACCCAGCCCGGCAGGCAGCCGGGCCTGCTCGTCGTCCAGACCAACAACGCCACCTTCGGCTACACCGACGAGTCCGAGCAGCAGTTCGCCATCTCGCGGATCCGCGCCATCGAGCACGGCCGCTCGGTGGCGCACGTCTCGACCGTCGGCGTCAGCGGCCTCATCGCCCCCGACGGGTCGGTGACCGGCAAGACCACCCTGTTCACACCGGAACAGGTCGTCGGCCACCCCGTCGTTCGGACGGCCGAGACCGTCTCCGACCGGCTGGGCGGCCGGCCGGAGGCACTCGCCGTGGCCGCGCTCCTCGTCCTGGTCGTGCTCGCGCAGCGCTCAGGGCGACGGGCTAGGGTCGTGGCACCAGCAGCACGCGAGACCGAGGACGAGTTCGTTGCCTGACCGCACCCCCACCGAGCCCGAGGGCTCGGCCATCGACCGGCCCCAGCTGACCCGGGTCGCCGTCCTCATCCCCACCTACAACGAGCGGGACAACCTCGCCGGGGTCGTCCACCGGGTCCGGCGGGCCGTTCCCGACGCCGACATCGTCGTCCTCGACGACGCCTCGCCCGACGGCACCGGCGACCTGGCCGACGAGCTCGCCGTCGCGGACCCCCGGGTCCGGGTCATCCACCGGCCCGGTAAGCACGGCCTCGGCGCGGCCTACCTCGAGGGGTTCCGGTGGGCGATGGACGAGGGCTACGACGCCGTCGTCGAGATGGATGCCGACGGATCCCACCAGCCGGAGCACCTGCCGACGCTGCTCGAGGCCGCCCGCGACGCCGACCTCGTCATCGGTTCGCGCTGGGTGCGCGGCGGGAGCGTCGTCAACTGGCCCGCCCACCGCAAGGCGCTCAGCATCGGTGGCAACATCTACACCAAGGTCCTGCTCGGCATGCCCGTCAACGACGCCACGGCGGGCTTCCGGGTCTACCGGGTCGAGGCGCTGCGCGCCATCGGCCTCGGCGACGTGGCGTCGCAGGGCTACTGCTTCCAGGTCGACCTCACCTGGCGCGCGGTGCGGCACGGGCTCACCGTCGTCGAGGTGCCCATCACCTTCGTCGAGCGCGAGGTCGGCGACTCGAAGATGAGCCGCAGCATCATGACCGAGTCGCTGCGACGGATCACCTCGTGGGGCATCGGCTACCGAGGGGCCCAGGTGCGCGCTGCGGCGAGCCGCCTGACCCGCCGAGAGCCGAGGTGGCACCGGCTGTGACCTCGCCGGGGACCGGCTCGACGCGACACGCCCGGCGGCGCCGGCGGCCGAGCTGGCCGGTGGTCATCTTCCTCGCCCTGCTCGTCGTCCCGACGGTGGAGATCGCCGCCATCATCGCGGTGGGCAGGGTCGTCGGCGCCTGGCCGACGGTCCTGCTCCTGCTCGGTGAGTCGCTCTTCGGCGCCTGGCTGGTGCGCCGTGAGGGCGGCCGGGCCTGGGCGGCCCTGCGCGACGCCCTTCGCAGCGGTGCGATGCCCAGCCGTGAGCTGGCCGATGCCGCCCTGGTCCTGATCGGCGGCACCCTGCTCCTGACACCGGGCTTCGTCACCGACCTGGTCGGCTTCGCGGTGGTCATCCCGCTCACCCGTCCGTTCGCTCGACGGCTGCTGGAGCGGGCCGTGAGCCAACGCCTCCTCGGCGACGCCGGCGGCCGGCCCGGCGGGGGCGGGCGCCCCGGCGGCCCGGGTCGCACCGGCGGCGGCGCGAACGGCCCCGACGTCATCCCCGGCGAAGTCGTCGACTAGCCCTGGCTGCGGCGGCCTGGGTGTGCGGCGCGACCCCTGCGCGCCGCCTCGGTGTGCCGGCTCCGCACACGGGTATGCCGCCCACCTCGGTGGGCGGCATACCCGGCGGTGTCAGCAGGTGGACCGGTCAGGCGCTCTTGCGCTTGCGGGCCTTCTCGCCGCGCGAGACGCGCAGCAGGCTCAGCCGCTCCTCGAGCAGCTCCTCGAGCTCGGGGATGGATCGCCGCTCAAGCAGCATGTCCCAGTGGCTGCGGGTCGGCTTGGTCGGCTTCGCATCTGGTTTGTCGCCGCCCTCGAGGACGGCGGTCTCACCGCAGCGGCACTCCCACACCGGGGGCACGTCGGCCTCGACCGAGAACGGCAGCTCGATCCGGTGCCCGTTGGGGCACAGATAGGTCGTGATCTGCCGCTCGCTGGGGACCACGTTCTCCTCGGTCTCCATGCTGTAGGTACCGAGGCGCGTTCCGCGGAGGCTACGTTCTGCCATGGGTGTCTCCCAACATTCGTTCGGGGCGGGGCGTCAATGTCTCACCCCTGCTCCAGCCTCAACGCTCCAAGCCGCACGCTTGTTCCGAGGAGTTAGGACGACCTTACACACTCCTGTCCTGGCGGGCGTCACGAAACGGTTGCGACACGGGACCGAGTTCGCGTCGAGGTGGTTCCCGCGCCGTCCCCGGCGCCACCGGGGGAGGGTCAGACCACGCGGGGCAGCGCGTTCCCGGCGTCGAGGATGCCCCGCCTCATGTCGACCTTGCGCAGGATGAGGCCGCCGAGGACGAAGAAGACGATGAGCGCGACGATGGCCGGCCGGTAGGAGTGGGTCAGCTGGTGGACCAGCCCGAACAGCAGGGTCCCGAACCATGAGGTGCCACGCTCCATGGCCTGGTAGAACGAGAAGAACTCGGCCTCGCGGCTCTGGGGCACCAGCTGGCTGAACAGCGACCGGCTCAGTGCCTGGCTGCCGCCGAGGACGATGCCGATGAGGACGCCGAGCACGAGGAACGGGACGAACGCCTTCGCGGGCACGAAGTAGGCGGCGATCACGATGACGCCCCACGCCACGAGCGAGTTCAGGACCGTCCGCCATGCGCCGTAGCGAGTGGCGATCCGTCCGAAGAGGAGGGCGCCGCCGAAGGCGACGAACTGGACGAGAAGGATCAGGGCGATGAGCTGCTCTGCGGAGAACTTCAGCTGCTCGCTGCCGTAGAGACTGCTGGAGTTGATGACGGTCTGGATGCCGTCGTTGAAGAAGAGGTAGGCCAGGAGGAACGTCAGGGTCTGGGGGAATCGCTGCAGCTCGCGGAAGGTGTGGGCGAGCTGGCCCACGCTGCCGCGGACGGCCCCGGCCTGCGGGCGGTCCTCGCGCGCGATGCCACTGCCCCGCAGGTTCCACAGGCCGATGACCGGGATGAGCGTGAACAGCCCCCACCACAAGCCGGCCGACAGCATGCTGATCCGCACGGCCATCGCCTTGTCGACGCCGATGAGGCCCGGCTTGACCACGATGACGAGGTTGATGGCGAGCAGCAGCCCCCCGCCGAGGTAGCCCAGTGCCCAGCCCCGTGAGGACACCGTGTCGCGGTCGTCCGGGCTGGCGATCCGGCACAGGATGGCGTCGTAGACGACCAGGGACGCGCCGAGCGCGATCGAGGCGATGATCATCAGGACCACCCCGAGCGCCCAGCGCGTTCCCGTGACGAAGAACAGCCCGGATCCCGCCGTCGCGCCCACCGCGGCGAAGAGCCCGAGCAGGCGGGCCGGTCGCGGCGAGCGGTCCGCGATCGCCCCGGCGAAGACCAGGAGCACCGCCGACAGCAACGTGGCGATGGTGATGGTGTAGGGCGCCAGCGACCCCGGGTCGATCGGGACCCAGAGGACGTGCAGCGAGGTGCGACAGGTGGCGTTCTCGGCAAGGCCCGGGCACGCGGCCTCGGTGGCGACAGAGGTGAGGTAGGGCCCGAACAGGACGGTGCCCACGGTCGTCACGAAGGCCGAGTTGGCCCAGTCGTACCAGTACCAGGGGCGCTGGTAGCGGGCGTTCTCGGCGTAGATGTCGGCGACCTCGGCGTCCGTCGTCATGCGCGGAGCCTCCCACATCGGCGGGTCCGGGTGAGTGACATTCGTGCGGTCATTCGCGAGAGGTGCGGACCGCTGCCGGGACAGGGCAGGGCTGCTCCGCGGGCGGCCGCGCAACCCTCAGGGGCGTCAGCCCGCGAACTCCCAGTGCCACGGCTCGGGAAGGGTTCCGTTCGGCTCAGCCCAGCTCGGGTGATACCAGCCGTACAGCGGGGCGTTGAGCTGCATCCACAGATGCTGCGGCGACCCGAAGGTCTCGATGCCGCCGCAGAGGTCCACGGCGATGCCGAGGCCGTGATGGCTCGTCCCGGGCGTGGCGGCCCACTTCCCGCGCGAGGCCTTCACCGAGAACTGCTCGGCGAGGGTGCGGTAGGAGTCGGTCACGCAGAGCGCGGTGCCCATCTGCTTGGCGTAGGCCTGGCTCATCGCGTTGAAGGCGGCGGCCGCTGTGGGTCGCAGCGCCTCGCCGGCTGCCCCCCACAGCGGGCAGAGGGCGCTGGGGGGCAGCTGGCCGTTGGGGTAGGCCGACTCGTTGTCCGAGCACGGCGTGCCACCGGAGAAGCCGGGGCTGGCCGAGGCGGCGACCAGGGCCGCCCGGAGCCGGTCGGCCGCCGCACGGGCCTGCGGTGTCTGCACACCGATGAGCAGCACGGCGACCGGGCCGGCCTGGGCGATCTCCGCCATCTGAGCGGTCCGCAGGGCGTCGATCTCGGAGCGCTGCGTGGCCAGCAGGGTGTCCAGGGCGGCCTTGGACTGCTCGAGGGTCGCCGTGGCGGCGGCGGCCGTCGCGCTGGCCCGGTCGGCCTCGGCGCTGAGCTGCGCCTGCCGGGCCTCGAGGCCGCTCAGCTCCTGCAGGCTGCGCAGCCGCGCGTCGGTCAGGTAGGCGAGGTCGCCGGCGGAGGGCGCCGCCTGGGCAGGGTCCTTGCCCATGATGTCGAACACCGACGACAGGTCGCCGGTGCCGTTGCTCTGGGCGTAGGTCTGGAACGCCCACATCCGGGTGATCTCGCGGGCGTTCTCGAGACGGACGCTCACGACGTCGAGCTCGGACCGCGCGGTGTTGGCGGTGGCCTCCGCGCTCAGCTGCGTGTCGTGGGCTGTCGCGATCGCCTCGAGCAGGTCGTTGGCCTTGACCGACAGGGCGTCCATCTTCTTCATCGCGGCCGCGAGGTCGGCGTTCGCCGCCGTGAGGGCCGTCCAGATCGCGTCGGCGGCCGCCACTTGCGCGGTGGCCTCTCCCTGGGAGAGCCCGATCGCACCGTCGGACCCTCCGGCGTCGCTCGTCGCGGGGATCGCCGGCTTGCCGGAAGAGGGGGCCGACGCCGGGCCGGTGGGGCCGGGCAGGGGTGCGGGAGTGGGCGCCGGGGCCGGCTCGCTCGGGCTCGGCGCCGGGGTCGGCTCGCTCGGTGACGGCACGGGGTCGGGCGTTGCGGCGGGAGCGGGGGCCGGGGAGGTCGCGGGGACACTGGGCGCCGGGTCGGGCGTCGTCGAGTCGGCGAAGGCCGGGGTCGAGTAGGTGACAGCGAGCAGCAGGCAGATCGCCATGCCCGCCCCCGCCCGAGCCAGCTGCCGAGCCGTCATCGCGTCCAGTCCATCCTGCGTCGCACGCACGGTCCACCCACGGTCGAGGCGACCCCCCGCCGCAGATGCCAGCGTAGGACACAACGGGGCGGCTGTCTGCCCTCAGCGAAAACCCGTGGAGCGCTCGGGGCACACCCTCTCGTCGGCATAGGGTCCAGGCATGGACTACCGCACCCTTGGCCACAGCGGCTGTGCCGTCTCGGCGCTCACCCTCGGCACGATGACGTTCGGCGTCGAGAGCGACGAGACCGTGGCACACGCCCAGCTCGACCGCTTCCGGGCGGCGGGAGGCACGCTCGTGGACACCGCCGACGTCTATGGGGGAGGGGAGTCCGAGCGGATCATCGGCAGGTGGTTCGCCGACCGGCCCTCGGAGGTCACCGACGCGGTGGTGCTCGCGACCAAGGGCCGGTTCCCCATGGGCGAGGACCCCAACGACGCCGGGCTGTCCCGGCGCCACCTCACTCGCGCGCTGGAGGCGTCCCTGCGCCGGCTCGGTCTCGAGCACATCGACCTCTACCAGGTCCACGCCTACGACGCGTGGACACCGCTGGAGGAGACGCTGCGCACTCTCGACGACCTCATCCGGGCCGGGAAGATCGGCTACTACGGCCTCTCGAACTTCACCGGGTGGCAGCTGACCAAGGCCGTGCACCTGGCACGGATGCTCGGCGTCGCCGGGCCGGTCACGCTGCAGCCGCAGTACAGCCTCATCGTCCGCGAGACCGAGTGGGAGATCGTCCCGGCGGTGCTCGACGCCGGGATGGGGATGCTCCCGTGGAGTCCACTCGGCGGCGGATGGCTCTCGGGAAAGTACCGCCGCGACCAGCGGCCGACCGGCGCCACCCGCCTCGGCGAGGATCCCGGCCGGGGGATGGAGGCCTACGACCGGCGTGGCACCGCACGGACCTGGGACATCATCGAGGCCGTGCAGGAGGTGGCCGAACGCCGTGGGGTGTCCATGGTCGAGGTCGCCCTGGCCTGGGTCACCGGCAGGCCGGGCGTCACCTCGACCATCCTCGGCGCACGCACGGTGGAGCAGCTCGAGACCAACCTGCGCTGCATGGACCTCAGCCTGACCGCCCCCGACCTGGCCGCGCTGGACCGGGCCAGCGACCCGAGCGCGCCCGACTACCCCTACGGGACGATGGGTGCCGAGCAGCGGGCCCGCCGGCTGTCCGGTGGCCGCTGAAGGCGGGGAGCGGCTACGGCGCCGGGCGAGGCCTGGGCAGCTTGGCCAGGCCGAGGGCGAGACCGAGCATGAGGCAGATGCCGATGACGAGGTCCGGTGGCACCACGCTCACCCGGTAGAGGATGAGCACGAGAGCCAGGCCGATGCCGAGGGCGAGACCGCCCAGCACCCCCCGGAACACATGACGGGACGGCCCGGTACGTGCCATGACGTCAGACTCCCTTCGCTGGTCGGTGGCTCATCGTCCGCCGCCACCCAGGAGCATCTTCATCAGCGGCCACAGCGAGAAGCCCCCCAGCACCAGGAAGAGCAGCGCGACGAGGAATGCCGGTGTGGTCAGGGGGTTCCCGGCGATGTTGACGACCGCTGACCCGGTGCACGTCGTCGTGGCATCGTGCACGTCCCACGAGACGCGGTAGACGCCGGTCGCTCCGCGGAACGACAGGTGGTCGCTGAGCCGGGTGCTCCCGCTGGTGCTCGCCTTGGCGGAGTCGTTGGCGACGTCCCCGCGTGCCAGGGAGCTCACAGCCAGCTTGAGGGCCCTGCCGCTCAGGCCGCCGCTCAGCGGCTCGATGCCGACCGACCACGTGCCGTGCTGGACGGGATCGGTGCTCGACCCGGACCATTGGATCAGGCCCGTCCAGGTCACGTCGAACGGGTCGCTCGCCGTCCCGCCACTACCGGGCGCCGACACCGAGTCGAGCGGAGCCCCGCTATTGGTCTGGGACGCGGCCCGACCACGGCAGCCGGTCGCCGTGGCCTGGGGTGGGGGTGCGGCCCCCGCCACCAGGGCGACGGCGGACACCACCGCGACAAGGAGGTAGGAGAAGCGGGAACCTCGACCGGACATGATACAAACCCCCTCGTCCAACGCCCCGTGCTCCGAGGCTACTGCCGTCGGTGAGCCGCTCGGGGGTGGCGAGGGGCGACGTGGTCAGCATCACATCTGCCCGGGAGGCCCGTGACGCGCCGGGTGGATGTGATATGCCCCATGGGGCATACAGCCCCTTTGACGTGCCAGACTGGCCGAAGCGGAGGGCACGCCGATCTTGTCGTGTGCATCCCGCCTGACCCCAACGGATTCAGCAGGTGCGAGGCGAACCAGCAGTGCACATCATCACCGAGAAGGCGTACCTGTCGGACAGTGTCGTCAGGACAGTCGTCGAGGCCCCCGAGATCGCCCGTAAGCGCCGGGCCGGGCAGTTCGTCATCGTCATGATCGACGACCACGGCGAACGCATCCCGCTCACCATCGTCGACTCCGACGACCGGGCCGGAACGATCACGTTGATCTACCAGCTCGTCGGTCGCACCACGGCCGATCTGGCGGAGCTCGAGCCGGGGGAGGAGATCGGGCATATCCTCGGTCCGCTCGGCCGGCCCACCGAGCTCGAGGACATCGGCACCGCCGTCTGCGTCGGTGGGGGCGTCGGCGTCGGCGTGCTCTACCCCATCGCGAGCGCCCTCAAGGCCGAGGGCACCGAGGTCGTCGCCGTCCTCGGTGCCCGGAGCCACGAGCTGCTCATCCTCGAGGAGGAGACCCGCAAGGTGGCCGACGAGCTGTACGTCACGACCGACGACGGCTCGTACGGCCGCCACGGGTTCGTCACCGACGTGCTCGCCGACCTCATCGCCTCCGGGCGGCGCATCGACCGGGTGTTCGCCATCGGGCCCGTGCCGATGATGAAGGCCGTCTCCGGCGTCACCAGGCCGGGCGGCATACCGACCGTCGTCAGTCTCAACCCGATCATGGTCGACGGCACCGGCATGTGCGGCGGCTGCAGGGTCAGCGTCGGGGGGCACGCGAAGTTCGCGTGCGTCGACGGGCCGGAGTTCGACGGGCACGAGGTGGACTTCGACCTGATGGCCAAGCGGCTACGGGCCTACCTGCCGCAGGAGCGCCGCGCCATGGAGCGGTCGGGGTGCCGCGCCGATGCCTGACGACGTCGAGGCCGAGGTCGGGCCGGCCCGTAGCGAGCGGGCCGCGCGCGGCGCGCGCAAGCCCAAGGTGCGGGTGCCCCGCCAGCCCATGCCCGAACAGGACCCCGCCGTGCGCATCACGAACTTCGACGAGGTCCCGCTCGGGTTCACCCCCGAGACGGCGATGGTCGAGGCAGCGCGCTGCATCCAGTGCAAGAAGCCCGGCTGCCTCGGCGCCTGCCCGGTCAACATCGACATCCCCGCCTTCCTCCAGCTCGTCGCCGACGGCGACTTCCTCGGCGCGGCCAAGAAGGTGCGTGAGACCAACGCGCTTCCAGCGGTCTGTGGGCGGGTCTGCCCGCAGGAGGACCAGTGCGAGGGGGCCTGCGTGCTCGGCAGGCGGTTCGAGCCGGTCGCCGTCGGGCGGCTCGAGCGGTTCGTTGCCGACCTCGAGCGCGGCCGGGGCGCTGCGGAGCTTCCCGAGCTCGCGCCGTCGACCGGTCGTCGGGTCGCCGTCGTCGGCGCCGGCCCGGCCGGGCTCACGATCGCCGGCGACCTGGTCAAGATGGGGCACTCGGTCACCGTGTTCGAGGCGCTGCACAAGGCCGGCGGGGTGCTGATCTACGGGATCCCGGAGTTCCGGCTGCCGAAGAGCATCGTCGACGCGGAGGTCGAGACACTCGCCCGGATGGGCGTGCGGATCGTCACCGACGCGGTCATCGGGCGGCTCAAGACCGTGGACGAGCTGTTCGCCGAGGGCTTCCACGCGGTGTTCCTCGGCGTCGGCGCCGGCGCCCCCGTGTTCATGGACATCCCGGGCGAGAACCTCTCGGGGATCTACTCGGCCAACGAGTACCTCACCCGCGCGAACCTCATGAAGGCCTACCGGTTCCCCGACTACGACACCCCGATCGCCCACGGCAGGAACGTCGCGGTCATCGGTTCGGGCAACGTGGCGATGGACTCGGTCCGCACCGCACTTCGCCTCGGCGCGGAGAACGCCTACATCGTCTACCGGCGCACCCGAGACGAGATGCCGGCGCGGGCCGAGGAGGTCCACCACGCCGAGCAGGAGGGTGTGCAGTTCCTGTTCCTGTCCAGCCCGCTGCGCTACGTCGGCGACGACGACGGCTGGGTCCGCCAGATGGTGTGCCAGCGGATGGAGCTCGGCGAGCCCGACGACTCCGGACGACGCCGCCCGATGCCCACCGACGAGGAGCTCACGCTCGACGTCGACACGGTCGTCGTGGCCATCGGTACCTCGGCCAACCCGCTGGTGACGAGCACCACCGAGGGCCTGGACACCAACCGCTGGGGCTACATCGTCGCGGACGAGGAGACCGGCCGGACCACGCGACCGGGCGTGTTCGCCGGTGGCGACATCGTCACGGGGGCGGCCACGGTCATCCTCGCCATGGGGGCCGGGCGCACGGCGGCCCGGGCGATCCATGACTACGTCATGTCCTTGCAGGTCTAGAGGGAATGCGTCACGAGCGGGCCGCACGGTGCCCATCGGGGCGTTGCCGCCGCCGGCGGCGGGCGGGCGGGCCACAGCGTCGGTGTCGTGATCCTCAAGATCGCAGGCCGAACCCGGGGCAAGCGTGTTCGGACTCCATGACGCCCGGCACCAGCTGGCTATGGCGGCGTTCCTGCGCGGCCGCTCGCGCTCACGGCGCGACCCCGAGGTCCCGGAGCCACCTCAGGGTGATCTGCCGGTAGAGCTGGCTGCCGATCGGGCTCGCGTCGAACCCGTGCTCGCCATAGGGGATGCGGACGAGAGTGATGTTCACGCCCGCGACCTGCGCCGCCGTGACGAAGTCATACACGTCCGTCGCAAGCACGAGGTGGTCGTTCTCCCCCTGGATCACCAGCGTCGGAGGTGACGACGCGTCGATGTGGTTCGCCGACGCGACGCTCTCGTATCGTGCCGGATAGTCGGCGGGCGAGCCGCCGATGTACTGGGAGATCGCGAAGCGGCCCATCGGGCCCATGGTCGGGTCGGGGTTCCCGTAGAGGCCGTACGGGCTGACGGCCGGGTAGGCCACGGCGACGGCGTCGACTGCGGGGAGATCGCCGTCGCAGGCGGGCGTGAGGGTGCCGGAGCGTGCGCGGTAGGCGGTGTTCAACGCCAGGTTGCCCCCCGCGGAGTCTCCCAGCAGCACGAGGCGGGACGCGTCGGCGCCGTAGTGCGCGGCGTTCGAGGCGGCCCACACCAGCGCACAGCCCACCTGGGCCTCGGCGAGGTCCCAGGTCGGGCGGGTCGCAGTGGCGAAGGTGTAGCCGACGCTCAGCACCAACCAGCCCTGGTCGGCCATCTCGCGCTTGAGCCCGGGGGCGTCATCGGTCAGTGCACCGCCGGCCCAACCGCCACCGTGGACGAAGACGGCCACCGGCGCGGCCTCGAGGTCGGCCGACCCGGCCGGCCTCCAGATCCCGATGCGCAGCGGCTCTCCCTCGTCCTGGCTGTACTGGACGACCTGGTCGGGTGGCGACGCGGTGGGTGTCCCGGCGAACACGACCGCGGACGCCCCGTACTCGTGGCCCACGGCGATGAGTCGCGCGCACATCACGATGCAGCCGACGAGCCCCAGGGCCGTGGCGCTCAGCAGCAGGATGCGCCAGAGGGTACGCCGACGCATGACGGTCCACCCGGCCAGGAGCGTGGCCAGCAGGAGGACGACTCCCAGCATGCCCGCGGCTCCAGACAGGATCGAGCCGACGATCCCGACCGCCGGGATGGCCGGGACGAACGCTCCGAGAACGATGAGCGCCAGGATGACGGCGACCGACGACGCCAGAGCGAGAAACACCGTCCGGACCACCCGGGCCAGCATGGCCTTCCGGGCGCTTCGCGTCGAGGTCACCACATCGCCTCCAAGTGGCACGTGCCCCGACCAGATGGTCGTCCGGCCGGGTGCCCTCGCCCGGCGACCGGGCCGACCGCGGCGGGTCGGGTCAGGTCCGGTGTCTCGGTCTACATCTCCTCGTGGACGTCCGGGTCGGCACCGAAGAGCCGCCCGTCGGGACGGCCGAGGGCGGTGATGGCGGACATCTCCTCCTCGGCCAGCTCGAACCCGAAGACGTCGAGGTTCTCCCGCTGGCGCTGCGGTGTGGCGGACTTCGGGAGCGGGACCGACCCGAGCTGGACATGCCAGCGCAGGATGACCTGGGCGGGGGAGACCGCGTGGGACTGCGCCGCCGCGAGCACCGCCGGCTCGGCATACGGCGCGTTGCCCTTGCCCAGCGGGCTCCAGGACTCGGTCCGGATCCCGAGCTCGGCATGCGCCCCTCGCATCGACTCCTGGGGGAAGTACGGGTGCAGCTCGAGCTGGTTGACGGCGGGGACGACCCCGGAGTCGTCGATGATGCGGCGCAGGTGCGCGTCGGTGAAGTTGCTGACGCCGATGCTGCGCACGAGCCCGTCGCGCTGGGCCTGGACCAGCGCCCGCCACGCCTGTGGGTACAGGCCCTGGCTCGGGTTGGGCCAGTGGATGAGCGCCAGGTCGACCTGCTCGACTCCGAAGGCGGTCGCGGACTCGCGCAGCGACCCCAGGGCCAGGTCGTAGGCGTGGTGCCGGCCGGGGACCTTCGTCGTGAGAAGGAGCTGCTCGCGCGGGACGGGGGAGCGCCGCACCGCCTCGCCGACCTCGGACTCGTTGCCGTAGTTGACCGCCGAGTCGATGAGCCGGTAGCCGCTCTCGATGGCGGCGAGGATGGCCGTGATGCCGTCGTCGCCGCGCAGTGGGTAGGTTCCGAAACCGAGAGCGGGCAGCGTGGTCCCGTCGTTCAGCCGATATTCCGGTATGGAGCTCATGGCGACCACGGTAGGCGACCGCCGGCGGGGGCCGGGACGCGGCATACTGCCGGGATGACCGCACGCGTGGCCCACACGAGCGTCGACTGCCGGGACGCCTACACACTGTCGCAATGGTGGAAGCAGGTGCTGGGCTATGCCGACCTCGACGGGGACCCGAACCTGCCGGGGCACGAGGAGTGCATGATCTGCGACCCCGAGGGCACCCACCGGATCCTGTTCATCGAGGTTCCCGAGGGCAAGGCCGTGAAGAACCGCATCCACTTCGACCTGGAGCCACTGGAGGGAACGGCCCGGGACGAGGAGCTCGCGCGGCTCGTGGCGCTCGGCGCCACCGAGGTGGCAGACCTGCGGGGGAGGTTCGGCCCCGGGACGGGCTGGGTCGTCCTCGCAGACCCGGAGGGCAACGAGTTCTGTATCCTGCGCAACCCCCAGGAGCGGGCCGCGGCGGGCGCGGCCCAGGGCCTCTGACCCGTCCGGATGTGGCACGATTTCGCAGGTGACCAGCAGAACCGCCGCAGGGCAGCACCTGCGCCAGCTCGCGCTGCTGCGACGCGTGCGCGACCGGATCGACCGGGAGTACGCGCAGCCGCTGGACGTGGCGGCGCTGGCCCGCGGTGCACACATGTCGGCCGGGCACCTCAGCCGCGAGTTCCGGCTCGCCTACGGTGAGTCGCCGTACGGCTACCTGATGACGCGGCGCATCGAGCGCGCGATGGCGCTGCTGCGCCGTGGCGACCTCGGCGTCACCGACGTGTGCTTCGCGGTCGGCTGCTCCTCGCTGGGCACCTTCAGCACTCGGTTCACCGAGCTGGTCGGCGTGCCCCCCAGCGTCTACCGGCACCAGGCGGCGCGAGCGACGGCGGGGCTCCCGTCGTGCCTGGCCAAACAGGTGACCAGACCGGTCAGGAACCGAGAAGCGCCGGTCGCCGCGGCGCCGCTAGCGTGACCGCCATGGACATCACGGTTCACTCGGCCTTCCTCCCGCATGACGACCCGGACGCCTCGCTGGCCTTCTACCGCGACACGCTGGGCTTCGAGGTCCGCGGCGACGTCGGATACGGCGGGATGCGCTGGATCACCGTCGGCCCCGCCGGCCGGAGCGGCACGTCGATCGTCCTGCACCCGCCGGCGGCAGACCCAGGCATCACGGCCGACGAACGCCGCACGATCGCCGAGATGATGGCCAAGGGGACCTATGCCATCATCACCTTGGCCACCCCCGACCTCGACGGCACCTTCGAGCGCCTGCAGGCCGGCGGGGCCGAGGTCGTGCAGGAGCCGATCGAGCAGCCGTACGGGGTCCGCGACTGCGCCTTCCGCGATCCCGCGGGCAACCTGCTGCGGATCAACGAGCTCCGCTGAGCGCCGTGACCATGGCCCCGGGAACGGACGAACCCTCGCCGGCTCCGCATCGCGCCGACGGTCACGACCTGATCCGTGTGCACGGCGCGCGGGTGAACAACCTCAAGGACGTCAGCGTCGAGATCCCGAAGCGCCGGCTGACGGTGTTCACGGGCGTCTCCGGCTCGGGCAAGAGCTCACTGGTGTTCGACACCATCGCCGCCGAGTCCCAGCGGATGATCAACGAGACCTACAGCGCCTTCGTCCAGGGTTTCATGCCGACGCTGGCCCGGCCTGACGTCGACGTGCTGGAGGGGCTGACCACGGCGATCCTGGTGGACCAGGAGCGGATGGGGGCCAACGCCCGCTCGACGGTGGGCACCGTGACGGATGCGAACGCGATGCTCCGCATCCTGTTCAGCCGCCTGGGGGAGCCGCAGATCGGCTCGCCCAGCGCGTACGCCTTCAACGTCCCGTCGGTCCGGGCGAGCGGCGCGATCACCGTCGAGCGGGGCGAGGGCAGGACCCACGCCGTGAAGGCGACGTTCACCCACCTTGGCGGCATGTGCCCGCGCTGCGAGGGCATGGGCTCGGTCACCGACATCGACCTCTCCCAGCTCTACGACGAGAGCAAGTCGCTCGCCGAGGGCGCTCTCACCATTCCGGGCTATGCGGCGGGTGGCTGGAACTACCGCCTCTACGCGTCCTCGGGCCTCGTCGACCCCAACAAGCCGATCCGCGACTACACGAAGAAGGAGCGCCGGGACCTGCTGTACCGGGAGCCCACCCGGATGAAGATCGAGAACATCAACATGACCTACGAGGGGTTGGTGCCGCGGATCCAGAAGTCGATGCTGTCCAAGGATGTCGAGGCGATGCGGCCGCACATCCGGGCCTTCGTGGAGCGGGCGGTCACGTTCACCGGCTGTCCGGAGTGCGGCGGCTCCCGGCTCTCCGCGGCCGCCCGGTCCTCGAAGATCAGGGGGACCAACATGGCCGACGCCTGCGCCATGCAGATCAGCGACCTGGCCGAGTGGGTCGGGGGCCTCGAGGAGCCGTCGGTGGCGCCGCTGCTCGCCGCGCTGCGGCATACCTTCGACTCGTTCGTGGAGATCGGGCTGGGCTATCTCTGCCTCGACCGGCCGTCGGGCACCCTGTCGGGTGGGGAGGCGCAGCGGGTGAAGATGATCCGTCACCTCGGGTCCTCGCTCACCGACGTGACCTACGTCTTCGACGAGCCCACGATCGGGCTGCACCCGCACGACATCGCGCGGATGAACGACCTGCTGCTGCAGCTGCGCGACAAGGGCAACACCGTGCTCGTCGTGGAGCACAAGCCGGAGTCGATCGCCATCGCCGACCACGTCGTCGACCTCGGCCCCGGGGCCGGCGCGGCCGGGGGAGAGGTGGTGTTCGAGGGCACCGTCGAGGGGCTGCGGGCCAGCGGGACGCTGACCGGACGGCACCTCGACGACCGGGCCTCGGTGAAGACTTCGGTGCGCTCCCCCTCGGGGGTGCTTCAGGTGCGCGGCGCCGACGCCCACAACCTGCGCGAGGTCGATGTCGACATCCCGCTCGGCGTGCTCGTCGTCGTGACCGGTGTGGCCGGGTCGGGAAAGAGCTCGTTGGTGGACGGCTCGGTCTCGGGCCGGGACGGCGTGGTGTCGGTCGACCAGAGCGCGATCCGGGGCTCGCGACGAAGCAACCCGGCGACCTACACCGGGCTGCTGGACCCGATCCGCAAGGCGTTCGCCAAGGCCAACGGGGTCAAGCCCGCCCTGTTCAGCGCGAACTCCGAGGGCGCCTGTCCCGCCTGCAACGGCGCCGGCGTCATCTACACCGAGCTGGGTTTCATGGAGAGCGTCGCCACGACGTGCGAGGAGTGCGACGGGAAGAGGTTCCAGGCGTCGGTGCTGGAGCACCGGCTCGGCGGCCGCGACATCAGCGAGGTGCTCGCGATGTCGGTGACCGAGGCCGAGGCGTTCTTCGGCGACGGCGAGGCGCGCACGCCGGCTGCACACGCGGTGCTCGAGCGGCTCGCCGACGTCGGGCTCGGCTACCTTACCCTCGGCCAGCCGCTCCCGACGCTCTCCGGCGGCGAGCGGCAGCGGCTCAAGCTGGCCACCCACATGGGCGAGCGGGGCGGCGTCTATGTCCTCGACGAGCCGACCACCGGCCTCCACCTCGCCGACGTCGAGCAGCTGCTCGGCCTGCTCGACCGGCT
>CAYPYK010000001.1:9519-50338 GCA_964414665.1 uncultured Intrasporangiaceae bacterium | reverse complement strand
CCTTCTTCGAGGACGTCCAGGGCCCGTATGCCGCGACGGTGTTCCACTCCTGGCTCCTCCTCGCCCGCGGGGTGGTCCGGCGCACGGGGGAGCGGGGCGTCTCGCTGCGGGCGACCGGTGCCTGGGAGCTCTCCGGGCTGTGGGATGCGTGGAGCGTCGGCGGCCTCGACGCGGTGCGGGCCGCGCTCGCCGAGGCCGACGAGATGGCCCGGGCGAGCGCCGAGCGGGCCCCCGAGCCGGAGGGCCGCCGGGTGCTCGTCCACGCCTCGGGGTTCAAGCAGTCGCCCTACGCCGACACCAGGCCGGCCGGGGCCAGCCCCGCCGCGGCTCCCCGCAAGCTGTGGCACGCCAGCCCTGGCAGCTCGGGGCACTAGCGATGCGGCACTAGGGTGGGACCTGTGACCGACGAGCGCCAGCGCACCCGGCGCCATGGCGTCGACACCGGACTCCGCACGGCCGCTGTGTGGGCGGCCGTCGACGCGGTCGTCCAGCGCCGCGCCGCCGCGCTCGGCCGCCCGCTCCTGGTCCTCGACCTCGGCGGGGGCACCGGCGGGCTGGCGGTCCCGCTGGCCGCCGCGGGCCACCGGGTCACCGTCGTCGACCCCAGCCCCGACGCTCTCGCGGCCCTGCGCCGCCGGGCCGCCGAGACCGACCCGCCCGACACCGTCGAGCGGATCACCGCCGTCCAGGGCGACGCCGACTCCCTGCACCAGGTCCTCGGCGAGCAGCGCGCCGACCTCATCTGCTGCCACGGGACCCTCGAGCATGTCGACGACCCGGCGGCCACCCTGGCCCGGCTCGCCGAGGTCCTCGCCGATGGGGGCGTCCTCTCAGTCGTCGTCGCCGGCCGGCTCGCCGCCGTGCTCTCCCGCGCCCTGGCCGGGGAGTTCGACCAGGCCCGAGAGGTCCTCGACAGCCCCGACGGGCGCTGGGGGAGCGCCGACCCGGTGCCCCGCCGCTTCGACGACCCGACGCTGCGCCTCCTCGTCGAGGGCGCCGGTCTGCAGGTCCTGGACGCCCACGGCGTCCGGCTGTTCAGCGACCTCGTGCCCGCGGCATACCTCGACACCGAGACCGGGCGGAGTGCGCTGCTGGCCCTGGAGCGGGCGGCGACGACGCACCCGGTCTTCACCGCCCTCGGTGAGCTCGGCTCCGCCCTCCACGTCCTCGCCGGACGTCCCTGAACCCCTCGCGGGCCCGCCATGAGCAGGAGGCAGTTCGCCCTTCCCCGTCGTTCGGGCGCTGGTCCACCCGATGACACGGGCTGCACCGTCCTGCACGTCGACATGGACGCCTTCTTCGCCTCGGCGTCGCTGCTGTCCCGCCCGGAGCTCGTCGGCACCCCGGTCATCATCGGGGGCCGCGGCAACCGCGGGGTGGTCCTGTCAGCCACCTATGAGGCCCGCCGTTTCGGGGTGACCTCGGCCATGCCGATGTCCCGGGCGCGCCGGCTGTGCCCCCAGGCGACGGTCATCCCCCCCGACCATGCGCTCTATGCACGGATCTCGGCCGCGGTGATGGAGACCTTCGCCTCGATCAGCCCGGTCGTCGAGCCACTCTCGCTCGACGAGGCATTCCTCGACGTCGCCGGCGCCCGGCGGCGCCTCGGCAGCCCGGCGCGGATCGGCGCCGTCATCCGCGACACCGTCGCCGACGAGCAGGGCGTCACCTGCTCGGTCGGGGTGGCGCCGACGAAGTTCGTCGCCAAGCTCGCCTCGGGGCTCGCCAAGCCCGACGGCATGGTCGTCGTCCCGGTCGACGAGGTCGTCCCGTTCGTCCAGCAGCTTCCCGTGGGTGCCCTGTGGGGAGTCGGCGAGAAGACCGAGGAGGCTCTGACCCGGCTCGGGCTGCGCACGGTCGCCGACATCGCCCACACCCCCCTCGAGACGCTCACCCGGGCCCTCGGCGACGCCGCCGGGCACCACCTCCACGAGCTCTCGTGGGGCCGGGACCCGCGCCCGGTGGAGGCCGCCGAGCGCGAGCGCAGCATCGGCGCCGACGAGACCTTCGAGACCGACATCGACGACCCCGAGCTGATCCACCGGCGGCTGCTCCGGCTCAGCGACAAGGTCGCGGCCCGGCTGCGGTCGGCGGACCTCGCCGGGCGCACGGTGACGATCAAGGTGCGGTTCTCGGACTTCACGACGATCACCCGGGCGCGAACCCTCCACCAGCCCACCGACACCAGCCGGGTGGTCTACGACGCGGCCTGTGGGCTGTTCGACGCCCTCGGGCTCCAGCGGGCCCGGATCCGCCTCGTCGGGGTCCGCATGTCCGGCCTGCTTCCTGTCGAGCAGGCGCCCGTCCAGGGGATGCTGGGGGAGGCTGAGCACGGCTGGCGGGACGCCGACCGCGCCGTCGACCGTGCCAGTGCACGCTTCGGCTCGGGCTCGGTCCGGCCGGCGAGCCTGATCGATCCCAACGGTTCACCTTCCCACCCGCGGCGTCGGGACTTATCCTGAGATCACGACCGGCTGGTCCCGGTCGATCGCAACGCAACCATCGTGCGTGCCTGGACGTTCTCGTCATGGGAGAATGGACGCGACGCACCCCGGGAGGTCACGTGCCGTTGTCGGAGCACGAGCAGAAGATGCTCGAGCAGATGGAGCAGGCCCTCGCTGCCGAGGACCCGAGGTTCGCCTCGTCCATGAACGGTGCCCGTTCCCGCGCGGCCCTGCGTCGTCGCTACATCATCGGCGGCCTCGGTGTGGCCATCGGTCTCGGCGTCGTCCTCGTCGGGGTCAACACCGCTGTGTGGGTCGGCGTCATCGGGTTCGTCATGATGGTCGTCGGTGCCGCCTACGCCATCACCCCGCCGCGCCGCCGCGCCGACCTGGGCACCGTGGCGTCGGACGGCAGCGTCCGCCGGCATACTGGCGGCCGCAAGGGGGGCTCGACCCGCCGCCAGGGCCTCATGGAGCGTCTCGACGAGCGCTGGGAGCGCCGCCAGAACGACCTCTGAGCGGGTCGCCCCGGCGGGTCAGTGGGTCAGTAGCAGGCCGACGACCCACGTGACGGCGATGGCCAGCCCCGCCAGCAGCTCGATCCCCATGCTCAGCGCCGCGGCGCGCAGCGCGGCCCGGGTGCGGGCCCATGCCTGGGTGGCGTTGCTGCTGCGGGTCAGCTCGACGAGGTAGATCCCCAGGACGAAGCCGAGCGGCGCGCCGAGCACGGGGATGACGAAGAACCCCACGATGGCGAGCGCCACGGCGAGGACCATGCTGAGCGTCCCGACGCCCTGTTCGCGCATGCGGCGCCCGGGGAGGAGGTACTTCGTGACGACGCCCACGGCATACAGGACGACGCTGACCCCGAAGATCACCCACGCCGTGGCGCTTGCGTCGGCGAGCGCCCAGACGAGCACTCCCGCGAGGCTGAGGAGCAGCCCGGGCAGGACCGGGACGACGACCCCGACCAGGCCCGCGACGATGAGCAGCGCCGGGATCCATAGCTCGGCGCCGTCGGGAGCGGCCCGCACTAGCGGGTGTCGGCCGCCTCCCCGTTGAGACGGTCGGTCTCGTCGTCGATATGGGCGCGCTCGCGCAGCGCCGGAACGTGCTGGCGGCCGTGGTGGGCACAGAAGTGGAGCTCGCCCCCGGAGTGGAGCCGGACGCGGACGTAGGCCTGAGCGCCGCAGCGGTCGCAGCGGTCCGCGGTGGTCAGGGTTGGAGCCAGGGCGGCGTTCACGTCAGGCCTCCTCGTGTCGATAGCGTCGGGGGTGGAACCAGCGCTGCGTCAGGGTTGACTCAGAGCAACAGTGAAACACGCGAGAACCTTCCCGTCCCGGATGTGTCGATATGTGAGAGGTCTCATGTGTCGACATCCGCGCGACACATGGGCCGAACATCCGCGACTCGCCCGGGCGCGGGTCGCGGTGATATCCGCGCCCGGTCCGTGCCGTGACCGGGGCTGCTCGCCGAAACCGTCCCTTTCGCCAGTACCCCGGTGCGCCGCGCCGCCGCCGTCGGGCCCCCCGGATAGCCTGGCCGGAGCCCGGTTCGCCGGGCCGCCCCAGGTCGCCCAGGTCGCCCACGGCCCACAGCGACCTCGCCCCACCCGTTCGAACCAGCCGATGTTGGAGACCCACCTCGCATGAGCGCCGCCACGACGGCCGCGGCCAAGAAGACCGCGACGAGCAAGTCAGCGACCGAGTACACCGCCCACCACCTCCAGGTCCTCGAGGGCCTCGAGGCGGTCCGCAAGCGGCCCGGCATGTATGTCGGCTCGACGGACACCCGCGGTCTCATGCACTGCCTGTGGGAGATCATCGACAACGCGGTCGACGAGGCCCTGGCCGGCGTGTGCGACCGCATCGAGGTGACCCTGCATGCCGACGGGTCGGTCGAGGTGCGGGACAACGGCCGCGGCATCCCGGTCGACATCGAGCCGCGCACCGGCCTGACCGGCGTCGAGGTCGTCTTCACCAAGCTGCACGCCGGCGGCAAGTTCGGCGGCGGCTCCTACACGGCCTCCGGGGGCCTGCACGGCGTCGGCGCCTCGGTCGTCAACGCCCTCTCCTCGCGGCTCGACGTCGAGGTCGACCGGGGCGGCAAGGTGTGGGCGATGAGCTTCCGGCGCGGCGAGCCGGGCCAGTTCTCCGACGTCGCCGGCGCCCGCGGGGCCAAGGACCCGGCGCACCCGTTCACCCCCTTCGAGGGCGGCAGCGAGCTCGCGGTGGTCGGCCGGACGCGCCGGGGTGCCACCGGGACCAGGATCCGCTACTGGGCCGACGAGCAGATCTTCATCAAGGACGCCCAGTTCGACCTCGACGGCCTGCTGGCCCGCGCCCGGCAGACCTCCTTCCTCGTCCCGGGGCTCACCCTGGTCATCCGCGACGAGCGAGGCGTCGCCGGCACCCCGGGGGTTGACGGCCCGGTTGAGGACGTCTTCGTCCACGACGGCGGGATCTTCGAGTTCTGCGAGTTCCTCGCTCCCGACCCCCCGGTGACGGACGTGTGGCGCCTGCAGGGCACCGGCACGTTCCTCGAGACCGTTCCGGTCCTCGACGCCGTGGGGCACATGACCCCGACCGAGGTCGAGCGCGAGTGCGGCGTCGACATCGCGGTGCGCTGGGGGACCGGCTACGAGACCACCGTGTCCTCGTTCGTCAACATCATCGCCACTCCCAAGGGCGGCACGCACCTCGCCGGGTTCGACCAGGCCCTGCTCAAGGTCTTCAGGAGGCAGCTCGAGGTCAACGCCCGCCGGCTCAAGGTCGGCGGCGACAAGGTCGACAAGGACGACATCCTCGCCGGCCTCACCGCGGTCGTGACGGTCCGCCTCGCCGAGCCGCAGTTCGAGGGCCAGACCAAGGAGGTGCTCGGGACCAGCGCGGTGCGCGGCATCGTCGCCAAGGTGCTCGAGACCGAGCTGAGCCGCCACCTCACCTCGACCAGGCGGGGCGAGAAGCAGCAGGCGGCGCTCCTGCTCGAGAAGGTCACCGCCGAGATGAAGTCGCGGATCAGCGCGCGGCTGCACAAGGAGACCCAGCGCAAGAAGACCGCCCTGGAGAGCTCCTCCCTGCCCGCCAAGCTCGCCGACTGCCGCAGCGGCGACGTCGGGCGCACCGAGCTGTTCATCGTCGAGGGTGACAGCGCGCTCGGCACCGCCAAGCTCGCTCGCAGCAGCGAGCACCAGGCGCTGCTACCGCTGCGCGGCAAGATCCTCAACGTCCAGAAGGCCTCGGTGACCGACATGCTCGGCAACGCCGAGTGCGCCGCCATCCTGCAGGTGATCGGCGCGGGGTCCGGCCGGTCCTTCGACCTCGACGCGGTCCGCTACGGCAAGGTCATCATCATGACCGACGCCGACGTCGACGGCGCCCACATCCGCATCCTGCTGCTCACCCTGTTCTTCCGCTACATGCGCCCGCTCGTCGCTGCCGGCCGGGTGTATGCCGCGGTGCCGCCGCTGCACCGCATCGAGGTCGTCGGCCACGGCGCCAAGAAGAACGACCTCATCTACACCTACTCCGAGGCCGAGATGCGCCAGACCGTGGCGGCACTGGCCCGCAAGGGCCGCACCGTCAAGCAGCCACTGCAGCGCTACAAGGGCCTGGGCGAGATGGATGCGGACCAGCTGGCCGAGACCACCATGGACCCCCGCAGGCGCACCCTGCGCAAGGTCACCCTCGGCGACGCCCAGGGGGCCGAGAAGGTGTTCGAGCTCCTCATGGGCACCGACGTCGCACCCCGCAAGGACTTCATCGTCGAGTCGGCGCACCAGCTCGATGCGGAGCGCATCGACGCCTGAGGCCCCGGGTCAGCGCCGGGCCGGGGGAGCCGTGGTCGAGCGGACGATGAGCTCGGTCGGCAGGAAGACGGTGCGCTCGCCCATCGGCGCGCCGTCGACCAGGGCCATGAGCAGCTCCTCGGCGGCCCGTCGGCCCTGCGCGGTGACATCCTGACGGACCGTGGTGACGCCGAGGACGGCCGAAAGGGTGAAGTCGTCGATCCCGATGACCGAGAGGTCCTCGGGCACCCGTAGTCCGAGCTTGCGGGCCGTGGTCATCACGCCGATCGCGATCTCGTCCGACGCCGCGACGACGGCGCTCGGGGGCTCGGGCACGTCGAGGAGCCGCACGGCGTCGACCGCCGCCGCGTCGGCGGTCCAGTCCGAGGGGAGGATCCAGGCGTCGGGGATCATCAGTCCATGGGTCGCCAGCGCCTTCTGGAACGACTCGAGCCGGGTGCGCGGGGTCTCGACATGGGCGACGTTCCTGGGGACGGCACCGACATACGCGATCCGGCGGTGACCCAGCCCGACGAGGTAGTCGGTGGCGGTCCGCATCGCCTCGGCGTCGTCGATCCGCACGCACGGCCGCCCCGGGACGGGCGACCCGACGGCGACGAGCGGGAGGTTGAGGCGGTCCAGGAGGGTGACCTCCTCGACCGACATGGGGACGTTGAGGGTGATGACGCCGTCGACCCGCTTCCACAGCATGTTCTGGGTGAGAGGCAGGCGCTGGTCGTAGGTGTCGTCCTCGAGGTCGAACAGCAGCACGTGGTGACCGTGGGGCCGCAGGGTCTTCTCGATGGCGCTGACCAAGGTGGCGAAGAACCACCGGGTGAGGAACGGCGCGACGACCGCGACCACCCGGGTGCGGCCCGAGGCGAGCGAGGTCGCGGTCGGCGAGGCGACGTAGTCCATCTCCTCGGCGACCTTGAGCACCCGGGCCCGGGTGGCCGGGCTCACCCGGTCCAGCCCCCGCAGCGCCCGGGACACGGTTGCGACCGAGACGCCCGCGGCCCGGGCCACATCCGTGATCGTGCTCATGGCGTGATCGTGCTCATCCCTTGAACAACCGCCGACGGGCCCGCAGGACCAGCCAGAAGGCGACCAACAGACCCAGCAGGAGTAGTGCCGAGGCCGCGGCCGGCTTGCCGCCGAGCTCGAGGACCACCGTCTGGACGAGCGCCATCAGCCCGAAGAACCCGAGGATGCCCAGCACCACGTCCAGCCGCTGCGCGCGGTTCTCCTGGGCGGACTCGGCTCCGGATCCCGGTCTGATCAGACCCATGGCGTAGGCCGGCGCCTCCCCGGCCTCACCCCTTGACTCCTCCGGCGGTCAGACCGGAGACGATGGCCTTCTGGAAGAGCAGGACCATGATGATGAGCGGCACGGTGACGATGGTCCCGGCCGCCATGACCGCGGTGTACGGCTCCTGGTGCGGCTGGGCGCCCGTGAACGACGCGATGGCGACGGTCACCGGCTGGGTCGAGGACGTGGCGAACTGGCTCGCCAGCAGGAACTCGTTCCAGGCGCCGATGAACGCGAGGATCGCCGTCGTGAACACGCCAGGGATGGCCAGCGGCAGCATGATCCGCCGGAAGGCCTGACCCTGGGTGCACCCGTCGATCCGGGCGGACTCCTCCAGCTCCCAGGGCATCTCCGACAAGAACGCCGTGAGGACGTAGATCGTCAGGGGGAGCGTGAACGAGATGTTCGGCAGGATCAGCGCCTGGTAGTTCACCCCGGTGAGCCATCCCCAGCTCGAGAACATCTGGAACAGCGGGCTCACCAGGGCGACGCCGGGGAACATCGACGCGCCGAGGATGAGGCCCAGGACGGAGTACTTGAAGGGGAACTGCAGCCGGGCCAGCGCGTAGGAGGCGAAGACGCCGACGATCATGGCGAGGATGGTCGTCGACACGGCGATGATGACGCTGTGGTACAGGGCCGCCCCGAAGTGGTTGCCACGGTCCGTGGAGAACGCCGTCTTGAAGTTGTCGAGCGTGGTGGAGCTCGGCCAGATCGAGGTCTCGAAGGTGCGGCCGACCGGACGGAAGGCCGTCGCGATCATCCAGTACGCCGGGGCCAGACCCCAGAGGACGAGGAAGGCCAGGCCCGCGTAGGTGCGCGCCCGCTTCCCGCGCTCGCCCTTGCGGTGGAGCCGGACGGCGTCGGCCCGGTCCTGGGCGACGGTGCTGGCGGTGTCGACCGATGTTGCGCTCATGTCAGCTCACTTCCCCGTTCCGGCGTTGGTGACGATGTTGGCTGCATCGACCTTCTCTTTGGCCTTGGTGCCGTCATCGTCGTCGTCCTGCTTCTTCGCCGAAGGTGGACGTTGGACGACCTCGGCCCCGCCGAACCTGATGAACAGGAACGCCGTGAACGCGATGATGAGGAAGACGATGGTGGACAGGGCGGACGCGCTGTGGAAGCCGGACCGGATCTGCCTGACGACGAGGATCGACAGCGACGTCGTCGCGTGGCCGGACCCGCCTCCGCCTTGGGTGAGGATGTAGGGCAGGTCGAAGATCCGCAGCACGTCGAGGGTGCGGAACAGGACGGCCACCATCAGCGGGGTCTTGATGAGCGGCAGGGTGATCTTCGTGAACACCTGCCACTTGCTGGCGCCGTCGATCTGGGCGGCCTCGTAGACGTCCCCGGGCACCAGCTGGAGCCCGGCGAGGATGAGCAGCGCCATGAACGGTGCGGTCTTCCACGTGTCGGCGATGATGACGGCGAACTTGGCCGGCCACTCGCTACCCGTCCACAGCAGAGGCTGGACCCCGACGAGGCCGAGCGCCTTGTTGACGATGCCCTCGTAGGCGAACATGAAGAACCAGAGCTTGGCCGTGACGGCGGTGGGGATCGCCCAGGGGACGAGGATGGCCGCGCGCACGATGCCGCGGCCCCTGAACTCGCGGTTCATGATGATGGCGAACCACAGCCCGAGCAGGGTCTCGAGGGTGACGGTGACGACGGTCCAGAAGATCGTGACATTGAACGCGTCGTAGAACTGGGCGCCCAGGGTACCCGGAGGGCAGCTCGTCGTCCCGCACTGCTGGAGCAACCAGTGCTTGTAGTTGTCGAGCCCCGCCGGGCCGCCCTGGACGAACAGCCCGGTCGCCGGGTCGAGGCCGGCGTCCTTGGTGAAGGACAGGCTCACTGCCTGGACGAGCGGGTAGAGGATGATCAGTGCCAGGACGAGCAGCGAGGGCGTGACGAGCACCAGCCCCCGGCGTCCCTGCCCCGCGTTCAGTCCCTTGCTCTTCTTCTTCTTGTTCCCGGCACGGCTGGTGTCTGCTGTCGGGGTCATCGTTGACATCGAGCTCTCCTACGCGGTCAGGACAAGGGACACGGCGTTGGCCCGGGTTTGGGCCCGAGCCGGCGTGGGAGGCGGGGTCGCCCCCCACACCGGCTCGTGAGCGAGAGTTGCTATCTGGTGGCAGTCAGCCTAGTCGGACTGGTCGGCCTCTGGTCAGCCTCCGGCTGCCAGCATGGCGGCTTGCATGTCCTTCACTGCCTGATCGGGTGTCTTCTCACCCTTCAGAGCGGCGTAGGAGTTCTCCTGGATCGCCGTGGTCACCGCGGGGTAGTACGGCGTCACCGGACGCGGAACCGCGTTCTGGATGGCGGTCAGCAGGGTGGGGAGGTACGGGTACTTCTTGACCAGGTCCGGGTCGGTGTAGATCGACTCGAGGATTGGAGCGAGCGAGCCCTTCTCCATGATGTTCTTCTGGTTCTCAGGCGAGGTGTAGTACTTCAGCCAGTCCAGCGCCGTCGCGGGGTACTTGCTGAACGCACTGATCGCCCCGCTGTGACCACCGAGGGTCGAGGCGCCCGGGCCGTCGACGCCGGGGAGCGGCGAGACCGCGAACTTGCCCTTGACCTTCGAGGAGTCATCGGTGTTGGCGAGGCTGTACACGTACGGCCAGTTGCGCAGGAATAGCAGCTTGCCGTCCTCGAAGGACTGGCGGCCCTGCTCCTCCTGGTAGGTGATGGCCTGGTTGGGGATGTCACCGTTGGCGTAGTGGTCGGCGAGCATCTTCAGACCGGCGGCGGCCTCAGGGGAGTCCACGGTCGGCTTGCCGGTCGAGTCCACGACCTTGGCGCCGTACGTGTTCATCGCCTCGGTGGCGTTGCAGGTCAGACCCTCGTACTTGGCGAACTGGCCTGCGTAGCAGTCCATGTTGTTCGCCTTGGCGATGGAGCAGTCCTTCCACATCTCGTCCAGCGTCGTCGGAGCGGTCTTCACCAGGTCGCTGCGGTAGTAGAGCAGGCCGCCGTCGGACGACATGGGCGCCGCGTAGAGGGTGTCGTTGTAGGTCGCCGCGTCGAGCGGGGCCTTGAGGAACCCGGTGGTGTCGAGCGCCAGGTCGCCCTTGAGCGGCATGAGCCAGCCCTTCGCCGCGAACTCGGCGGTCCAGACGACGTCGACCGAGACAACGTCGTAGCTGCTGTCCTTGGCCTGGAAGTGCTGCACGAGGTCGTCGTGCTGCGCATCGGCCTGGTCGGACTGCTCCTTGACCGTCACCTTCTCGTCGGGGTGGTTGCTGTTCCAGGCGTCCGCCAGCGGCACGATGATGTTGCTGTTGTCCTTGCCCTGGACCCAGGTGATCGGGCCTCTGGCGCTGGCGGCGCTGCTCGAGCCGCCACCCCCGCTGCTGCTTCCGCCACAGGCGGCGACGGTCAACGAGACCGCCGCGGTGCCGGCGAGGACTGCCAGCATCCGCTTGTTCATGTGTCGGGCCATGCCCGCCTCCATTTCGCTTGAACCGTCGAGGCGGCACCTCGGCGGTGAGGGAACGCCTCTCACCGTAAAAGCGTTTACGCCGTTGCGCAATGGCTCGCGTTCCGACTGCCGTAACGATTCCGTAACGCGGTCGTCGCGGGGCGGCAACAACGCCCGATGGGGGCCGAGCCGGCTCGCCGGCATGCTGAGCGCCGACGGGCTACGCAGTGGTATGCCGTGGGGGAGAACCGATCCCGCCGATGACGGCCGACCCGGGGGTGCCGGACCCGTCGCGCCTGCCCGTCGCCGCGGGCAGCTCGAGCGCCACTCCGCCGGCTCCGCAGGCCCTGGCGGGGGTCGCCCCGACCCAGGCCAGGACCAGGGTGTCCTCGCCCTTGAGGAAGCGGTGGGCCCGCACCCCGCCGGTTCCGCGCCCCTTGGTGGGGTACTCCGCATACGGGGTGACCTTGACGGCCCCCGGCTGGGTCCCCGGCAGCGCGTCGGAGGTGCCGCTGGCGGTGACCACGACGGCGTCGATGCCGGGCTGGACCGCGCCGAAGAAGACCGCCTGCTGGCCGCTGCCGAGCCGGATGCCGGCCATCCCGCCCGCTGTCCGACCCTGTGGTCGCACCGAGGCGGCCGGGAACCGCAGCAGCTGGGCGTCGGAGGTGACGAAGACGAGGTCCTCCGCGCCGTCGTGGAGCGGGGCGGCGCCGACGACGCGGTCGCCGTCGCGCAGGGAGATGGCCACCCAGTCCGACTTGGCCGGGTAGTCGGTGGTGAGCCGCTTGACGACGCCCTGCGCGGTCCCGAGCGCGATGCCCGGTCCGGGCTCGTCGACCGGGACGATGGTGAGCGGCTCCTCGTCGCGGGGGAGGTCCACATACGCCGCGAGCGGAGCCCCGCCCGACAGGCCGGGGGCTCCCCCGAGCGGGGGCAGGGTAGGCAGCTCGAGCGCCGAGAGGCGGATCATCCGCCCTCGGGTCGTCACCAGGGCCACCTCGCCGCGGGCGGTGGTGCGCACGGCCCCCACGATCGCGTCGTGCTTGGCCCGCGGGCCCTCGGTGGGGACCGGGTCGGCCGTGGAGGTCCGGGCGAGCAGCCCGGTCGCGGAGAGCAGGACCCAGCACGGGTCGTCGGAGACCTCGAGCGGGGCGCTCGAGGTGACGGGGGCCCCGGCGGACTCCAGAAGCACCGTCCGCCGCGGGGTGCCGTGCGCCTTGGCCACGTCGGCCAGCTCCGCCGAGACGGTCCGGTTGAGCAGGGACCCGTCGGCGAGGATCGCCTCGAGCTCGCCGATCTGGCGCTGCAGCTCCTCGCGCTCGGCCTCGAGCTCGATCCGGGAGAACTTGGTGAGCCGCCGCAGCTGGAGGTCGAGGATGTAGGTCGCCTGGGCGTCGGAGAGGTCGAACACCTCGATGAGGCGGGTCTTGGCGGTCGCCGCGTCGTCGGACGAGCGGATGAGCTGGATGACCTCGTCGATGTCGACGATGGCGATGAGCAGGCCCTCGACGAGGTGCAGGCGGTCGCGGCGCTTGCCGAGCCGGTACTGCGTGCGGCGTCGGGCGACGTCGATGCGGAAGTCGACGTAGACGCGCAGCAGGTCCTTCAGGCCCAGGGTGCGCGGCTGCCCGTCGACGAGGGCCACGTTGTTGATACCGAACGAGTCCTCGAGCGGGGTGAGCTTGTAGAGCTGCTCGAGGACCGCCTCGGGGTTGAAGCCGTTCTTGACCTCGATGACCATCCGCAGCCCGTGGGTCCGGTCGGTGAGGTTCTTGACGTCGGTGACGCCCTGGAGCTTCTTGGACTGCACGAGCATCTTCATCCGCTCGATGACCTTCTCGGGGCCGATGAGGTAGGGCAGCTCGGTGACGACGATGCCCTGCCGGCGCGCGGTGACCTTCTCGATCCGCGCGGTGGCCCGGGTCCGGAAGCTGCCCCGGCCCGTGAGGTAGGCGTCGCGGATCCCGTCGAGGCCGATGATCCGACCTCCGCCGGGCAGGTCCGGGCCGGGGACGAACTTCATCAGGTCGTCGAGCGAGCAGTCGGGGTGGGCGATGAGGTGCCGGGCGGCGCCGATGACCTCGACGAGGTTGTGCGGGGCCATCTGGGTGGCCATGCCGACGGCGATGCCGCTGGCGCCGTTGACCAGCAGGTTGGGGTAGGCCGCCGGTAGCACACCCGGCTGGGTGCGCTGGTCGTCGTAGGTCGGGACGAAGTCGACGCTCTCCTCGTCGAGCCCCGACACCATGAGCAGGGCGGCGGGGGCCATCCGGGCCTCGGTGTAGCGGGCGGCGGCCGGTCCGTCGTCGAGCGAGCCGAAGTTGCCGTGCCCGTCGACGAGCGGCAGTCGCATCGTGAAGGGCTGGGCCATCCGGACCAGGGCGTCGTAGATCGCCTGGTCGCCGTGGGGGTGGTACTTGCCCATGACCTCCCCGACGACCCGGCTGGACTTCACGTGGCCGCGGTCGGGGCGCAGCCCGAGGTCGCTCATCCCGAACAGGATCCGGCGTTGCACGGGCTTGAGCCCGTCACGGGCGTCGGGCAGGGCCCGGGAGTAGATGACGCTGTAGGAGTACTCGAGGAAGGCGTTGCTCATCTCCTCCTCGATGTCGATGTCGACGATCCGCTCGACGAGGTCGGTCTCGGCGTCGGGGGAGGAGGCGGTGGTGCGTCGGGCCATCAGGGGGTGCAGCTCCATGGGGGGTGGTCGGGACACCCCATCCTCGCCTAGCCCGCTGACGACCCCTCGCCCGACGCGCCGAACCGGCCGAGGTGCAGCACCTCGGCGGTGGGCCGACGGCGCCGGACCGTCGCCGAGCCGCCGACCCGCTCCGCCTCGTGGCCCAGCGCGACCACCCCGACGATCCGCCTGCCCTCCGGGATGGACAGGGCGGCCCTGACCGCGGCGTGGGCCCCTGGTGGGACCCCGAAGAAGAGCGCACCCAGCCCGGCGTCGACCGCTGCGAGAAGAATGATCATCGCCGCCATCGCCACGTCGGTGTCCCAGTAGGGCACCGGCCACCGGTCAAGGGAGCGGTCGGCCCAGCCCTTGTCGGGCTCCGCGTAACGGTCGAGGTATGCCGTGGGGTCCGACAGGCAGAGCACGAGGGCCGGGGCGGCGGACAGACCCCGGGTCCAGGCGTCCGGCGGCTCCTCGGGCTCAGCGGCCGCCTCCCAGAACGCGGTCCGGTCGGCCGGCTCGAGGAGGACAACGAAGTCCCACCCCTGGCTGAACCCCGCACTGGGCGCCTGCAGCCCCATCTCGACGAGGCGGCTGACCGTGGCCGGGTCCACCGGCCGCTCCGGGTCGAACCGGCGGGTCATGCGGCGGCGACGGACGGCCTCGGCGAGCTCCATCCCAGCAGTAAAGCCCACCGGCAGACCGCCCGCCACGGATCTCGGTCCACGTGCCACGATGGGGGTCATGGACGAGCCGCTGCCACCTGGGTATCCCTCGCAGTGGGAGGCCGACATCGTCATGCGGGACGGCACCGTCGCCCACGTCCGCCCCATCACGCCGGCCGACGGCGACGCCCTGCGCGCGTTCCACGCCGGCCAGTCCGACGAGTCGATCTACCTGCGCTTCTTCGCGCCGCTCAAGGCCCTGAGCGACAAGGACGTCCACCGCTTCACGCACGTCGACTACATGGACCGGGTGGCGCTCGTGGCCATGATGCGCGACGACATCATCGGCGTCGGCCGCTACGACCGGATCGACGCCCGCAGCGCCGAGGTCGCGTTCAACATCAGCGACCACTACCAGGGCAAGGGAATCGGGTCGGTGCTGCTCGAGCACCTCGCCGCCGTGGCGCGAGAGTTCGGCATCATCAAGTTCACCGCAGAGGTCCTGCCCCAGAACCGCAAGATGCTCAAAGTCTTCACCGAGGCCGGCTACGAGGTGTCGCGGCGGATCGAGGACGGCGTCGTCGAGGTGGAGTTCGAGATCGAGCCGACCGACAGCTCGCGCAACGTGGCGATGTCCCGCGAGCACCGCTCCGAGTCGCTCAGCGTCGGCTCCATCCTTTACCCCGCCGTGGTGGCCGTCGTCGGGGCGAGCCGAACGGCGCACTCGATCGGCGGACGGGTGTTCGGCAACGTCGCCGACGGCGGTTTCACCGGCCACGTCTACCCGGTCAACCCGCACGCCGAGGAGGTGCGTGGCCTGCCCGCCTACGCGACCGTCGCCGACATCCCCGAGCCGGTGGACCTCGCGGTCATCGTCGTTCCCGCCGCCGCCGTGCTCGACGTCGTCGACGACTGCGCCAAGGCAGGGGTCAAGGCACTGCTCGTCATCTCCGCCGGGTTCGCCGAGGCGGGGCCCGTGGGCGCCAAGCTCCAGTCCAAGCTGCTCAAGCGGGCTCGCCGCTCGGGCATGCGGGTCGTCGGGCCGAACTCGTTCGGCATCGTCAACAACCACCCGGACGTGCGCCTGAACGTCACCCTCTCGCGCCAACTGCCCCCGGTCGGCCACCTCGCGTTGTTCTCCCAGTCCGGTGCCCTCGGCATCGCGGTCCTCGCCTCCGCGGCCAGCCGGCGGCTCGGGATCTCGGCGTTCGCCGCGGCGGGCAACCGGGTCGACGTCTCGGCCAACGACTTCATGCAGTACTGGATCGACGACGACCACACCACCGCCGTCGGCCTGTACCTCGAGTCGATGGGCAACCCCCGCAAGTTCTCCCGCATCGCCCGCAACCTCGCGGCGACCAAGCCGGTCATCGTCGTGAAGTCCGGCGTCACGGCATACGGGATCCCGCCCGGCCACCGGGTGCGGCAGACCAGGGCCCGCCCCGAGGTGTTCGACGCGATGCTCCGGCAGTCCGGCGTCATCAGGGTCGAGAACATCCACCAGCTGTTCGACGTCGCCCAGCTCCTGGTCAACCAGCCGCTGCCGAGCGGTCGGCGCGTCGCCGTCGTCGGCAACACCTCGGCGCTCGGGGCGATCACCGCCGACACCTGCGTCAGCTGGGGCCTGACGGTCTCGCACGGCCCGGTGAACATGCCCGGCGAGGCCTCGGGCCCTGAGTTCCGCGAGAAGCTCGACGCCGCGTTCGCCGACCCCGACGTCGACTCGGTGATCGCCTGCTTCATCCCGCCGCTCGTCACCATCGACGAGGACGTCGCCGAGGCCGTGCGCGAGTCGGCCCGGGGGAGCGACAAGCCGTGCCTGGTCACCTTCCTCGGGATGCGGGGCGTCGACGACGGGCACTCCTCGGTCACGGGCACCGGCATGGGCCACTCGCAGTCGATACCCGTCTACTCCATGCCCGAGGACGCCGTGCGGGCGCTGGCCACCGCCACGACGTACGCGCAGTGGCGTTCGCGTGACCGGGGCACCCAGGTCGCCCCCTCCGGGATCAACCGGCGGATCGCCGAGGACGTCGTCGGCACCGTGCTGAGCGTCGACAAGGAGGGTCGCCGGCTCGAGACCGACGAGGCGGGTGCGCTGCTGGCGGCCTACGGCATCGAGGTGTGGCCGACCTACCCCGCCTGGAGCGTCGACGAGGCCGTCGCCGCGGCCGAGAAGGTCGGCTACCCGGTGGTGCTCAAGTCCACCGCGCCGATGCTGCGTCACCAGGGGGGCCTGAGCGGGGTCCGGGTCGACCTCGGCTCCGAGGCCGCCCTGCGCCAGGCCTGGGGCTCGCTGACCGGGATGCTGGCGCCGGTGTCCGCGGACACCTTCGTCGTCCAGAAGATGGCCTCGCCCTCGGGCGTCTCGTGCGTCATCACCAGCGACGAGGATCCGCTCATCGGGCCGGTGGTCGGGTTCTCCCTGGCGGGTATGCCGCGCGAGCTGCTCGGCGACATCGCCTACCGGATCCCGCCGCTCACCGACGTCAACGTCTCCGAGCTCATCTCCTCGATCAAGGCGGCCCCGGTGCTCCACGGCCACCGTGGCGCGACGCCGGTCAACCGCGCGGCCCTGGCCGATCTCATCGCCCGGGTATCGGTGCTCGCCGACGACCTGCCGGAGATGGCCTCGCTGGTGCTCAACCCCGTCATCGCCCATCCGGGAGGGGTCGAGGTGCTCGGTGCGGACCTCACCTTGGCCGCGGCGCCGCGGCGCACCGACCCGGGCCGGCGCTCCCTCACCTGACGGGGTCGGCCCACTGCGGCACAATGGCGCCATGAGCTCCCTGTCCGACGCTCCGCCCCTTCCCGGTGCACTCACCTCCGCCATCGAGCGGGCGGGCTACTACCCGGCCCTCGTCGGCGACGTCGTCAGCGCCGCCCTGGCCGGGGAGCGGGTCGAGAGCCACCTGGTCCACCTCGAGACGACCTTCGACCACGAGGTGGTCAAGCGGCACATCACCGTGCTCGTCCTCACCCCGACCCGCCTGGTCATCGCCCACGCCGACGACTACGCCGACGATCCCGACGCCTCCCAGGAGAACCTCGCCACGGCGACCACCGAGAGCGTGCCGCTGTCGAGCGTCAACGGGGTCATGCTCACCCACGTCGTCGAGGACCCGCAGACCTATGTTCCCGGCCGGCTCGGCCGAGAGCTCACCGTCACCCTCGGGTGGGGTGCGGTCGCGCGGGTCGACCTGCTGCCGGCGACCTGCGCGGACCCCGCCTGCGACGCCGACCACGGCTACGAGGGCACGGTGACCGCCGACGACATCGCGCTACGCGTCTCGGCGGCCGCCGACGGCGAACACGCGCTCGCCGAGGCCCTGGACTTCGCGCGGGACCTGTCGGCCGCGCTCGGCCGGCGCTGAGCCGGCCGGGATGCTAGCGCGAGCGCCCGCGGAGCTGCCGGTCGCACCCGACCCCTCGGACCTCGGCCTGGCCGACGTGCTGCCCTCGGTCGCCACCAGCCTCGGGGTTGCCGGGCTCTCCCGCGAGCCCCAGTTCCCCGTGCCGCCCGCCCGGCGGGCCGTGGTCGTCCTTCTCGACGGCCTGGGCTACGAGCTCGTCCGCCGCCGCGGTGGGCACGCGCCCTGGCTGCGCTCGACGCTGCCCGCGGCCTACCGGGTGCCGTGCGGTTTCCCCTCCACGACGGCGACGTCGATGGGCAGCTTCGGGACCGGGCTGCGCCCGGGGGCCCACGGGCTGCTCGGCTACGAGGTGCTCGTCCCGGGTGCCGACCGGCTCCTCAACGAGCTGTCCTGGGAGGACGGGCCGGACCCCGAGCGCTGGCAGCCCGAGCAGACCGTGTTCGAGCGCGCCGTCGCCGACGGGGTCGTCGTGACCCGGATCGGGCCGGGGTTCTTCGCAGGCTCGGGGCTGACCCGGGCGGCGCTGCGCGGCGGGGGGTTCGTGGCCGCCGACTCGCTCGCCGGCCGGGTCGACGCGGCCCTCGCGGCTCTCGCCGCCTCCACCCGCGCCCTCGTCTACCTCTACTGGGGCGACCTCGACAAGGTCGGGCATGTCCACGGGTGCACCTCGTGGGAGTGGGGCGACGAGCTGGAGGGCGTCGACCGCGAACTCGCGCGGCTCGCCGACAGGCTGCCCGTCGATGCCTCGATGACCGTGACCGCCGACCACGGCATGGTCGACTCCCCGCACGCGCTGCGGCTCGACGTGGCGCACGACCCCATGCTGGCGGCCGGGGTCCGGCACGTGGGCGGCGAGCCACGGGCCCCGCAGCTGTATGTCGAGCCGGGCGCCCGCGACGACGTCCTCGCCACCTGGACCGAGCGGCTGAGCGAGCGGGCCTGGGTCCGCACCAGGGACGAGGTCGTCGCCCTGGGCTGGTTCGGCCCGGTCGCCCCACGCAACCTGGCCCGGATCGGCGACGTCGTCGTCGCGATGCGCGACACCTTCGCCGTCGTCGACTCCCGCCGGGCCCGGCCCGAGCTGCTGGCGCTGCTGGGCCTGCACGGCTCCCTCTCCGACGACGAGGTGGCCGTCCCCGTCGTCCATGTGCCCGCGCAGCGGCCGGGGTGACCGGGCGCCCCCGGTATCCGTCTAGGCTGTGCGTCCGTGGCGGAACTGGTCTTCTTCTCCGGGACGATGGACTGCGGCAAGTCGACGCTTGCCCTGCAGATGGACCACAACCACAAGGCCCGTGGTCGCGCCGGGCTCATCTACACCAAGCACGACCGCGCCGGTGAGTCGGTGCTGTCCTCCCGGCTCGGGCTCGAGACCAGGGCCATCGAGGTCGGGGACGACCTCGACTTCTGGGACGAGGTCGTCGACTGCCTGACCCGGGGGCGGCGGGTCGACTACCTCATCTGCGACGAGGCGCAGTTCTACACCCCCGACCAGGTCGAGCAGCTCGCCCGCCTCGTCGACGAGCTCGACGTCGACGTCCACGCCTTCGGGATCACCGCCGACTTCCGCACCGAGCTGTTCCCGGGGTCGCGGCGGCTCATCGAGCTCGCCGACCGGGTGCAGGTTCTCCAGGTCGAGGCGCTGTGCTGGTGCGGCAAGCGAGCGACCCACAACGCCCGTATCGTCGACGGCGTCATGGTCGTCGAGGGGGAGCAGGTCGTCGTGGGGGACACCGACACCCTGCGCTCGGGGATGGTCGAGTACGAGGTGCTCTGCCGGCGTCACTTCATGCGCCGGATGAACAGCCAGGCCGCCCGGGCCGCCGCGGCGTCGCCCGAGGTGCTGCCGTTCGACCTCGATGTGTGCCCGGTGCCGCCGCCGAAGCTCGACTGAGCCGGGTTCTCGCCGGCTCAGTCGCCGGGCGCCCGCTCGCGGGTGCCGAACATGATGTCGTCCCAGCTCGGCACGCTCGGCCGTCCGCCACGGCGCGGCTGGCTGCGGGCCGCACCGGCCTGGCGGGACCGCGCTGCGGCCGGGGTGAGCGGTGCGTCGGACTCGGCTTGGGCCGACACGACGTCCCCGGGGGCTTCGGCCTCGGGCGGGTCGGGTGCAGGGGACGGGTCGGGCTCGGGCTCCTCGAGGTGCGCGCTGTCGGGGTGCGTCTCGCGGGCAACGGGCGGCGGTAGGGCCAGGGCCGGGTCGCGGGCGAACTCGGCCAGCGGGAGGGCGTCCAGGCGCGGGTCGTCCTCGCCTGGCGTGTGTGCCGGCGTTCCCCGGCGGCGGCCGCGCCGTCCGCGAGCGCTGTGCTCGCGCATGGCCGCCATGAGGTCGATGGGCTGGCCCGGACCGTGGCGGCGCGGGTCGTCGGTCACGCCGCCCTCGGCCTCGACGTCGTAGACGGTGCTCGGTCGGTTCGCGGTGGTGGCGACGTGCGGTGAAGGGATGGGCCCGGCCACCTCGTCCTGGCCGAGCCAGCGCGCCTCGTCGTTGCGGGGGGAGACCTGCCGGCCGATGTGGTCGAAGGTCCAGATCGCCGCGCGCTCCCGTCCGCCGGCCGCGAAGGTCGCCGTGACGGTCCAGCGCCCGTCGTCGCCGCGGGCGGAGTCCCAGGTGAGGCTCTTGCGGTCGACCCCGCGCTCGCGGAGCCGGTCCAGGACCCGCTCCTCGAGGCTGGTCCGCCCGGCCGACGACGCGCCGAGGACCACCTTGCGGGCCAGACCGGCGACATACTCGCGCTCTGCGAGGACCGGCCCCTCGTAGCGGCGGACCTTGTCCATGGGCCAACCGGCCCTCTCGGCGACCTCCTCGGTGGTCAGGCCGCGGCGGATGAGCGCCTGGACCTCCGCGGGGCGCAGGCCACCCTCGATCTCGATCTGCAGCTGGCCCAGGCGGGGGCGGTCGCGTAGTGCCGCCGCGCGCAGGGCCTCGTCCAGGGGCAGGCGGTACTGCTGGCCCGAGGGGTCGGCGAGCAGCACGTGCCGACCGTCCTCGTGGACTCCGACGAGACGTAGTTCGTGCATGTCCGCCCTCCGACGCATGGGTGCTTCACCCGAGCGTGCCATCCCCGGACCGCGGAGCCCGGTTCCCACGCCGTGAGTAGTTTTGGGCCATGACCACTGACGCCGGTGCGGCGCCCGCCTCGCGAGGGCACGATCTGCTCTCGCCCTACGACGCGGTCCTGCTCCTGTCCTTCGGCGGCCCGCAGTCGCCTGACGAGGTCATGCCCTTCCTGCGCCGGGTGACGGCGGGCAGGGGCATCCCGGACGCCCGCCTGGAGACCGTCGCGGCCCACTACCTCGACCGCGGCGGAGTGAGCCCCATCAGCGCTGAGAACCGCGCCCTGCTCGACCTCCTGCGGGCCGAGCTCGACCGGCGCGAGCTGGCCGTCCCGCTCCTGTGGGGCAACCGCAACGCCGCGCCCTTCCTCCCCGACACCCTGCGCGAGGCGCACGGCGTCGGCGTCCGGCGCGTCCTGACCCTCCTGACGAGCGCCTACTCGTCCTACTCCTCGTGCCGCCAGTACCGCGAGGACCTCGCCGCGGCGCTCGCCGGGCTGGCCGAGGAGGGCGCCACCGGGCTCGTCGTCGACAAGGTGCGCCCGTATGCCGGGCACCCGGGCCTGGTCGGAGCGACGTCAAGACTGGTCACCGAGGCGCTGGGCTCGGTCGCCGGCCGGTCCGGCGTCCGGCTGCTGTTCGTCACCCACTCGGTGCCCGTCGCCATGGACGACACCTCGGGCCCCGGTGACGGGGAGGGCAACCTCTATGTCGACCAGCACCTGCGCCTCGCCTCGGCCGTCACCGCTGCAGCCAACCTCGCCCTCGGCCTCGACGTCGGCCACGAGCTCGTCTTCTGCTCCCGGTCAGGGCCACCGCACCAGCCCTGGCTGGAGCCCGACGTCAACGACCGGCTCGCCGAGATCGCCGCGGAGGGCGCCGAGGTCGCCGTCCTCGTGCCCATCGGGTTCGTCAGCGACCACATGGAGGTCGTCCAGGACCTCGACACCGAGGCGGCCGCGACCGCGCGCGGCCTCGGGCTCGACGTCGTCCGGGTGCCCACGGTGGGCCGCGACCCGGGGTTCGTGGCCGGGCTGGTCGACCTGCTCCTCGAGCGGGCCGCCGAGGCCCGTGGCGAGCCGGTCGACCTGGCGAGCGCCCTGCCCGGCGACGTCCGGCCATCGGTGTGTGCCCCGGGGTGCTGCCCCAACCTGCGGGCGGCCCTGCCCGCGCTGTGTGGACAGGAGTGACATGAGCGATCCGACGGTCCCCGCCGACCCCGACCTGGCCCTGCCCGGTGACGACGAGCGCGCCGAGATCGAGCGGATCGCCGTCGAGGTGGCGCTCACCGCGGCGGCGCTTGTCGTCGACGAGCGCCCGCGCGACCTACGGGTCGACTCCACCAAGTCGACCCGTAGCGACATCGTCACCGTCATGGACCTGCGCTCGCAGGACCTCATCATGGAGCGGATCGCCGCGGCCCGCCCGCACGATGCCCTCTTCGGGGAGGAGCGCGGCGGTATCGACGGCAGCTCCGCTGTCACCTGGGTCGTCGACCCCATCGACGGGACGGTCAACTACCTCTACGACATCCCGGCCTACGCCGTCTCCATCGCCGCAGCGGTCGGGGACCCGCGCGTCCCCGGGGGCTTCGTCCCGTTCGCCGGGGCCGTCGTCAACCCGGTCACCGGCGAGGTCCACCGCGCCCGGTCCGGCGGCGGCGCCTGGCTCGCTCGTCCGGGCCACCCCGACGAGCGGGTCGTCGCCGCGCCCGGCCCAGACCTCGCCCTGGCGCTCGTCGGGACCGGGTTCGGGTATGCCGCGGAGCGGCGGCGGTGGCAGGGACTGGTCCTCGCCGACGTCATTGCGCACATCCGGGACATCCGCCGCGAGGGTGGCGCGGCCCTGGACCTGTGCCATGTGGCGACCGGTCGGATCGACGCGTTCTACGAGACGGGCCTGAACTCCTGGGACCTCGCCGCGGCGTGGGTCTTCGCGCGTGAGGCCGGGGTCGTGGTGGGTGGCCTCGGGGGGCCGGGGACGCCGAGCCCGGACCTCGCCTGGGCGGCGGGCCCGGGCCTGGCCGACGCCTTCTCGGCGATCGTCATCGAGGCGACGAACTCCCATCGGGGGGTGTGAGCGACCTCACCGGGGCCGCACCCGGGGGGCTCGTGTGGCACTACTTCCCCGGATACGGCACAATCTGCCCTCGCAGCGGGCACAAATTCGGCCGGTCGTGCGTTGTGTCGGCCAGCAGGCGAGGCTGGACGCGGGCCACGCGGGCGACGGACTACAAAGCTGAAGGGCAGGCAGGGATGGCAACCGACTACGACGCGCCTCGGAAGACTGACGACGAGCTCTCCGAGGACTCGATCGAGGAGCTGAAGAGCCGTCGTGTCGACAAGCGGTCCTCGAGTGTCGACGTCGACGAGACCGAGCAGGCCGAGGGCTTCGAGCTGCCCGGTGCCGACCTCTCCGGCGAGGAGCTCTCGGTGCGGGTGATCCCGCGCCAGGCGGACGAGTTCACCTGTTCACGGTGCTTCCTGGTCCACCATCGCAGCCAGCTGGCCAGCGAGAAGGGCGGAGTGTTGGTGTGCCGGGAGTGCGCCGCCTGACCAGGCGCCTTCGCGCGGGATAGGGTCGGTCCTCGTGGCTGGCCCTGTCCCTGTCGTGGTGCCCGTTCGCCGACTGCGTGCTGATGCCGTCCTGCCCCACTACGCCACCGACGGCGATGCCGGCGCCGACCTCTCCTCGACGGCGGAGGTGACGCTGGAGCCGGGCGAGCGCACCCTCGTTCCCACCGGTCTGGCGCTCGCGCTGCCGCCGGGCTATGTCGGCCTGGTCCATCCCCGGTCGGGGCTGGCCGCCCGGCACGGGATCACCATCGTCAACGCCCCGGGCACCATCGACTCGGGTTACCGCGGGGAGATCCTCGTCAACCTCGTCAATCTCGACCCGGGCGAGCCGTTCACCGTGCACCCGGGCGACCGGATCGCCCAGCTCGTCGTCCAGGAGGTCGCGGTCGCCGGCTTCGTCGAGATGGATTCGCTTCCACCGAGCAGTCGGGGGGAGACTGGACACGGGTCGACCGGCGGCTTCGGCACGCGTCCGCGTGCCACGTCGCCCGACGGCCCCGAGGTCCACGACAAGGAGAACGCGCAGCAGTGAGCATCTTCTCGCGCCGCAAGGGCACCGCCGCGGCGCCAGCCGACCCGGGCGACGTCGACGCCGACCTGCTCGACGAGGCCGAGCCGCAGGAGGCCGGGCAGGCTCACGATGAGCCGGCGTCGGCCGCGGACCTTGCCCCTGCGGACGGAGCTGCGGGCGCGCCCGCGGGTCCCCACGACGTCACCGACGTGGCCGAGCCGGGGGGGCGCGTCGACCTCGGGTCCTTGTGGGTGGGTGGCGTCCAGGGCCTCGAGCTGCGACTCGAGATGGACCAGGCGACCTCCCAGGTGATCGCCGCTACCCTGGTGGTCGGCGAGTCCGCCGCCCAGGTACAGGCCTTCGCCGCACCGAAGTCCGCCGGGTTGTGGGACGAGATCCGTTCCGAGATAGCCGGCTCGATCGCCGGCCAGGGCGGCACCGCCGAGGAGGTTCAAGGGCCGCTCGGCACCGAGCTGCGCACCCGGATGCCCTCGGCCGGCCCCGACGGGCGGACCGTCTTCGCTCCGGCCCGCTTCCTCGGGGTCGACGGCCCCCGGTGGTTCCTGCGCGTCGTCCTCTCCGGCCGGGCCGCGATCGACGAGGCCGCCGCGGCCCCGCTGGTCGACGTCGTGCGCGACATCGTCGTCGTCCGCGGCCAGGATCCGATGGCCCCTCGAGAGCTCCTCCCGCTGGCGGTGCCCACCGACGCCTCCGACGAGGCGGCGCCCCCGGTCGAGCCCACGCCCGCGTCCTCCGACCTCAGCCCGTTCGAGCGGGGCCCCGAGATCACCGAGGTGCACTGATGGGACTGCGACACCGGATCCACGACCTGAGCAAGACCGCCACCCAGCACGAGGCCGACGAGATCGCCGCGCAGGCCGACCACACCGGCTGCACGCCCATCGCTGCCCTGCACGACCGCGACGAGGCCACCGTCTCGGGCACCATCCGCTCGGTCGTCCTGCCGGCCAAGCGCGGCGTCCCCGCCCTCGTCGTCGAGGTGTTCGACGGAGGGGGAGCGGCCAACCTCGTGTGGATCGGCCGGCGCAGCATCAGCGGGATCGAACCTGGGGTGTTCGTGCGGGCGCGGGGCCGGGTCGCCACCGTGCACGGCACACCGACCATGTTCAACCCGGCATACGAGATCGTCCCCCGCTGACGCGCGGGCCTTCGGCGACGGACGCGATATGACCCACCATCATCCCCTGCCCACGGTCGAAGAGGTGATCCGGCTCCGGCTGGCCGTCGCCATCGGCGGCTGGCGCGGCTCGGTCGAGACCGCCCTGCCGATGGTCGCGTTCCTCGCCTTGTGGTCGTGGCGGCACGACGCCCGCGCCGCCGTGGTCGCCGCCGTCGTCGTCGCCGTCCTCCTCGCCGCGGCGCGCCTGGCCCAGCGCAGCAGCCTCCAGCATGTCGGGGGAGCGGTCTTCGCGACCGCGCTCGCGGCCTTCTTCGCGCTGCGCAGCGGGCGGGCCGAGGACGCCTTCCTGCCCGGGATCATCGGCAGCGCGGGCTGGGGCCTGCTGACGGCCCTGTCCAACGTCGTGCGCTGGCCCGTGGTGGGCTTCCTCGTGGGGGCGGGGGACCCCGAGGCGCGGGAGGACCCGCTGAGGTGGCGGCGCGACCCGGCCCTGGTCCGGGTCTGCCAGCGGCTGACCTGGGTCCTGGTCGGCCTGTATGCCGTGCGGGTGGCGGTGATGTACCCGCTCTACCTCGGGGGCCAGGTCACCTGGCTCGGGGTGACGAAGCTGGCCCTCGGCTGGCCGGCCTGGGCCGCCGCGATCGCCGTGATGGGCGCCATGCTGGTGCGGGGCGCGACGCCGCAATGCGTCGAGACCCCCGACAGCGAGCCGGCATGGCTGGAGCACCACCACGACGAGGCCGACTGAGCCGTCGTCCTCGACCTCGACCGTCCGGTCCGGGTCGGGCTCAGACGTCGAGCTCGCGGGGCTGGCGGGTGCCCGGGCTGAGCATCGACTCCAGCTCGTCCTCCATCTCGGGCGTCGTGATGAGCAGGAGCTCGTCGAGGGACTCCAGGGAGTCGTCGCGGCTGGGGGCGATGGGGTGACCGTCGCGGATGATGCCGGTCAGCACGGTGTCGGCGGGGAAGGGAATGTCCCCGACCCGGGTGCCGGAGAACGGGCTCCCGACGGGGAGGGTGATCTCGACCATCGACGCGTGGCCCTGCTGGAACTGGAAGATCTGGACGAGGTCCCCGACACTGACGGCCTCCTCGACCAGGGCCGTCATGAGCCGCGGGGTCGACACGGCGACGTCGACGCCCCAGGCCTCGTCGAAGAGCCACTCGTTCCTGGGGTTGTTGACCCGGGCGACCGTGCGGGGCACGGCGAACTCGGTCTTGGCCAGCAGCGACATGACGAGGTTGACCTTGTCGTCGCCGGTCGCCGCGACGACGACGTCGGCGGCGGACATCCCGGCCTCGTTGAGGGCGTCGATCTCGCAGGCGTCGGCCTGCAGCCAGTCGGCGTCCGGCACCTTGCGGACGTGGTCCGCGTCGGTCATGCGGTCGACGAGGAGCACCTCGTGGCCGTTGCGGATGAGCTCACGGGCGATGGAACGGCCGACGCTGCCGGCCCCGCCGATGACGACGCGCATGGTGGTGGGTCCTTCCGGGCGGTCAGTGGGCCGGGGGTGGGGCGTCGAGGATCCGCTCGGCCGCGGCGAGGTTGGCCTGGTCGACGGCGATGTGGACGAAGTCGCCCTCCTGGTAGACCAGGTCGGGCTGGGGGATGATGCCGTCGCCCAGCCGCGTCACATAGGCGATCCGGCCGCCGCTGGCGGCCTCGAGCTCGTTGAGCCGACGCCCGGCCCAGCGCCCGTCAATGGGGATCTCCGCGATGACGATCTTGCCCGACGGGTCGGTGAACTCCGGGACGTGGCCCTGGGGAAGCAGACGCCGCAGCATCTGGTCGGTGGTCCACTTCACCGTGGCGACGGTGGGGATGCCGAGCCGCTGGTAGATCTCCGCCCGGCCGGGGTCGTAGATGCGGGCGACGACGTGCTCCACGCCGTACTTCTCCCGGGCGACGCGCGCCGCGATGATGTTGGAGTTGTCGCCGCTGGAGACCGCCGCGAACGCGTAGGCGTCGCTGACGCCCGCCTCCTCCAGGGTGTCGCGGTCGAACCCCACACCGGTCACCCGCCGCCCCTCGAACTGGGCTCCGAGCCGGCGGAACGAGAGCTCGTCCTGGTCGATGACGGCGACCTCGTGACCTGCGTGCTCGAGGGCTCGGGCGAGCGACGCGCCCACGCGTCCGCAGCCCATGATGACGAAGTGCACGGCTCAGACGCTACACCGACGGCGACCCGCGTCGCGGTGCTCGCCCCGCACCGCAGCGGCCGGAATAGAGTGTCGCTCGTGTCTTCGTCCGCGCGGTTCGTCAAGCGGGTCATCCTCGGTCGCGCCATGCGCAGCGACAAGCTCGGCGAGACCCTTCTCCCCAAGAAGATCGCCCTCCCGGTCTTCGCCAGCGACGCGCTCTCCTCGGTCGCCTACGCGCCTGACGAGATCTTCCTGACCCTGGGCCTCGCCGGCGGCTCGCTCGCTCTGACCCACTCCTGGAAGATCGCGCTCGGCGTCGTCGCCGTGCTCGTCATCGTCGTCCTCAGCTACCGCCAGAACGTCCACGCCTACCCCTCCGGCGGTGGCGACTACGAGGTGGCGAGCGTCAACCTCGGTCCCAGGGCGGGGCTCACGGTGGCCAGCGCGCTGCTCGTCGACTACGTCCTGACCGTGGCCGTCTCGGTGTCCTCGGGCGTCCAGAACGCCGCGTCGGCCTTCGGGTTCGTCCGCGGCCACGAGGTCTTCGTCGCCGTCCTCCTCGTCATCGCGCTCACGGCGATGAACCTGCGCGGGGTGCGTGAGTCCGGCACTGCCTTCGCGGTCCCGACCTACCTGTTCATGTTCACGGTGATCGGCATGGCCCTCGTCGGCGTCATCCGTGAGGCCAGTGGCACCCTCCCGGCTGCCGAGAGCGCGGGGCTGACCCTGCTGCCCGAGCAGGGGTACTCCCAGCTCGGGTCGCTCGCCATGGCCTTCCTCTTCCTTCGCGCGTTCTCGTCCGGGTGCGCCGCGCTGACCGGTGTCGAGGCGATCTCCAACGGGGTCCCCGCGTTCAAGGCGCCCAAGAGCAAGAACGCCGCGACGACCCTCATGCTGATGGGCTCGCTCTCCATCACCATGGTGCTGTCGATGATCTTCCTGGCCCGGTGGACCCACGTGCACTACGCCGAGACCCCGTCCGTCCAGCTGGCCCGCGGCACGACGCCCGTCGGTGACGACTACGTCCAGAACACGATCATGGGCCAGGTGTCCAAGGCCGTCTTCTCGGGCTTCCCCTTCGGCGTCGTCCTGGTCTCGATCGTCACCGGCCTCATCCTCATCCTCGCGGCGAACACGGCCTTCAACGGCTTCCCCGTCCTCGGCTCGATCCTCGCCCGCGACGGGTTCCTGCCGCGCCAGCTGCACACCCGCGGCGACCGGCTCGCCTTCAGCAACGGCATCCTCATCCTCGCCGGCGCGGCGGTGGCCCTGATCGTCATCTACGACGCCGAGGTCACCAAGCTCATCCAGCTCTACATCGTCGGCGTCTTCGTCTCGTTCACGACGAGCCAGACCGGGATGATCCGGCACTGGAACAGGCACCTGCGCACCGAGCGCGACCCCAAGGTCCGGTCCCGGATGCAGCGCAGCCGGGTCATCAACGGCGTCGGAGCGGTGATGTCCGGCCTCGTGCTCCTCGTCGTCCTGGCGACGAAGTTCATGCACGGGGCCGGCTACGCCATCGCCGCGATGATCGTCCTGTTCGTCCTCATGCTCGGCATCCGCCGCCACTACGACCATGTGCGCGACGAGCTCGCCGTCAGCCCCGAGGACACCCGCCATCAGCTCCTCCCGTCGCGGGTGCACGCCATCGTCCTGGTCTCGACGATCCACAAGCCGACGCTGCGCGCGCTGGCCTACGCGCGGGCGACCCGCCCGTCGATCCTCGAGGCCCTGACGGTCGACGTCGACCCCGAGGAGACCAAGGCCCTGCAGCTCGAGTGGGACCGCCGCGACATCCCGGTGCCGCTCAAGGCCCTCGACTCGCCCTACCGCGAGATCACCCGCCCGGTCGTCGACTACGTCAAGTCCATCCGCAGCGGCAACCCCCGCGACCTCGTCGTCGTCTACATCCCGCAGTACGTCCTCGGCCACTGGTGGGAGCAGCTGCTCCACAACCAGAGCGCCCTGCGGCTGCGCGCCCGCCTGCTGTTCACCCCGGGCGTCATGGTCTCCAGCGTGCCGTGGCAGCTCGCCTCGGCGGCCGGCGCCGAGGAGCGTCTCGACGGCCCGGTGGCGGGCTCCGTCCGGCGCGGCGAGTGGTGAGCCGGCCAGCAGACCCGTCGGCCCTCCTCCCGGGCGACGAGGTCGAGGTCGACCTCGCCACGCTCGCTCACGGCGGGCACTGCGTCGCGCGCTACCAGGGCCGCGTGCTGTTCGTGCGGCACGGCATACCGGGGGAGCGGGTGCGTGCCAGGGTGACCGAGGGCGGACCGGGGGACCGCTTCCTGCGAGCAGACGCGGTGGAGGTGCTCGCCGCGTCCCCCGACCGGGTGGGCGCGCCGTGCCGGTATGCCGGGCCGGGCGAGTGCGGCGGCTGCGACTTCCAGCACGTCGCCGTCGCGCGGCAGCGCGAGCTCAAGGCGGAGGTGCTCCACGAGCAGCTCTCCCACCTCGCCCACGTCGAGCGCGTGGTGCCGGTCGAGGCGCTGCTCCTGAGCGGGCCCGACGACGGCCTGGGCTGGCGGACCCGCGTCGAGTACGCCGTCGACGCCGCGGGAGTTCCAGGTCTGCGCCGACACCGGTCGCACGACGTCGTCCCCGTCGACCACTGCCTACTGGCGACGGCGGCCGTCGACGCGGCCGACGTCCTGGGCCGCGGCTGGCCGGGCGAGCGCGCCGTCGACGTCGTGGCCTCCTCCACGGGGGAGGTCGTCGCCGTCCCGGTGCCCTCCGGCTCGGGTCGGGCGCCGATGCTGACCGAGGTGGTGGGGGTCGGCGGCTGGGAGGGCACGTTCGAGGTCCCGTCCCGCGGCTTCTGGCAGGTCCACCCGTCGGCCGCTGCGACCTTCGTCGAGACCGTGCTCGGGATGCTCGAGCCCCAGCCCGGCGAGACCGCCCTCGACCTGTATGCCGGGGTGGGGCTTTTCGCGGCCGCGCTCGCCGACGCCGTGGGCGAGACGGGCTACGCCCTCGCCGTCGAGTCCGACCGCGGGGCTGTCGCGGCGGCGACCCGCAACCTCGCCGACCTCCCCCAGGCGGCGGTCCTCGGTGCCCGCGTCGACGACGCGTTCGGGGTTGCGCGCCCGACTCGTCGGGGTCCGCTCGACCGGCGGGCCCGACGCCCCCGCACGCTGCACCGGTCGACGGCCCTGCCTGACGTCGTCGACCTCGTCGTCCTCGACCCGCCCCGGACCGGAGCGGGTCGGGGCGTCGTCCACGGGATCGCGGCCCTTCGCCCCCGGGCGGTGACCTATGCGGCCTGCGACCCGGCCGCGCTGGCCCGGGACACGGCATACCTGGCTCGGGTCGGGTACGCGTTGACCGAGGTCCGCGCCTTCGACGCGTTCCCGATGACCCACCACCTGGAGACCATCGCGTGCTTCAGGCGGGAGTCCTAGAGTCTCCGGTGACGTGTGGTTAGATAGATCCGGATATCTTGACGTCAAGATACCTCGTGACGACGACGCACGAGCGGAAGGAGCCCCTGGTGGCCAGCACGAACAGCTTCGACGCCCACGGCACCCTCGAGGTGGGTGAGAAGACCTACGAGATGTACCGGATCGGCGCGGTCGAGGGGTCGACGACCCTCCCGTACAGCCTCAAGGTCCTCCTCGAGAACCTCCTGCGGACCGAGGACGGCGCCAACATCACCGCCGATCACATCCGCGCCCTCGCCGGCTGGGACGCCGACGCCCAGCCCGACACCGAGATCCAGTTCACCCCGGCGCGGGTCATCATGCAGGACTTCACCGGCGTGCCGTGCGTCGTCGACCTCGCGACGATGCGCGAGGCGGTCGTCGACCTCGGGGGGGACCCCGCGAAGATCAACCCGCTCGCCCCGGCCGAGCTCGTCATCGACCACTCGGTGCAGATCGACGTCTTCGGCCGCGCCGACGCCTTCGAGCGCAACGTCGAGATCGAGTACCAGCGCAACGGCGAGCGCTACCAGTTCCTGCGCTGGGGCCAGACGGCCTTCGACGACTTCAAGGTCGTCCCTCCGGGCACCGGCATCGTCCACCAGGTCAACATCGAGCACCTCGCCCGGTCGGTCATGGTCCGCGACCAGGTGGCCTACCCCGACAGCTGCGTCGGCACCGACAGCCACACGACGATGGTCAACGGCCTCGGCGTGCTCGGCTGGGGCGTCGGCGGCATCGAGGCCGAGGCGGCCATGCTCGGCCAGCCGGTGTCGATGCTCATCCCGCGGGTCGTCGGCTTCAAGCTGTCCGGCTCGATCCCGTCGGGCGCCACGGCGACCGACGTCGTGCTCACCATCACCGAGATGCTGCGGGGGCACGGGGTGGTCGGGAAGTTCGTCGAGTTCTTCGGCGAGGGCGTGGCCCGGGTGCCGCTGGCCAACCGCGCGACGATCGGCAACATGAGCCCGGAGTTCGGCTCGACGTGCGCGATCTTCCCCATCGACCAGGTGACCGTGGACTACCTGAGGCTGACGGGGCGGTCCGAGGAGACGCTGGCCCTCGTCGAGGCGTACGCCAAGGAGCAGGGCATGTGGCACGACGCCTCGTCAGAGGCGCGCTACAGCGAGTACCTCGAGCTCGACCTCTCCACCGTCGTGCCGTCCATTGCGGGGCCGAAGCGCCCGCAGGACCGGATCGTGCTCACCGGGGCCAAGCAGGCCTTCCGCAAGGTGCTCCCGACCTACGTCGCGCACCACGAGGGCGGGGCCGGTGACGGGTCGAGCTTCCCGGCCAGCGACCCCTCACCCGCTGGCAGCGGCGACACCGACAACGGCGGCGACAAGCCGGTGTCCGAGGGCGACGGCGTCGGCCGTCCGAGCCGCAAGGTCGCGGTGACGGCGGCCTCGGGCGCGACGTTCGAGATCGACCACGGCATCGTCGCCATCGCCTCGATCACCTCGTGCACCAACACCTCGAACCCCTCGGTGATGATGGCTGCCGCCCTGCTCGCCCAGAAGGCCGTCGAGCGCGGGCTCAGCGTGGCGCCGTGGGTCAAGACGTCCATGGCTCCGGGCTCCAAGGTGGTCACCGACTACTACGAGAAGGCCGGGGTGTGGCCCTACCTGGAGAAGCTCGGGTTCCACCTCGTCGGCTACGGCTGCACGACGTGCATCGGCAACTCGGGCCCGCTCGACGAGGAGATCACGGCGGCCGTCAACGAAGGCGACCTCGCCGTCGTGTCCGTCCTGTCGGGCAACCGCAACTTCGAGGGCCGGATCAACCCCGACATCAAGATGAACTACCTCGCCTCGCCGCCGCTCGTCATCGCCTACGCGCTGGCCGGGACGATGGACTTCGACTTCGAGACCGAGCCGCTGGGCACCGACCCCTCCGGGGCGCAGGTGTTCCTCCGCGACATCTGGCCGGACCCGGTCGAGGTCGAGGCGGTCATCGCCCGTTCCATCAGCCAGGAGATGTTCACCAAGGACTACGCCGACGTGTTCGCCGGCGACTCGCGGTGGCAGTCGCTGCCGACGCCGGAGGGCGACACCTTCGCCTGGGACGCCGACTCGACGTACGTCCGCAGGCCCACCTTCTTCGACGGCATGGGTGCCCGGCCCGGACCGGTCGCGGACATCTCCGGGGCGCGGGTGCTCGCGCTGCTCGGCGACTCCGTGACGACCGACCACATCAGCCCGGCGGGGTCGATCAAGGCGGACTCGCCGGCCGGCCGCTATCTCGCCGAGCACGGCGTGGACCGCAAGGACTTCAACTCCTACGGCTCGCGCCGCGGCAACCACGAGGTGATGATCCGCGGCACCTTCGCCAACATCCGGCTGCGCAACCAGCTGCTCGACGACGTCGAGGGCGGGTTCACCCGCAACTTCCTCGCCGGTGGTGAGCAGAGCACGATCTTCGACGCGTCCGCGGCATACCAGGAGGCGGGCATCCCGCTCGTCGTGCTCGCGGGCAAGGAGTACGGCTCCGGTTCCTCGCGCGACTGGGCGGCCAAGGGCACGGCGCTGCTCGGGGTGCGCGCCGTGGTCGCGGAGTCCTACGAGCGGATCCACCGGTCCAACCTGATCGGGATGGGCGTGCTGCCCCTGCAGTACCCGGCGGGCGAGAACGCGGCGTCGCTCGGGCTGACCGGGACCGAGACGTTCTCGATCACCGGGGTCACCGCGCTCAACGACGGGACGACGCCGCGGACGGTCTCGGTCCTCGCCCAGCCGGAGAGCGGCGAGGCGGTCAGCTTCGACGCGGTCGTCCGCATCGACACCCCCGGAGAGGCCGACTACTACCGCAACGGCGGCATCCTCCAGTACGTCCTCCGCTCGCTCGTGGGCTGAGTCTCGGCGTGCACACGGCGGCCGCTCGGGTGAGGTCCCGGGTGGCCGCTGTGGTGTGTGCGCGGTTGCTGGCGGCGGTTGTCGCGGCCGGCGTGTGGCTCGGGCTCCTGGTCGGTTCGGTCGGGAGCGCGTATGCGGCCTCCGGGAGCGCACATGCCCTGTCCGGTGTCGCCGAGCCGGGCTCGTGGGACCCGCTTCGACGCAGGGGGCACCACCTACGACGGCACGCCACGTAGTCGCCGCAGAAGGCGAAGCGTTCGTCCAGTCGGCTGGATCCTCGAGGGTGTTGGGTCAGAACCTCGAGGCGTCGGGTGTGGCCCGTCCGGCCGAGACTGCACCACATCACATCGTGGCTGGCGCGGCCGAGGCTGCGGCTCCTGCTCGGGGCGTGTTGACGCAGTACGGGATCGACGTGAATGTCGCCGAGAACCGGGTCTTCTTGCCTCCCGACTTCGGCTCGGCGAATCCTTTGGGCGCCGCGGTGCATTCGACCCTGCACACCGTACGCACCGGCGGCTACTACGAGTCGGTCAACGAGCTGCTCCTCGGCGCGAACTCTGCCGGCGACGTCATGGACTCCTTGGCTACCTTCGTGCCGGTCTTCTCGGTGGAGGTCTGTAGTGGCTGCGCTGAGGGTCTTCCGACCGGTCGTGGCAGAGGGCTTCGAATGGGTCCAACCGGTCGCTGAGGCGGATCATGACGCGCTGTACCAGCTCGATGGGACGCCGCGGGCGGCGGGTTGGCGCCCGATTCGGGTACGCCGCTTGGAGGCAGACGAGAAGGGCCGCCCATGGCGGACGGCCGATCCTCCGTGGCTGAGCGGCATGCCCTTGTCTTCCGTGACAGCGTCTACCGGACGGTCGGCGAGGTGCTCGCCGGCGCAGGTGAGTTCCTCGACCTCGTGGACGGGCACCGATCGGTTGTGGCTGTTCAACGTCTGTCAGGTCGTCGACGCGCTTGACGAGGAGGCGTCAGGCGTTGTGCGCTTCTCGACCACGGGCCGGGTGATGAAGGTGAAGCAGCACGTCTTTCACCCTGAGCGTCTCGCCGGTTTGAGCGCCTTCCGGGTGCCGCAGTCGCGGTCGCTGTTCCTCAGCGGCGAGGCGGTCGACTCGATTGGCGCAGCGAACTTGACCGGTGCCGGCTTTGAGCTCGTCTGGCAGTCCTGACGATCGCCAGGACCACCTATCGTCATGCATTGCCACTGGGGCGGGATCCCGCTGCCTGACCGACCGAACTCGGCGGCGAGGTTGATCGAGGCCCTCGACGACCCGACCCGACGCGAAGATTCAGGGGCCCCGTACGACCCGAGCCCATCCCTTGCCTCGCCGTGCGTGAGCTCGTGGAAGCCCTAGCACAGCGGGAGAAGGCCCAGCCCCGCCAGCTGTGGTAACCGGCCCGTGTCGAGCGCGCCCGGCACGGCATACGGCTGCCATCCATGTCCACGGGCAGCAGACCCATCTCCGCAGGTCGGCGGTGGGGTCATGCGCCTCTGCTGGCCGAAACGGTGGTGGCTACCGGTGTTGCCGCAACGGGCGAAGGTGGAGGCGACGGCTGTGGATGTCAACGGGCGGGCTGTCGGTGGGATGGACTAGACTCGAACACATGTTCGAAGATCCCAGGTCGACCGGCGCTCCCCGTGCGCTGACGACGGCTGAGCTGGAGGGGTTCCTCGTCCGGATGTCCGGGGCCGAGGTGGGGAGCGACGACGCGGAGCGGATCGACCGGATCGCCCTGCTCGAGCGGATCAAGCACGCCGCAGCCGCCGCGCAGGCGCGGGAGGCCGTGGAGTTCGACGCCTCCCAGCGGGCCGAGCAGGAGGCGCGGGGCATGGCCCGCGCCCTCGTGGGGCGCGGGATCGCCGAGCAGGTGGCGCTGGCGCGGCGCGAGTCGGCGCACCAGGGGTCCCGGCTGCTGGGTATGGCCAAGGCCCTGGTCCACGAGATGCCGCATACGCTGGCCGCTCTGACGGTGGGGGAGTGCAGCGAGTGGCGGGCCACCGTCATGGTCCGCGAGACGGCATGCCTGGGCGTCGAGGACAGGGCCGCCGTGGACGCCGAGGTCGGGCCGCGGCTCGCCACCCTGGGCGACCGCCAGGTGGAGCGCGAGGCCCGGGCCCTCGGGCAGCGGCTCGACGCGGCCGGGGCGGTGGCCCGAGCGCGCCGGGTGGCGGCCGACCGGAATGTGACGATCCGGCCGGCGCCGGACACCATGACCTACGTGAGCGCGCACCTTCCGGTCGTTGACGGGGTCGCCCTGTATGCCGCGCTGGATGCCGAGGCCAAGCGGCTCACCGCCGGTGGGGACGGGCGCGGGCGTGGACAGCTCATGGCGGACACCCTCGTCGAGCGGGTGACCGGTCGCGCCCTCGCGCAAGGGCATCCGGTCGAGATCGGGCTGGTCATGTCCGATCGGGCGCTGCTCACCGACGCCGACGATCCGGCCCGGGTGTGGGCGCCGGGGGTGGCGCCACAGACCGTCCCGGCGGCTCTGGCCCGCCTCCTGGTGGCGGGTTCGTCGGGTGGGTCGGGTCCGAGGGCCGACGACGCGGGTGGTGCAGTGATGGTCGATGCGGTGGGTGCAGGGACCGGCGGCGCGGCCGATCCGGGGGGTGCCGGAGACGACGTCACCCGACGGAGGGCCCGGGTCTGGGTGCGGCGGTTGTACGCGACCCCCGACGGGAGAGACCTCGTCGCGATGGACTCGCGCCGCCGGGAGTTCGACGGTCTTCTCCGGCGGATGCTCGTGCTGCGCGACCAGACCTGTCGCACGCCCTACTGCGACGCACCGATCCGGCACGCCGACCACGTGCGCCCGCACCGGGTCGGTGCTCCCACGAGTCTCGGCAACGCTGCCGGGTTGTGTGAGCGCTGCAACCACGCCAAGGAGGCGCCCGGGTGGGCGGTCCGGCCTGTCGGGGCCGTCGAGGCGGCGGGGCGGACGGCCCACGAGAGCGAGATCGCGACGCCGACCCGCCACGTCTACCGCTCCTGCGCACCGCCCCTGCTCCCCGGCTCGCTGCCTGCGCGGGGCGACCCGGCGATGGGAGGTGGGCTGGCCGGGCGGAGCGTCCAGGCGACGAGTCGGACCGGCCAGGCCACGAGTCGGACCGACCAGACCGAGGGCGCGCGGGCGACGGTCCGCCGGGAGTGCGGGCTGCCCCCGACGAGGTACCTGCGCTGGCCGGAGCGGCTCGCCCAGGACGGTTGACCCCAGGATGGTTGACCCCAGGATGGTTGACCCCAGGATGGTTGACCCCAGGACCGCGACCACGTGGCCGGGCCCCCGCAACGAGGGTCCGGTTGGGGAGGGTCCGGTTCGTCGGGAGATCGATCTCACCGTCCCGGGTTCGGGTCGGGTCGAGCATCGCTAGGATCGAACACATGTTCGAAGGACGTGACGGAGATGGGGCCGGTGGTACGCGGCCCGGCACGCCGTCGCGCCACCGTGCGGAACCATCATGGGCCGGCGCGCCGAACGCCGGATGGGGGCCGCGAGAGGGTGTCCCGCCGCCGGGCCGGGCCGCCAGCCCGGGCTCGCCCGGCAGCCGGCCGCGATCCGGCCCACCCGGCTGGCCCGCCTCGGTCCCGCCCCCCGAGGCGGACGGGTGGCGGGCCCCGGCGACCTCCTGGCTGCTCGACCACTGCCCGGCCGACTACCGCCGGTATGCCGCGTGGCGCCGTCACCCGGTCGCTCTCGCCTGGGTGGCAGTGCGGCACCTCGACGCCCAGCTCGAGGCGATGCGCACGGCATACCGCGAGGTCCGGGTCGACCTCGGCGAGGAGATCGGTCCGGAGGCGGTCGCCGACGTCCTCGAGGACCTCGAGGCCGAGGGGGTGCGGCTGCTGGCGGCCCGCCGGGGTGCCGGCCTGGTGCTCGAGGCGATGCAGGGGCACCGGTTCGTCCCCCGGCTGTAGATCCCCTGCTGTAGCGGGGTCAAGCGGGGCGGTCTGCACCCGGCCTGCCCCCGGCCTGGACGCCGTCTGGACGCGGTCTGGGCATCCCATATGGGTGTCGCGTCGCAGGGGCGCGAGCCTCACCGGGCGCCTGAACTGCCCGTAGACTCGTCGCGATGCTCCCGCGGCGGCCGGAGCGCGAGCCGAGATCCAGGAAGGGACGAGGCGGGTGAGCGTGCTGGACCGGATCCACGGACCGGGGGACCTCCAGGCACTACCGGAGAGCGAGATCCCGGCCCTGGCCGAGGAGATCCGCTCCTTCCTCGTCGAGCAGGTGTCCCGCACCGGCGGCCATCTCGGCCCCAACCTCGGCGTCGTCGAGCTGACGATCGCGCTGCACAGGGTGTTCGACAGCCCCCACGACACGATCGTCTTCGACACCGGCCACCAGTCCTACGTCCACAAGCTCCTCACCGGCCGCCACGACTTCTCCGGGCTGCGCCAGCAGGGCGGGATCTCCGGCTACCCCAGCCGCGAGGAGTCCGAGCACGACGTCGTCGAGAACAGCCACGCCTCGACCTCCCTGTCGTGGGCGCACGGCATCGCCGAGGGGCGCCGGGTGCGCGACGAGGGCGACCGGCATACCGTCGCGGTCATCGGCGACGGGGCACTGACCGGCGGCATGGCCTGGGAGGCCATCAACAACATCGCCGCCGAGAAGGACCTGCGGCTTGTCATCGTCGTCAACGACAACGAGCGGTCCTACGCCCCGACCAAGGGCGGTCTCGCGGACCACCTGGCGACGCTTCGCACGACCCGCGGCTACGAGCGCTTCCTCGACTGGGGCAAGCAGGCGCTCGCCCGCACCCCGGTCGTCGGCAGCGCGATGTACGAGACCCTGCACGGCGTCAAGAAGGGCCTCAAGGACGTCGTCGCGCCTCAGGGTATGTTCGAGGACCTCGGCCTGAAGTACGTCGGACCCGTCGACGGCCACGACGAGAGGGCCGTCGAGCACGCGCTGCGCCGGGCCCGGGCGTTCGGCGGCCCGGTCCTCGTCCACGTCATCACGGAGAAGGGGCGCGGGTACCAGCACGCCGAGGGCGACGAGGCCGACCGGTTCCACGCCGTTGGGGTCATCAACCCCGAGACCGGCCTGCCGTTCGAGATTGCCGGGCGGAGCTGGACCGACGAGTTCAGCGAGGCGATGGTCCAGCTCGGCGCCGAGCGCCCGGACGTCGTGGCCATCACCGCGGCGATGATGTTCCCGGTCGGGCTGCGCGAGTTCGGCGAGCGCTACCCCGAGCGTACCTTCGACGTCGGCATCGCCGAGCAGCATGCCACGACGATGGCCGCCGGACTCGCGTATGCCGGGCTGCACCCGGTCGTCGCGATCTATGCCACGTTCCTCAACCGCGCCTTCGACCAGCTCCTCATGGACTGCGCCCTGCACCACGCCGGGGTCACCTTCGTTCTCGACCGCTCGGGGATCACCGGCCCCGACGGCGCCTCCCACCACGGCATGTGGGACCTGACGATCGCCGGTGTCGTCCCCGGCCTGCATCTGGCCGCCCCCCGCGACGGCCACCAGATCCCGCTCGCGCTGCGCACGGCAGTCGACATCGCTGACGCACCCTCGGTCATCCGCTTCCCCAAGGGGACGGTGGGAGAGCCCATCGTCGCCGTGCGGACGGCGGGCACCGTCGACGTCCTCGCCGAGCCCGACGACGGGGAGGTCGACCTCCTGCTCGTCGGCGTGGGGTCGATGGCGGCCACCGCCCTCGCCGTCGCCGAGAAGCTCGCGGCCGAGGGGGTCCGCGCTCGGGTCGTCGACCCGGTCTGGGCCCTCCCGGTGAGCGCCGACCTCGTCGAGCTGGCGCGCGGCGCCGGCCGGGTCGCGGTCGTCGAGGACAACGTCGTCACGGTGGGGGTCGGGGCGCAGGTGGCCCGGGCCGTCCATGAGGCCGGCATCGCGGCACCCGTCGACACGTTCGGTCTGCCGCAGGAGTTCCTGCCGCATGCCTCGCGGGGCCAGGTGCTCGACGCGGTGGGCCTGACACCCGACGTCGTGGCGGGGACGCTGCGCCAGCGCCTGGCCTAGGTCACCGGCCCGGATCCGGGGCGCAGCTGGCGGCCTAGATGTCGCGGAACGTCTCGATCGTCGCGCCCAGGGCGTTGAGCCGCTCGGCGAGGTCCTCGTAGCCGCGGTTGATGACGTAGACGTTGCGCAGCACCGAGGTGCCCGGTGCGGCGAGCATCGCCAGCAGCACGACCACACCGGGCCGCAGCGCCGGCGGGCAGACGACCTCCGCTGCGCGGAAACGCGGCGTCGGGCCTTCGATGAGCACTCGGTGCGGGTCGAGCAGCTGGACCTTGACGCCGACCTTGGTCAGCTCGGTCAGATAGATCGCCCGGTTGTCGTAGACCCAGTCGTGGATCATCGTCGTGCCCTCGGCCTTGGCGGCGATCAGGGCGAAGAACGGCAGGTTGTCGATGTTGAGGCCGGGGAAGGGCATCGGGTGGATCTTGTCGATGGGTGCCCTCAACGGCCCCGGGATGGTGCGCAGGTCGACGAGCCGGGTCCGCCCGTTGGCCGAGGTGTACTCGGGGCTCATCTCGTACTGCATCCCCATGCCCTCGAGGGTGGCGAGCTCTATCTCGAGGAACTCGATCGGCACCCGCCGGATCGTGATCGAGGAGTCCGTGACGACGGCGGCCGCCAGCAGGCTCATCGCCTCGATGGGGTCCTCTGAGGGGTAGTACTCCACGTCGCGGTCGATGTCGGCGACCCCGTGGACGGTCAGCGTCGTGCTGCCGATGCCGTCGATCTTCACGCCGAGCTCGATCAGGAAGAAGCACAGGTCCTGGACCATGTAGTTCGGCGAGGCGTTGCGGATGACGGTCCGGCCGGGGTAGCGGGCGGCCGCGAGAAGGACGTTCTCGGTGACCGTGTCGCCGCGCTCGGTGAGGATGATCGCCTTGTCCGGACTGATGTCCGGCACGACGGAGCACTCGTAGAAGCCGTGGGTGGCGACGACGTTGAGCCCGAACGACTTCAGCGCCGCCAGATGCGGCTCGACCGTGCGGGTGCCGAGGTCACAGCCGCCGGCATACGGCAGCTGGAAGTTGGGGAAGTCGTGCAGCAGCGGACCGAGGAACATGATGACGGTGCGGGTCCGGCGGGCCGCGTCGACGTCGATCCCGTCGAGGTCGAGGGTGGCGGGAGGGACGACCTCGAGGTCGTTGGAGTCCGGCAGCCAGCGGGTGCGTACGCCCAACGAGTTGAGGACCTCGATGATCCGGTTGACCTCCTCGATGCGCGCGAGCGACCGCAGCGTTGTGCGGCCCTTGTTGAGCAGCGCGCCGCAGAGCAGGGCGACGGCGGCGTTCTTCGAGGTCTTGACCGCGATCTCGCCGGCGAGCGGCTTGCCGCCCTCGATGCGCAGGTGCTGGGGGCCCGAGTGGCCGAGCGAGACGAACTCGCTGTCGAGCCGCTCCCCGATCCGGGCGAGCATCTCGAGACTGAGGTTCTGCTTGCCCTGCTCGAT
>CAYPYK010000001.1:0-9419 GCA_964414665.1 uncultured Intrasporangiaceae bacterium | reverse complement strand
ACCTTCTCGGAGATGCCCTCGCGGTCGAGCAGCGGGGTGACCCCGCCGTTCCAGAACTGGAAGCCGGCTCCGGTGATCATGGCGAGGTCGATGTCCATGGGGGCCTGCGCGACGCCCTCGTCGAGCATGAGGCCGACCTCCTCGGCCAGCGTCGAGAGGACCCGCTCGCGGACCTCGGCGACGCCGAGCTCGACCGGGCTCTCGGGGGTGACGGCCATGGCGACCACCTCGGGGTCCGGGACGGGCTTGCCGTCGACCCACTGGTAGTAGCCGGGCTTCTTCGCCTCGACCATCCGCTGCAGCGCCGGCGAGACGTAGAACCGGTCGCCGAAGGCCCGGTGCAGGGTCTGGCTGTTGTGCAGGGCGATGGCCGGTCCGACGAGGCCGAGCAGGATGAACGGCGGCATGGGCGCGAGGCCCCCTACCGCCCGGTCGGCCACGGCGACGGGGGTGCCCTCGTCGACGACCCGGGAGAACTCGCCCATGAACCGGCCCAGCAGCCGGTTGACGATGAACGAGGAGGAGTCCTTGACGAGGATCGTCGTCTTCTTCAGCGCCTTGCCGGTGGCGAACGCCGTCGCGAGGGCAGCGTCGTCGGTCGTCTCGCCGGGGATGACCTCGAGGAGCGGCATGACGGCCACCGGGTTGAAGAAGTGGAACCCCACGACCCGCTCCGGATGGGCCAGACCGCTCGCCATCTCGGTGATGGACAACGAGCTCGTGTTGCTCAGCAGGACGCACTGCGCGGTGACGACCTTCTCGACCTCGGCGAACACCTGCTGCTTGACCGACAGCTCCTCGAAGACCGCCTCGATGACGACGTCGGCGTCGGCGAAGCCGTCCTTCGAGGTCGAGCCGGTGACCAGACCCTTGAGGAAGGTCGCCTTGTCGGAGCCGATCCGGCCCTTTCCCAGCAGCGCGTCGACCTCGGCGTGGACATAGCCCACCCCCTTGGCGACCCGCTCCTCGTCGAGGTCGGTCATGACGACCGGCACGCTGAGCTGGCGGGCGAAGAGCAGGGCGAGCTGGCTGGCCATGAGCCCCGCGCCGACGATCCCGACCTTGGTGACCGGGCGGGCGAGGGCCCTGTCCGGGGCGCCGGCAGGGCGCCGCGCCCGCTTCTGGACCAGGTCGAAGGAGTAGAGCCCGGCGCGCAGCTCGTCGCCCATGAGCAGGTCGCCGAGGGCCTCGTCCTCGGCGGCGAACGCGTCGTCGCGGGTGGCCGTGCGGGCCGCCCGGACGAGCTCGATGGCGCGGTAGGGCGCGGGGGAGCGGCGGGCGGTCCTGAGGTCGGCGACGCCGGTGGCGGCGGAGAGCGCGGCCTCCCACACGGCCTCGTCGGTGCTCACCTCGGACCGGTCGACTCGGTGCTGGCCCGAGACGACGGATGCGGCCCAGCGGACCGACTCGACGAGGAAGTCGGCGGGCTCGAGGATGGCGTCGGCGATGCCGAGGCGGTAGGCCTCGGGACCCTTGAGCATCTTGTTCATGCTCATCGGGTTATCGATGATGACCTTGAGGGCGTCGGCCGGGCCGACGAGCCGGGGGAGCAGGTAGCAGCCGCCCCAGCCCGGGACCAGCCCGAGGAAGGTCTCGGGCAGGGCCAGAGCGGGGACGCTCGCCGAGATCGTCCGGTAGTCGCACGCCAGCGCGATCTCGACCCCACCGCCCATGGCCGCGCCGTTGACGAACGCGAAGGTCGGCACGGGCAGGTCCATGATCGCCGCGTATGCCGCGTGGCCGGCCCGGGCGACCTGCAGCGCCTGCGCGCGCTCCCGGAGCATCGGCACCCCGGTCAGGTCGGCTCCGACCGCGAAGATGAACGGCTTGCCGGTGATGGCGACGGCCTGGATCTCGCCGGCCTCGGCCCGAGTGCGGAGCGTGTCGACGGTGGCCTGCAGCCCGGCGATGGTGGCCGGTCCCAAGGTGTTGGGCTTGGTGTGGTCGAACCCGTTGTCGAGGGTGAGCAGGGCCATCGTCCCCGCCCCGCCGGGCAGGGCGACGTCCTGGACGGGGGTGTGCGTGACCACCTCGTCGGGCAGCGCGGCCGCCAGGGTGCGGGCATCGGTCGCCGTGTTCTCAGTCATCGCTCAGCGCTCCTTGCCGTAGTCCGCGTGCTGGGGGTTCTCCCAGATCACCGTGCCACCCATCCCGAGGCCGATACACATCGTCGTCAGGCCGTAGCGGACCTGCGGGTGCTCGGCGAACTGCGCGGCGAGGTTGGTCATCAGCCGAACGCCGGAGGAGGCCAGCGGATGCCCGACCGCGATCGCGCCACCGTAGGCGTTGACGCGCCCGTCGTCGTCGGCGAGGCCGAAGTGGTCGAGGAAGGCGAGCACCTGGACGGCGAAGGCCTCGTTGACCTCGAACAGCCCGACGTCGCCGATGGCCAGGCCCGCCTTGGCCAGGGCCTTCTCGGTGGCTGGGACGGGCCCGACGCCCATGACCTCGGGTTCGACGCCGGCGAAGGCGTACGACACCAGGCGCATCTTCGGGGTGAGCCCGAGCTCGTCGGCCGCCGTCTGCGACGCGAGCAGGCAGGCGGTGGCGCCGTCGTTGAGCCCGGCCGCGTTGCCGGCCGTGACGTTGCCGTGCGCGCGGAACGGGGTCTTCAGGGCGGCCAGCTCCTCGAGTGTCGTCCCGGGGCGGGGCGGCTCGTCGGCGCTCGCGACCCCCCAGCCCTTCTCGGCGTGCCGGGTCGCCACCGGGACCAGGTGCGGCTGGATCTTGCCCGCGGCGTAGGCGGCGGCGGTCTTGGACTGGCTGGCGACGGCATACGCGTCGGCACGTGCCTTGGTGAGCTGGGGGAAGCGGTCGTGGAGGTTCTCCGCGGTCTTGCCCATGACGAGCGCACTCTCGTCGACGAGGCGTTCGGCGACGATCCGTGGGTTGGGGTCGACGCCCTCACCCATGGGGTGGCGGCCCATGTGCTCGACCCCACCTGCGATGGCGATGTCGATGGCCCCGTAGCCGATCGAGGCCGCCGTCGTCGTCACGGCCGTCATCGCCCCGGCGCACATCCGGTCGACGGAGTAGCCGGGGGTGCTGCTCGGCAGCCCGGACAGCAGCGCCGCCATCCGGCCCAGGGTGAGCCCCTGGTCGCCGATCTGGGTGGTGGCGGCCACGGCGACCTCCTCGACCCGGTCCTTGGGCACGTCCGGGTTGCGCCGGAGCAGCTCGCGGATGCAGGCGATGACCAGGTCGTCGGCGCGGGTCTGGGCGTACATGCCCTTGTCGCCGGCCTTGCCGAACGGGGTGCGGACGCCGTCGACGAAGACGACCTCCTGCGCGGTGCGGGGCACGTCGGACTCCCTCTCACGGAACGGGGACCACAGGCCCCGGGCGGGGCCGGTCCATTTGTTACTCGCGAGTATGCCTCGATCAGGAGAAGGCCGCCACCAGCATCGGTGCGACGACCTCGGCCTGCCAGGGGCGCACCCCGTGCTCGCGCAGGGCCGCGTCGAACGCCGCAGCGGTATGCCGCGCGGGCGGGCTCCACACGACCCGGCGGAGCGGGTCGGGCGAGCAGACGTTCTCGACGGGGATGTGGTGCTCGTCGGCGAACGTCGCCAGCAGGGCGCGGGTGGCGGCCAGGCGCTCGGCGGCGACGGGGTTCTTCTCCGTCCACGAGCGGGGCGGCGGCGGTCCGTCGGACCGGACCGAGCGGGGCGGCAGGTCCTCCTCGGGCACGGCGTTGCCCCGGGAGACGGCCTTGGCCCACTGGCGGCCGTAGCGCTGGATGGCCCGGTGTCCCGAGGGCAGGTCGGCGGTCGAGGTGGGCGCGGCCGCCGCGATGTCGATGAGGGACCGGTCGGGGAGGATGCGGCCGGGCGAGACGTCCCGCTCCCGGGCCAGGTCGTCGCGGGCGAACCACAGCTCGCGCAGGATGGCCAGCGCCCGGCGCCCCTTGAGGGTGCTCAGGCCGCTGGTGCGCCGCCAGGGGTCGGTCTTCTCGGCCGGCTCCCAGGTGAGCAGCGCCTCGAACTCCTGCCGGGCCCACTCCGACTTGCCCTGCGTGTCGAGGTCGACGCCCATGAGGTTGCGCAGGTCGGTCAGCACCTCGACGTCGAGGGCGGCGTAGCGCAGCCACGGGGTCGGCAGCGGCCGGATCGACCAGTCGGCGGCAGAATGCTCCTTGGCCAGGACCAGGCCGAGGTAGTGCTCGACGACCGCCGCGAGACCGACCCGGGGCAGCCCCAGGATGCGGGCCGCGAGCTCGGTGTCGAACAGCTGGCGGGGGTGCAGGCCGATCTCGGCGAGGCAGACGAGGTCCTGGGTGGCCGCGTGCAGGATCCACTCGGCCGGTCCGATCGCGTCGTCGAGCGGGACGAGGTCGGGACACGCGATGGGGTCGATGAGCCAGGTGCCCGCGCCGTCGCGACGCAGCTGGACCAGGTAGGCCCGCTGGCCGTAGCGGTAGCCGGAGGCCCGTTCGGCGTCCAGGGCGATCGGCCCCTGGCCGCCGGCGATGGCGGCGGCCGCCTCGAGCAGCCCTCGCTCGGTCTCGACGACCGGGGGCACGCCGTCGGCGGGTTCCCGCAGCTGGATGAGGGGTCGGGGCTCGGGGACGTCGGCCCCCGACGTGGTGGTCGCGTCGGGGGTCTCGCCGGGCGGCCGGGCCGGGGTGTCCGGCTCCCCGGGTGACTGGTCCTCGGGCATTCAGCGTCGGGGTCCGGGAAGGGCGATGACCCCGTCGGGCAGCGGGGGCAGCCCGGCGATGGTGCACAGCAGGTCGGACCACGCGAGCAGGTGCCCGGAGACGTCGCCCGTGAGCGGGGTCCAGGACGCGCGGACCTCCATCTCGACGCTCGGGGCCCGGTCGGCCAGCCCGGCGAAGCTCTGGGAGAGCACCCGGGTCACGGTGCCGGCCTCGGCGGTGTACCTGACCTCGCGACCGCGCAGGCAGTCCATGAGCCAGGTCCACCCGACCTCGCCCAGCATGGGGTCGGCGGCCAGCTCGGCCTCGAGCTCGGCGCGAGCGAACGTCACCGCCCGCCAGGTGCCGCCCCAGGGCTCGGGGGCGGCCGGGTCGTGCAGGAGCACGAAACGGCCGGAAGCGAGCTCCTCGTCGGAGCCGGCAGCCGAGAGCACGTCGGCGGTGAGGGCGACCGCGTAGGGCGCGATGCGCTGCGGGGCCGGGACCTCGGTGATCCGGACCTCCGGTCGCAGCCGCGCGTGCCGCAGGTCGTCCAGAGCACGAACGAACTCCGGCGACTCACGACCGGTTACGGTGCGACTTGCCACCTCTGCAGGGTATGCCGGGGGGCTGTCGTTCGGGGCGATGGCACGCCGGGCGGTGGCGTCGCGTCGTCACCTCGACCCCGTGGGTGACATGGGAGGATGGGGTGTTGTGACCGCCGAGCGCCCCGCGCTGACCCCCATGAGCCCCTCCCCGAGCCCTGCCGAGAGTCCGCTGGTGCGGGCCGCCCGGCGACAGGACGTGCCGCATACGCCCGTCTGGTTCATGCGGCAGGCCGGGCGGTCGCTGCCCGAGTACCGCGCCCTGCGTGAGGGGGTGGCCATGCTCGAGTCCTGTCGTCGCCCCGACCTGGTCACCGAGATCACCCTGCAGCCGGTACGGCGGCACGGCGTCGACGCGGCGATCCTCTTCTCCGACATCGTCGTGCCGCTGGCGGCCGCCGGGGTCGACCTCGACATCGTGCCCGGCACCGGACCGGTCCTCGCCCAGCCGGTGCGGACCCGGGCCGACCTCGACCGGCTGGGCGAGCTGACCCCAGACCTGGTGCCGGACATCTCGGAGTCGGTGCGCCTGCTCGTCGCCGAGCTCGGGGCCACCCCGCTCATCGGGTTCGCCGGGGCGCCGTTCACCCTCGCGTCCTATCTCGTCGAGGGCGGGCCGTCGCGCACGCACGAGCACACCAAGGCCCTGATGCACGGCGACCCCGAGCTGTGGCACGACCTGTGCGGACGGCTCGCACAGATCTCGGGCGCCTTCCTGCGGGTCCAGGTCGAGGCCGGCGCGAGTGCCGTGCAGCTGTTCGACTCGTGGGTGGGGGCGTTGTCCCGGGCCGACTACGCCGCCCACGCGCTGCCCCACTCGGCCGCCGCGCTCGCAGCGGTCGCCGACCTCGGCGTGCCCCGCATCCACTTCGGCGTCGGGACCGGTGAGCTCCTCGCCCTCATGGGTCAGGCGGGTGCCGATGTCGTCGGCGTGGACTTCCGGGTGTCCCTCACCGACGCTCGCGAGCGGATCGGCGAGGGGTATGCCGTGCAGGGCAACCTCGACCCGGCCCTGCTCCTGGCCCCCTGGCCGGTCGTCGAGGCCGAGGTCGCCCGGATCGTCGCGGAGGGGCGGGCCGCTCCGGGGCACATCTTCAACCTCGGGCACGGTGTCCTGCCGCATACCGACCCCGACGTGCTCACCCGGGTCGTCGAGCTCGTGCACGAGCTGAGCTCGCGGGGCTGAGCGCGGCCCCTTCAGGCCTGGGCGGCGGGCGTGGCCGGGGGCGCGACCGGTGGCGCGGCAGGTGGCGTGACCGTGGGGCGCCGTCGGCGCAGCCAGATGACGAGGGGGACGACAACGACCGCACCGGCCATCGCGAACGGCAGCGCCGCGCCGAGGCCGGTGAGGGCCACCTGCACGGTCGTGGTGAAGGCGTCCCAACCGGCCCTGAACCCGCCGAGGAACCCGGTCGTGGCCGCGGGGGTGGGTGCCGGGGCCACCGTGGAGAGCCTGATGCTGACCGGTGACATCGCCACGGCGCTGTCCAAGGCGGTGAGCTGCGCCTGGAGGGCCTCGAGGTCGGCCTCTCGCTTGGCGAGCTCGGACTCCAGCGCCACGACGTCGCCGATCTTGGTGGCGCGGGACATCAGCGCACGGACCCGGGTCACGCTCGCGCGCATCGTCGCGAGCCTGGACTGGGTGTCGACGTAGGTCGAGGTCACGTCCTCGGTGGAGGTGACGCGGGAGACGACCGTGCCCAGCCGGCTGATCCGGTCCAGGGTCGCGTCGAGCTGGTCACTCGGGACGCTGATCGTCATCGAGCCGTACCCCGTCGCGTCGCTGGACCGGGCGTCCGGCCGGGCGTCGGCGTTCAGCTGCTCCGAGAGGACCAGTCCCTTGGCGGCGACGGCGATCGAGCGGATGTCCGCCGCGGCGCCGTCGACGTTCTTCACGGTGAGGGAGAGGTTCGCCTGACGGGTGAGCTTGCGTTGCAGCTCGGCCTGATCGGCGACGTCGGTGCTGGTCCCCTCGGCGACCCCCGGGGCCGCCTTGGCGGAGTCGCTCTGCCGCTGGACGGCGGTACCCCCTCCGGCGGACTGGTCGGCCAGCGAGCCGGCGGTCGACCCGCCGTCAGCACTGCAGCCGGCGAGGAGGGCCGCGCCGAGGGCCGCCGCGGCGATGACGGCCGAGGCCGCACGTCGGGTCGCTCGGGTGCCGCCGGTGGTGGTGTGCAGCCGAAGCATCGGTGCTCCTCACGGTTGTCGTGGTCGGGCCGGCCCTGAGAGGGGACGGCCCCCTCGGTCAGTTCCGTCGCAATGGTCTCGATCGGGTCACGCCTGCGTCGGACCGGCACGTTCGGGCCCGGGGTGCGCGCGCGGCTTACCCGCAGGACGGCTCCTGCTCGGCGAGCGGTCGGGCCGCATCCGGCACGTCGGTGCGCGCATGAGAGCCTGTGGACATGGCGTCATCGTCGCCCCCGCCGGGGCCCCATGTTGTCGTGGTCGGTGGAGGTGTGAGTGGGCTCACCGCCGCGCTGGCCGTGGTGCGTGCCCTGCCGGCCGCGCGGGTGACCGTGCTCGAGGCCGGCGACCGCCCGGGCGGCAAGCTGCGCCGTGAGCACGTCGCCGGCCACCTCGTCGACGTCGGAGCCGAGGCGATGCTGGCCCTGCGTCCCGAGGCGGTCGACCTGCTCGAGTCCATCGGCGCCGGCGACGAGATCGTCGCTCCGGACACGGCGTCGGCGTCGGTGTGGTCGCGCGGGACGCTGCACCCGCTACCTCGGGCCACGCTCATGGGCATCCCGGCCGACCCCGAGGCGACCCGTGGGCTGCTGACCGACGCGGAGCTGGAGCGGCTCCGCGCTGAGCAGGCCTGGCCGGGCGGCCCGCTCACCGAGGATGTCGCCGTGGGGGAGTACGTCTCCGCCCGGCTCGGCCAGGCGGTCGTCGACCGGCTCGTCGAGCCCCTGCTCGGTGGGGTGTATGCCGGGCACGCGTCCCGGCTGTCGCTGCGGGCCGCCCTGCCGCAGGCGTGGCCGACGGCGAGCGCCGGCGGCAGCCTCGTCGCCCTCGCGGCGCGGGCGTTCGGGCCGCGCGGCGCGGGGGTGGTCGCGACGCCCGGGGCGCCACCCCCGGGCGGGTCCGGGGGCCGGACACCGCGCCGGGCGCCGTTCGCGGGCATCCGCGGGGGCGTCGGTCGCTTCCCCGACCTGCTCATCGCCGCCATGGAGCCGTACGACGTCGTGATCCGGCTCCACACGCCCGCCACGGCCCTGGAGCGCACCCCCGACGGCTGGGCGGTGCTCGCGGGGACGACGACCTCCCCCGAGCGCATCGAGGCCGACGCCGTGGTGCTCACCGTGTCGCCGGCCCCCACCGCCCGGCTGCTCGCACCCTTCGCACCGGGTGCGTCGGCGATCCTCGCGGCGATGGAGACCGCGTCGACCGCCGTCATCACCCTGGCCGTCGGGACCGCCGGGCTCGGTGACCTGCCGGGGTCTGGCTTCCTCGTCCCTCCGGTCGAGGGGCTCACCATCAAGGCGGGGACGTTCAGCGGGGTCAAGTGGGGCTGGACGGGCGCCCTGTCGCGGGACACGGCATACCTGCGCGCCTCCATCGGACGGGCGGGGGAGGAGGCCGCGCTCCAACGCGAGGACACCGAGCTCGTCGAGCTGGCGGCGCGTGAGGTGGGGCAGGTCATCGGGCGGCCCCTGCCGCCTCTGGTCGACTCGCACGTGCAGCGGTGGGAGGCCGGGCTGCCGCAGTACACCGTCGGGCACCTGGACCGGGTTGCGGCGATCCGCGCCGAGGTGGCCGGGCTGCCCGGCATCGAGGTGGCCGGGTCGGCCTACGACGGGGTGGGGATCCCCGCTGTCATCTCCTCCGCCACCACCGCCGCGGCCGCGGTCGTCCATGGCCTGGCGGCAGAACCGGCCGGGCGCGGGAGGATGGGCGCATGAGCACCCCAGTCGACCCGCCCACCGGACCAGCGGGCCGTCCCGTCGCAGCCAAGCCGGGCGCCGCTCGGATCCGCGAGATCAACGACACCATCCGCTACGCGATGTGGTCGGTGTTCTCGCTGAGGACACCACTGGGCGACGCCGACCGGGGCGAGCTGACCGCCCAGGTCGAGGCCCTGGTGGCGGACCTGGCGGCGGTGGACGTCGTCGTGCGCGGGTTCTACGACGTGGCCGGCCTGCGGGCTGACGCCGACGTCATGGTGTGGTGGCACGCCG